>CAZYLP010000020.1:0-24580 GCA_964648345.1 uncultured Planctomycetota bacterium
CTGTTCGTGGTTGCTTGCGTGGCTGGATTCGCCACCGGCACGTCCGGCGGATCGTGGACCGGGTCCGGGAACTCCTGCGCGACGAGCACGTCGGGCCGGGCTCCGAGCGCGCGGTCGAGGCGCTCGAGCACCTCCGCCCCCAGCCGCGCGGGGAGCGCCTTCCGCGGGAGCGCGGCGAGCTGCTCGATCGTCTCGACGCCCGCCGCCGCGAGCCGCTCGAGGGCCACGCGGTCGAGCGCGAGCGCCCGCACGGGGAGCGCGAGGAGGTCTTGCTCTCCGTGCTCGGCGAGCGCGATCGCCGCGAGGATCGTGTCGGCGATCGCTCCGCGGACCTCGTAGCCGAAGGCGCGGAGGTCCGAGAGCGCCCGCTCGAGGAGTTGCCGCTCGCTCCCGTGGACGTGCTCGATCCCCTTCACGTCCACGAGCACGGCCCTCCGCGCATCATCGACGGCTGCTCGCGGGGAGAGGACGAGCGACGCCCAGCGCGCGACGGCTCGCAGCGCCTCCTTCTCCTCCTCGGGCTTCCGGTCCTTGACGATCAGGTCCGGAGCCACGGCCAGGGCATTGGCATGCGTCTGGCCGACGCGCACTCCGAGCTCGTGCGCCTTGCTCGACGCCGCGGCCACGTAGAGCGAGGCGCCCTTCGCCTCGACGAGCGCGATGGGCCGGCCGCTCCGGGCGAGCTCCGGGGACATGCGGACCACGACCTCGACGGGGAGGTGGGGGAGGACGAGCGCGAGGATTCTCACGACGCAGGCCACCCCGCGAAGTGCTCAGGCAGAAGAGGTGCGAGAGCTTGATTTTTGCCACAGAGGACACAGAGAGCACAGAGGAGTGGATGACTCTCCGTCGCTCTTCTCGAGAGTGAGGAATGGCCATCCACGTTGGTTTCGCCGACTCTCTGTGCCCTCTGTGACCTCTGTGGCTCAAAGTCGTTGCGATCGATGAAATGACTTCGACGGAGACGCGAGGAGTTGCGATCAGAGGCATGCGAGGAGCTCAAGACAGGCACCGGCCTCCGCCGCGGACACGGAACGGCTCGACGCGCCCGCCTCCGCGCACGATGACCCGGACGGCCGCCGCGGAGACCGCCGTTCGATCATCGAGCGGACGCACGAGCAGCCCGAGGCCGCCGCCTTTCTCCGCGGCGACGCGCAGGCGATGGCTCCCTGCTCCATCGAGACGGCGAACGCGCGCGAGAGCCGCGGCGACCGCCTTGCAGCGGAGAGCCTCGTCGAGGGCCGCGAGCACCGCGGCCTCGCGGCGCGCACGGACGACGAGGAGCCGCTCGAGGGCGACGCCCTCCTTCACGGCCGCGGGCGGATAGAAGTCGCCGGTCGAGTCGATGATGATGATGGTCTTGCCGGTGCCGGCCTGATGGCGCGCCGCGATCCTGAGCGCGAGCGCGCAGGCGCCCGAGCCATCGTCGGCGTGGAGGTCCATGAGCGACCCCGGGAGGCCATCGCGGACCAGCTGACTCGCCTTGAAGACATCCCGTCTCGCTGCGAACATTTACCTAACATAGCATCGATGATAGGATCCGTTCAATGGTGACCGTCGAGATCCCCGTCCAGTGGGGAGACATGGATGCCTTCGGGCACGTGAACAACACCGTCTACTTCCGGTGGTTCGAGTCGGCCCGGATCGTCTACTTCGAGAAGATCGGCCTCAACGAGCGGATGAAGCGCGAGAAGAAGGGGCCGATCCTCGCGCGGACGAGCTGCGACTACGCGAAGCCGCTCACTTATCCCGACACGGTCCGCGTGAGCACGAAGGTCGTCAAGCAGGGGAACACGAGCTTCGTCATGGAGTACAGCGTGACGAGCGCGAAGCACGGCGACGCGGCCAAGGGCGAGGGCGTCGTCGTCCTGATCGACTACGACAAGGGCGGCAAGGTCCCGCTCGACGACGAGCTCCGCGCGCGCATGAAGGCGCTAGACGAGGAGGGCCCGGATCCGCGCTGAGGCGACCTCGGCGCCGTCGTGACCGAGCGTGGAGGGAGGCACGGGCGCCGCGAGAGCGCGGCGGATCGTGGGCGTCCACTCGCCTCCGAGAAGCTCGTCCAGGGAGAGGCGCGCGCTCGGGAGGTGCTCCTCGATGCCGCGCGCGAGGATCGGGAACTCGCGGAAGTCGCCGCGCGGCGTGATGACGAACGGCTTCCGCGCGACGATCGCCTCGGCGACGGTCCCGTAGCCCGGCTTCCCGAGCACGACGTCCGCGCCGAGGACGAGGTCCTGATGCGGGTACGGGTGGTCGTGCGGGAGCACGGCGAGGTTCTCCGCGCGGACCCTCGAGGCCGCGAAGGAGACGAAGAAGAACTCCGGATTGCGTCGCGCCGCGTCTCCGAGGTCGAGCGCGTCCCCGAAGCCGCCGAACGAGAGGAGCACGACCGGCCGCTCCTCGCGAGCAGGGAGCGGGAGGAGACGGCGCGCGGCCTCGCGCGTCGTCGTCGGTTTGCGCGAGACGAGCGGGAGCTGCTCGCGATTCGGGAAGACCTCGAGCCCCCCACCGAAGGGCAGCATGAGGAAGTGCGTCGCCCGCTCCTCGGCCGCGCGGAGGTGCGGCGCGAGCGCGGCGCAGGCCTCGAAGCCCTCGTAGATCCAGCTCCACGAGAAGTTCGCGAGGCCGATCGAAGGCACGCCCGCTCGATGCGCGGCCTCGAAGGCGAGCGGCGCCACGTCGGAGTAGACGGCGCGGACTCCGAGGGCGCGGAGCGCCTTCGCCTCGCGGTCGGCGCTCGCCTCGAAGCCGCGGAGATGCTGCTCGACGGCCCGACGGGTCCCCTCGACGTCGCTCTCGAGGGGCCCCTTCTGCACGACGCCGGGGCCGCCGTCCACCTCCTCGACGCTCGTCGCCCAGGGAGCGCGCCGCGCGATCGCGAGCGCGCGGTCGCACGTGCGGACGTGGAGCTCGAAGTGAGGCGCGAGGAGCGCGAGCACGGCCTCGCTCCGCGTGAAGTGACCGAAGCCGTGGCCGCTGATGTAAACGGCTAGGCGGGGTCGGGCCACGGGCACCCCAGGGCTTCGAGTTGCTTGCGAGCAGCGGGGAGCCAGCCCTTGTTCGCGGCCGGGCTCGCAGGGCTCGGGTGGAGGAGCGTGCCGAGCGGGATCGGGCACTCCTCGCCGAGCGCTTCCTTCGCGCGCTTCGTGGCCCAGGCGCCGACGCCGACGACGCGCTTGGGCTCGAGGCTCTCGACGACCGCTCTCAGGTGCTCATCGCACGCATCGAGGACCGGCTGCATCCACTTCGCGGGGAGCTTGTCGGGCGTCAGGTTCGCCCCGCTCTTCGCGAGGAAGAGGAACGGGCAGTAGTTCGCGACGAAGAACTTCGCGAAGAAGGCGTCCGCGGTCCCGAAGCAGGCCTTCGCGCCGCCCCAGAGGCGCTGGCCGCTCACCTCGCCGCGCTCCGTCGCCTCGAGCGGCGGCGGCAGCGAGACGGGGTGGTCCACGCCGAGGAACTCCTTCACGAGCGCGGGGTCGCCGAAGGGCACTCCCGTGCGGCCCATGCCCCAGGGCCCCGGGTTCATGCCGACGAGGAGCGCCTCGACGCCCTTCCGGGCGTGCTTCTCGATGTACGCCTTGTGGCTCGCCCACGCATACCGCGTGGGGAGGAGGACGTGGCCGGCCCCCGAGCCCTTCTTCTTCGCGAGCCGCTCCAGCTCGTCCCGGAGCCGCTCCGCTGCTGTTACGAGCTTCCGCACGTGATACATTCTCGCCCGAGGAGGCCTCGCCTTGCTGCCCCCCGGAGAGACTTCGTTGCCGCTCGGAAAGGCCGCGCCCGCTCCCATCGAGCCCACCAAGGAGGAGCTCCGCGCGCTCGTCCGGCGCCTCGGCGCCGAGGTCCCGCCGGGCGACAACCTCCTCGCGCACCTCGTCGGCAAGGCCGCGTTCGACGAGGACGCCGTCGCGAACCTCGCGCAGATCGCGAAGGAGCTCGGGAAGGTCATGCGCCGCCCGCCCGAGCACGCGCTCCAGATCATGGCCGCGGCGCTCAAGCGCGCGGGCATGCGCCACCTCTTCGGCTCCGTCCGCCGCCACTTCGAGACCGAGGCGAAGGCGGGCAAGTAAGCGCCGGTGGAGGCGATCCTCGACAAGCGCGTCGTCCTCGTGACCGGGAAGGGCGGCGTCGGGCGGAGCTCCGTCGCCGCCGCCTTCGCGACGGTCGCGGCGCGCGCGCGGAAGCGCGTCCTCGTCTGCGAGCTGGGCGAGCTCGGCTCGGAGGACTCGCCGCTCGCGAGGATCTTCGGCTACGACCGCCTCCCCGACGAGCCGACCGAGATCGCGCCCGGCGTGAAGGCGGGGCTCCTCCTCTCTCACAAGGGACAGGAGCTCTTCCTCCGCTCCGTGCTCCCGGTGCCCGCGCTCGCGAAGGCGGCGCTCGGCTCGGAGGCGCTCCGGCGCCTCCTCTCCGCGGCGCCGAGCTTCAGGGAGATGGGGATCTTCTTCCACCTCCTCACCCTCCTGAAGGCGGAGCATCCGCGCGGCGGCTCCGAGCACGAGCTCATCGTGATCGACATGCCGGCGACCGGGCACACGCTCGCGCTCACGGGCCTCCCCGAGGTGCTCCTCGGCCTCGTCTCGCGCGGGCCGATCGCGAACGCGTTGAGAGAAGGCCAGAGCTACCTGAACGACCCCGCGAAGGGCGTCGCGTGGATCGTCACGCTCCCCGAAGCGCTCCCCGTGAGCGAGACGCTCGAGCTCCTCGCGGGCCTCGAGAAGACGGCCATGGCCGTGGGCGGGATCGTCCTCAACAAGATGCCCGAGGACCGCTTCACGGAGGGAGAGCGCGAGGCGCTGCGGCCGCTCCTCGACTCGAAGCCGGTGTTCGGTGCGGACGGCTTCCGGCGCGTCGAGGAGGCGCGCGCGTCGCTCAGACGCCTCTCCTCCGAGATCAAGGTGCCGCTCGTCACCGTGCCCGAGCTCCCCGCGAACGACGGGCGCGCGCTCGTGAACGCGATCGCCGACAGCCTCGAGCGGACGCCGGTGCGCACTTGATCGCGAAGAGCGTCGAGACGATCGAGCAGATCCTCAAGACGAAGCACGTCATCGTCTGCTGCGGCGCCGGCGGCGTCGGCAAGACGACGACGGCGGCCGCGCTCGCGCTCGCGGCGGCGCGCATGGGCCGGCGCGTCCTCGTCCTCACGATCGACCCGTCGCGCCGGCTCGCCGAGACGCTCGGCGTCTCGCGGAACCCGAAGGAGCCGGTGCCGCTCCCCGAGGACCGCAAGGCCGCCGCCGAGATCGTCGCCCCGGCGTCGCTCGAGGCGTGGATGCTCGACGCGAAGCTCGTCTCGGACGAGGCCGTGCGCCGCCTCATGAAGTCCGAGGAGGAGTACCAGAAGGTCCTCAAGAACCGCGTCTACCAGCACGTCACGTCCATGGTCGCGGGCATGCACGAGTACACGGCCATGGAGGCCCTCCACGGCTTCGTGAAGGAGGGCCGCTACGACCTCGTGATCCTCGACACGCCCCCCTCGCGCCACGCGCTCGACTTCCTCGAGGCGCCCGGGCGGCTCTCGCGCTTCCTCGACGGGAAGATCTTCCGGCTGTTCCTCCCGAAGGAGGGCGGGTTCATCCACCGGGCCGCGGGCAAGATCATCTCGCGCGTCCTCTCGGGCGTCTTCGGCGACGAGTTCTCGAGCGAGCTCACGACGTTCTTCAAGGTCTTCTCGCCGATCTTCTCGGCGCTCAACCGCGACGTGACGCAGATGCGCGAGTTCCTCTCGAAGCCCGACGTCGCCTTCCTGCTCGTCACCTCGCCGGCCGCGGCCGCGCTCACCGAGGTCCACTTCTTCCAGCGGAAGACGAGCGAGCTCGGGCTCCCGTTCCGCGGCTTCATCCTCAACCGCAGCCACGCGCGCGATCAGGAGAAGGTCTTCCCGGACGAGAAGCTGCTCCCCGCCGCCCCGTCCTCCGAGGCGCGCTCGGGGCTCGAGAAGCTCCGCCTCCTCGCGCGCTCGGAGCAAGCGCTCGGCGAGCGCGACCGTCTCCTCCTCCAGGACCTCGCGAGCCGCGCGGGCGGGGGCGCGATCGCGGTGGCCTTGCCGAGCCTGCCTCAAGGAGCCGACGACATGCGCACCCTCCTCACGATCGCGAACGTCCTGGTGCGCTCGTGAAGCGCGAGGCCACGGGCGGCGCCGTCGTCGCGGTGATCTTCACGGCCGGGATCTTCCTCGTCCGCATGACCTCCGAGGAGCCGCGGCCTGGTCCGGCCTCCCCCCAACCCCCCCCCGCGCGGGGGGGGGGGGTTGGGGGGGGGGCCGGACCCGCGGTCCCCGTCCCCGACGAGGTCGCCTCCCTCCGCTCCGCGCTCGCGGCCTCGCAGGAGCGCGCGTCCGAGCTCGAGAAGCGGCTCGTCGCCGCCGAGACCGCGCTCTCCCAGCAGTCCTCGAAGCCGATCGCCGAGAAGAAGCTCGACGACAAGAAGGCCTTCACGAAGGGCGAGAAGAGCGGCAAGGACGAGAGGCCCCTCGACCCCAAGGAGGCCGAGGAGCGGGTGCGCGCCCTCCTCGAGAAGACGAACTGGGACGCGGGCGCGAGGGCGCTCGTCGCCGCGTGGACGGGCCGCGGGAAGAAGCTCGACGCGGCGAACCGCGATGCGATCCAGGAGCTCTTCCAGGCGACGAGCGAGATCAACAAGCTCCGCGGTCAGCCGGCGCTGATGTTCCGGCCGCTCTCGGACCCGGAGGTCCGCGCGCGCTTCGTGCCCGGCTGGGTCAGCGCGCTCGCGGGCGGGCTCGACGCGGGGCAGACCGAGTCGGTGCGCGCGCGGGTCGCCGCGGACAACGCGACGCACGTCGCCGAGCCGGCGCCCACGACGCTCGTCGCCCAGGTGCGGCGCGACTTCGCGGACAAGCTCGCGCTCGAGCAGGAGCTCGCGCGCATCATGCGGCCCGAGCAGCATCAGGCTTATCTCGCGGCCGTGACGGACGACCCGTTCTTCGGCGAGAAGCTCGGCCGCCAGGAGATCCCCGTCACCGCCGCGGGCCCCGGGCCCGTCGCGGCGGCGCTCGTCCTCGAGTGGATGCGCTCCTTCGACCTCGCGGAGACGGCGCGCGACGCCGTCTCCGCGGTCGCGCGCACGATGGCCGACGGCGTCGTCCGCGTGCCCGCCGTGGATGCCGCCCTGCCCCTCGGCGAGCGGCGGCTCCAGAACCTCCGGCGCGTGATCGCGACGATGGACCTCCAGCTCCGCGCCGAGCAGCAGCTCGCGGAGGCCACGACCCTCTCGGACGAGGAGCGCGCCCGCGCCCGCGAGGGCGGGCACTCGATCCTCGAGTTCGTGCCGGAGCGGTGAGCTAGAAGTCGCCGTCCTTCTTGTCGGGCTTCTTCTCGTCGGGCTTCTCGGGCTTCTCGTCCTTCTTCTCGAGGCGCTTCTCGTTCGCGGAGCGGACGCGGTCGAGCGCCTCGGTGGCGCGCTTCACGAACTTCGACTTCGGGTTCTCCTCGAGGAACTTCTCGATGTCGGCGATCGCGCCGGCGAGATCGCCGGTCTTCTCCTTGGCCTCGATGCAGAGGATCCTCGCGTCGTTCCGGTCCTCGCCCTGGAGGAGCTTCGCCGCGGCGTCGAACGCATCGATCGCCTTCGACGGGTCGCCGTGCTCCATGTGGAGGATGCCGAGGAACCGATGGCCGGCGCCGTTCTTCGGCGAGAGCTCGATCGCGTCGTTGCAGTCGGCGATCGCCTTGTCGAACTGGCGGAGCTTGATGTGGCAGTAGGCGCGCGCGCGGAGCATGTCCGCGATGACGTTCTTGTCTCCGAGCTTCCGCGCCTCGGGGGCGAGGATCACGTCGAAGTCCACGAGCGCTTCGCGCCACTTCTGTCGCGTGTAACGCTCGCGGGCCCGCGCGTCGTGGAGGCGGAGGTCGTCCGGGTAGGCCTCGATCGCGGCGTCGAGGTCCTCGAGGAACTCGGAGGTGACCTGCATGCCCTGGAGCCGGCGGTCGATCGAGATGTACGCGCGCACGCGCCGCGCGCGGGTGAGGGAGCCGTCGGCCTTGATCGCGCCCGAGAGGACCCTGTAGGCCTCGTCGTTCTTCCTCTGCAGGTAGAGGAGCTCGCCCGAGAGCGCCTGCACCTCGGGCTGGTCCGGCGGCGCGAGCTCGAGGGCGCGCTTCACGAGGGGCGCGACCTTCGCGGGGCCCTTGCCCTCGTCGAGGAGCCGCTTCGCGCGGGCGACGACCGTGCGCCAGTCCTCCTCGTCGGCCGCGGGCTTCGGGCCGGGCCCGCCCTCGGTCGTGGACTTCACCGAGCGGACCCACTTCATGAAGTCGTCGCGGTGCTTGTCCACCGTCTTCGCGCCGCCCTGCAGGCGCGCGAACCAGACCATGCCGTCGGGCCCGTTGAGCGAGACGCTCACCGCCTTCGTCCACCGCTCCTCGACGTAGCCCGCGAGGGTCGTGACCGCGCCCTTCACGGCGGCGTCCTCGAGAGCCAGGTGGGTCGCGTCGGCCGCGGCGCCGGTCTTCGTCTTGAAGAGGAGGAGCCAGCGGGTCGCGTCGAGGCTCGCGTCGTGCTCCGTGCCCGCGAGGATCACGGCGATCGAGGCGTCCCAGTCGCCGTCCACGCCGTCGAGGCGGTAGAGGTGCTTCACCTTGCCGGTCGCGCCCTTGTCGTCGAGGAACAGCGGGCGGTCGAAGACGAGCGTCCCACCCTCGGCCATCGCGGCGCGCGGAGCGAGGACGATGGCCGCGGCGAGCGCGAAGAAGCAGAGTCTGCCTGACATGGAGCCACCCCCGGGGGAGAGAGTCTACAGCACGCGCGCCACCCTGAAGCCGTCGACCGTATCGGAGACGAGGACGACCTGCTCGACGATGTCGGCGTACTGCGGGACGAGCTTCTCCGTGACGGCGACGACGCCCGGGGCGTACGGCTCGCACGAGATGAAGAAGGAGCGGACCCCTTCGAGGTCCGGCCAGGCTGCGGTCGTCTCCGCGCCCTCGGGCGTCGTGAAGTCCGCGACGATCGACGGGAGCTTCTCGAGCCGTGCGACCTCGGCGAGGCGGCGTCTCTGGCCGAGCTTCCAGAACGCGAAGGCAACGGACGACACGACGATCCCGATGACGACTTTGACCGCGATGCGGGCAAAGAAGTGCAGCCAGTCCGAGCTCACCGGCCGTCCTTTGTGAGAATGCCGCCGGTGAACCCATGAGCTCGAAGTCGCTCGCCCACGTCGCGCTCCTCGTCCGAGATTACGACGAAGCGATCCGGTTTTTCACGCAGGCGCTCGGGTTCGAGCTGCTCGAGGACACTCCCGTCGGAGCGAAGCGCTTCGTGCGCGTGGGGCCGAAGGGTGGCGAGGCCAGTCTCCTCCTCGCGCGGGCGGCGACGCCGGAGCAGGAAGGTCACGTCGGCAAGGCGGCCGGAGGGCGGGTGGCGTTCTTCCTCCACACGGACGACTTCGCCGAGGACTACGAGCGCATGAAGAAGCACGGCGTGAAGTTCACCGAGGAGCCGAGGAGCGAGAGCTACGGGAAGGTGGTCGTGTTCCTCGACCTCTACGGGAACAAGTGGGACCTCGTGGAGCGCCGGGCGTCCTCGTGAAGCACCCACTTTCAGATTTGGAAAGCCAGAGGCCTTGTCAGCCGTGACAGGGCCTCTAGCTTTCAAGTCTGAAAGTGGTTGGACGGTGCTATCGCTTTTCGAGTGGGTGGTCGTCCTTCTCTCCCGTCGTGTCGGCCACCCCTCCGTCGTCTCGCCCGTTCCGGTTCACGCTCCAGAGTCGCCAGCCTTTGCCGTCCGCGCTGCGTTCGTAGCGAAGTGGTTCATGAGCTCTCGAGCATGGATCCGGCGGGAGGGCAGGGGGCGCGCCGCTCGGTGGATACACGCCGTCCGTTCGGCGTCGCTCCTCGATGATGATCGCACCTCGCACGACCGCTATGCCCATGCGGCTCTCTCGAACCGCATTCGCGTTCGACAGGTGTGCGAAGAGCTGGACGTACGGGTTTGTGTGGTCCTGCGCGGCGATCGCGCCGACCCACTCGTCGGGCGCGTGCCGATCCTCCGAGCGCTGTCTAACCGGCGCCTTCACGACGGCATCGATCTCCGCCAACGCCCGAGCGATCAGGATCGGACGGGGGACGACCCTTCGCCAACCCGTCAGCGCCACACGCCCGTCGTCGCCGAGGAGCGACGTGTTCTCCATGCCCGTGAGGTGACCGGTGAGGCAGAGTTGGCGGCGCCGCGCCATGCCGTGCTCGAGCCAGATTCGTGCGCCGTCGGAAGGCCAGACTCGATCAGCTCGAGCTCGCGCTCGAGCTCCCGGTGAAGATCGCCCTGCAAGCGTCCGGACGCGACCAGCGTCGCAAGAAACCGAAGACAGGACGCTGAGTAGGCGTTGCCGACCAATGCATCCAGGTACGGTCCGCCTTCGGTGTCGGCGCGCATCGTCTCCAGGCCGAGCCGAGCGCCGTCGAGGAAGAGCTCCGCACTCGCGCGGTCGTCGCGAGCTTCCGCGCGCTCGCATGCGGCGAGGACGAGCAAGTTGACGAGCCGTCGCCATGCCGTGAGGTCGGGGGCGGTCGCTTCCATCGCGAACCCCGGTGGGCGGAGCCGTGTGCACGAGAGGGCGGACCGCAACGGCGCGATCAGGGTACGGTTGCCAGCGAGATAGTCGCGCGATTCGGAGGGAAGCGAACTACCCGGATCCCAGGGCTGGCTCACGAACGCTTTCGGGTCAGCGAGTCGAGCAGAGACCGCGAGCAACGGTGCGAGCCGAGCCCGAGCGGAGTCGTCGATCGGCTCTCCGCGCAGGCAAGGCAGCCGGACCTGCTCGAGCCGCGCTCGCTCCTCCGCGATCTCCGCCTCCACGCGCTGGAGCTCGCGTGCGATGTCGCGGCGGGCATCGACGTAGACGACGAGAGGCGGCACTCCCAACAGGAGGAACAAGACTCCGGCGACGAGGTAGAACCTTCGCCGTCGAGACGGCCGCGGAGCACTCGCTGCGACTCCTCGAATCTCCGCCGTCATGACGACGCCTCAGATGAGCAGGCCCACAGGTGAGCCATTTCTGCTTGCCCGAGGCCCCGTCGCGCGCGACGGGGGCGTAGGTGAGCCGAAATGGCTCGCCTGCTCCCCTGCTCATCTGCGGCCTCGTCACGTGACGTGCTCACCGGCCGCCCGAGCGCAGCCACTCCGAGAGCCGCTTCAAGCCCTCCTCGATCGACACGCGTGGCTTCCACTCGAGGTCTCTCTTGGCGGCGCTGATGTCGAACCAGTGAGCGGTGGAGAGCTCGCCCGCCAGGAAGCGCGTCATGCGCGGCTCGCCTTCGAGCCCGAGCGCTCCGTGCACGGCCTCGAGCGCCCCGCCGAGGAACTTCGCCACCCCGACGGGCACGGAGCGCGTGACGGGCGGGAGGTTCGCCGCCGCGAGGATCGCGTTCACGAGATCCCAGAGCGGCCGCGGGTCGTCGTTCGAGAGGAAGTAGACCTTGCCCGCGATCTTCGAGCCCGGCGCGAGCCGATCGGCCGCGTGGAGGTGCGCCTCCGCGCAGTTGTCGATGTAGATCGTGTCCACCTTCTTGTTCTCGGGCCCGAGACGGCGGAGCTGGCCCTTCCTGCCCTTGTCGATCACGCGCGGGACGAGGTGGTTGTCGCGCGGCCCCCAGATCAGGTGCGGGCGGAGCGCGACGGTCGCGAGCGTGCCGTCGTTCACGCCGAGGACGGCGCGCTCGGAGATCGCCTTCGTCTCCGGGTAGAGCGCCTCGAAGTGGTCGGGGTAAGGCGTGCGCTCGTCCACGCCCTCGAGGTCGCGGCCGCCGAAGACGACCGACGGCGAGCTCGTGTGCACGAGCCGGGATATCCCCTTCGCTCTGCAGGCCGCGATGACGTTCTCGGTGCCGCGGACGTTCGGACCGTAGAACGACTCGCGCGAGCCCCAGATCCCGGGCTTGGCGGCGACGTGGAAGACGACCTCGACGCCTTCAGCCGCCTTCTTCACGGCCTCGGCGTCCTCGATGTCCCCGCGGACGTGCTCGATGCCGAGCGCCGCGAGGTCGGGGTAGTCGCCGCGCGCGAAGCTGCGGACGGAGTCGCCCCGCTTCGCGAGGTGCTCGCAGATGGCGCGGCCGAGGAAGCCGCCACCGCCCGTGACGAGGGCCTTCACCAGCCTCCCCACTGCACCGAGCCGGCCACCATCTTCGCGAGCTTCTCGCGGAAGATTTTTGCGTTGTGGCGGATGTCCACCGGGAAGTGCCCGAAGTGAATCACGAAGTGCTCGATCCCGCGCGTCGCTTCGTGCGCCTGCGCTCGTGCGCGGCAGTTCTCGAGCCAGTCGGGATCGATGCGGATCCGGTTGTCTCCCGTCTCGAAGACGACGACGGGCTTCTGGAAGTTCTTCTTGCCGACTCCCACGAGCGCGGTCCGTCCGCCGAGCCACGGGAACAGCGCCTCGACCGGCTCGGTGAACCAGGTCCGGTCGTCGCGGACGACTCGCTGCGACTTCCGTCCGAAGAACCAGAGCCGCCCCTTGTCGTCGAAGCGGCCGAGGTCGCCCATGCGGTGCCAGAAGCCCTCCGCGTCCTGGATCTTCGCGAGAGCGGTCTGCTCGGGGCGCGCGTAGTAGCTCCTGGTGACGACGGACCCCTTCACGCAGATCTCGCCGACCTCGCCCTTCGCGGCGAGGAGGTCATCCGACCAGCGCTCGATCGGCTCGTCGTCGATCTTGATGATCCGCACCTCGATCCCCGGCGCCGGGCGCCCGACGCAGGTGCCGTGTCCCGTCTCGGTCAGGGCGCGCGTCTCGGAGAGGATCTCCTTGCTCCCGATCGTCGCGACGGGGAGCGCCTCCGTCGCGCCGTACGGCGTCGAGATCTCCGCACCCTCCGCGAGCATGCCCTGGAACTCCTCGAGCACGGAGGGGACGGCCGGTGCGCCCGCGGAGATCACGCGGCGGAGCGTGGGGAGCTTCTCCTCGCCGGCCACGCGCGCGAGGAGCGCGGGCGAGCCGAACATCGACGTCACTCGCCGGTCGCGGATCGCATCGATGATGTTCGCGCGCTCGACGAAGCCGGGCCGGGTGAAGTCCATGTCCGGGATGACGGCCGTCATACCCAGCGCCGGGTCGAAGAGCGCGAAGAGCGGGAACGTCGGCAGGTCGATCTCGTCGGGCGCGAAGCGGTAGATCTCCTTCAGCGCGCGCACCTGCGCGTCGAAGATCCCGTGCGTGTAGACGGCGCCCTTCGGGACGCCGGTGCTCCCGGTCGTGAAGAGGATCGCGGCCGTCTCGTCGGGGCGCGCGTCGACGGTCTTGTAAGGACCCTTCTCGACGCGGAGTTGGTCGAGCGTGTGCCCGCCCCAGAACCAGCGGCGGCCGATCGTGACGTTCACCTTCACGGAGCGCATGGCGCGGAGGAGGACGCGCGCCGCGTGCGCCTTCGAGACGGCGATGCACGCTTCGGGCGCGATCTCTCCGAGGCAGCGGAGGAGGTTCAGCTTCCCGACGCCCGGATCGATGAGCACGGTCACGGCGCCGACCTTGAAGAGCGCGAAGACGAGCGCGAAGAACTCGCGGCTCGGCGGGACGAGGAGCGCGGTCTTCGTCCCGCGCTTGATCCCGACGCTCTCGAGACCGTGAGCGAGGCGGCTCGCCTCGGCCTCGAGGTCGCGGAAGCTCCACGGCGTGTACTCGAGCTTCTCGCCGCGCCGCTTCGAGAGGACGATCGCGTCCTTCTCCGGCTGACGCCGGGCCATCTCCTCGAGGTGCCAGGCGACGTTCACGCTCGAGGTGGCGACCGTCATACCTTCGCCGGCTCCGGAGACCCGATGAAGCTCACGATCTTCGGGATCAGCTCGTCCTTCGCGTCCTCGATGACGTAGTGGCCGGCCGCGGGGTAGATCGCATACGTCGCGTCCGGGATCCGCTTCTTCCACTCCCTGAGGAAGTGGTCGTCGAACACGAAGTCCTTCTCGCCCCATCCGATGAAGGTGGGCACGTGCTTCAGCTTCTCGAGGTTCTCCTCGGTGCGGACGACCGTGTTCCACGCCTTGTCGCCCGCGCGGAGCGGGATGTCCTGCACGAAGCGGAGCGTCGCGATCCGGTTCCGCCACGAGTCGTAGGGCGCGACGAGCCCTTCCTTCACGCGCGGGTCGAGCGGCTTCATGGCCGCCATCGTCGTCGCGAGCCCCGCGAAGGCGTTCATGCCGCGGACCATGAGCGCGCCGAACGGAGCGGTCCGCACGAGCTTGAGCGTCGCGGGGAGCGGCTTCGTCGCGGGGAGCCGGAAGCCCGACGTGTTGAGGAGGACGAGCTTCGACACGCGCTCCGGGTGGAGGGTCGCCCACGCGAGGCCGATCATGCCGCCCCAGTCGTGGAGGACGAGCGTGACCTTCTCGAGCTTCAAGTGCTCGATGAGCGCGTTCAGGTCCTCGACGCGGCGGTCGAGCGTGTAGTCGTACTCCGAGTCGTCGGGCTTCTCGGAGAGGCCGCAGCCCATGTGGTCCACGGCGACGCAGCGGTGCGTGCCGCGGAGCGCCTTCACGAGCTCGCGCCAGTAGAAGGACCAGGTCGGGTTCCCGTGCACGAAGACGACCGCGTCCCCCTGCCCCTCATCGATGAAGTGGTAGCGGAGGGGCCGGCCCGTGAGGGACGGCCGGTCGATGAAGCGGCTCACGAACGGATACAGCTCGCGCCAGCGCTCCATCACCACTCGAGCCCCAGCATCATGCAGTTGAGGCCGCTCCCGATCCCGAGGAGCGCGACCCGATCGCCCGGCTTGACCACGCCGCGCTCGGCGCCGATCGCGACGCCCGTCGGGAGCGCGGCCGTGCCCATGTTCCCGAGGAACTCGACGGTCGTGAAGTCCTTCGCCTTCTCGACGCCGAAGGCCTGGAGGATCGCGGCCGAGTGGCCCGCGGTCACCTGGTGGCAGAAGACGCGGTCGATGCGCGAAGGAGACCAGTCGAGCTCCGCGAGGAACGCGGCCCACGTGTCGCGCCCGAGTGCGACGCCATCTCGAAGGACGGCGACCGCGTCCGTCTCCATGATCATGGGCGCGGAGGGCGGGACACCGGTGTCGGGACCCCAGCGGCAGTGCTCGTGGAACTCGGGGGCGGCCTTCACGGCGCCACCGAGGAAGCGGTGTCCGATCGCCACGTCCTCGTGGGCGAGGAGGACGGCGACGGCGCCCGAGCCGCCCGTGAGCGTCGCGAGCGACGTGCGGAAGCTCTCCATGCGCCGGTCGGCGAGGAGCCGCTCGATCATGATGTCCGTGATCTCGCGGGCCGACTCGCACGAGACGACGAGGCCCGCCTTGATCTGGCCGAGCTCGATCCGGTTCGCGACGTCGATCATGCCCGAGAGGACGCCGAGGCACGCGTTCGAGATGTCCTGGACGATCACGTCGCCCTTGAGCCCGAGGCCCGACGCCACGGCGCACGCGGTCGCGGGCTCGAGGTTGTCGCGGCAGACGCCCGTGAAGAGGACGGCTCCGATGTCTCGAGCATCGACCTTGCTCGCCTCGAGCGCCTTCTTCGCCGCGCGGAGCGCGCCCTGGCTCGGCTTCGTCCCCTGGTCCCAGAAGCGCCGCTCGCGGATCCCCGTGAGAGCTTCGAGCTGACCGGGCTGGATGCGGAGCGTCTGGTAGAGCGGCGCGAGCCGGTCCTCGAGAGCGCGCGAAGTGACGACGTTCGGCCCGAGCTCGTAGCCGAGCGCCTCGATGGTGACCCGCGAGTAACGCATGCCCTGATAGGATCTCATCTTCCGTGGTTCCGCGGGAGCCGGGAAATCCGTGATGTCGCGGCCTCCGGGCGGGTAAAGACCCGCCGACGGAGGCCTGAAGTGAAGACGATGGACACGGTCCGCACCGACGAGGCGCTGGTTCTCGAGTACGCGCGCACGGCTTCGCCGGCCGCGCTCGAGGAGCTCGTGGAGCGTCACTGGCCGGAGGCGTTCCGGCTGGCGCTGCGCGTCCTCGGAGACTCCGTCGCGGCCGAGGATACGGCCCAGGAGGCTCTCGTGTGGCTCGTTCGCGTCGCGAAGCGCTTCCGCCCCGGGGCGCCGTTCGGTCCGTGGTTCCGCACGCTCGTGCTCAACGCGGCGCGGAAGACCCTCCGCTCGCGGACGCGCCGTCGTGCGCTCGAGGAGCGGGTCGCCGCGCGCCTCGCCTCCACGCGCCGGCCGTCCGAGGCTGATCGACGCGAGCTCTCCGCGGACGTGGAGGAGCGGCTCTACCAGCTCCCCGAGGAGCTCCGCTCCCCGATCGTCCTCCACTTCATGGAGGGCCACTCCCACGAGGAGGTCGCCGCGCTCGTGGGCTGCCCGACCGGCACCGCGAGCTCGCGGATCCGGCGCGGCCTCGAGCAGATGCGGGCCTCGATGGCGCGCGCGGGCTACGCCGTGAGCGCGGTCGAGCTCGGGCAGTGGTGCACCGATCACGGCCGCACCGCCGTCGTGCCGCCCGCAGCGCCGAGCGTCGCGCTCCTCGAGCACCAGGCCGCCGCGCTCGCGAAGGCCTCGCTCCTCGTCACGCTCCTCGTGCCCGCGGTCGCGGTCGCCCTCGTCACCGTGGGTGTGGTCGCTTGGCGCGGCGCGAGCACGAAGCCCGCGACGGAGGACGGCTCGAAGGAGAGCGCCGCGATCGCTCCCGCGGAAGAGTCAGGACAGGCGCCGGGCGCCGCGACCTCGCCCCGTGCCGCGGAGACGGCGCCGATCGCGAGCGACTCGCGCGAGCAGGATCCGCCTCCGCCGCCGCCGCCTCCGGGCAGCGAGGCCCCGGAGCGCCATCCAGGCGATCCGCGCACGGGCGGCGCCGCGAGCCTCCGCGATCCGGGTCTCCGTGTCCGCGTGATCGGACCCGACGGCGCGCGCGTCGCGAGCGCCGCGGTCGCTCTCCGCTTCGAGTCGGCCGACGACACGCGGAGGGACGCCGCGCCGATGGCGGCGCTCCTCGACCTCCAGGGCCGCTCGAAGGGCAACACCTTCGCGAGCGCGACGACGGGACCCGACGGCGAGGCGTGGCTCCCGACTCGCGACCCCGACGGGCTTCCGGTCGCTCGTCTCGCCGCGGCGAAGACGAAGGTCGAGATCGCTCACGCGCTCGCGGTCACGGCGCGGCGCGGGCTCCTCGGCGGGAGCATCGCGGCTCCGTCCGGGCTCGGAGAGTCCGCGACGGCGATCGAGGTCCGCGTCGCCGGACCCGAGAAGACCGCGGAGGGCTGCGGCAGCCTCGTCGCGAAGGTCCTCGCGCCGGACGGACGGCCCGCGGCCGCGACGGCGGTCCGCCTCGTCGTCCTGCCGGTCTCGTACGGGAGCATGCTCGGGATCCCCGAGGATGCGGACTACGGAGTCGCGCTCGATGTCGAGACGGACGAGGACGGTTGCATCGTCCTTCGCGACCTCGTGCCCGACACCTACCCTCTCCTCTTCTGCGCGAAGGACCACGCGCCCGCGCGCGCCCGCGCGGTCGTCAAGGCGGGCGCCGTGAGCGAGGTCTCGGTCCGCCTCGGCCCTGCCGTGAGGATCCGCGGCCACGTGCGCCGCGAAGGCGGCCCGCTGCCCGCGTCGATCTCGGTGACCTGTCTCGACGCGACCGCCGACAAGGCGGCGCGTGGCACGGCCGAGATGATGAAGGTCATGGGCGGTCTCTCGGATGCCCGGGCGGAGATCGTGCCCGCGAGCGACGGGAGCTACCTCGTGAGCGGCCTCGTCGCGGGGAGCTACACGCTCGAGGCGGAGGCTCCCGGCTTCGGCGCGGTGCGCGTCACCGTCCCGGTCGAGCAGGGAGAGGCGATCGCGCCCGACCTCGTCCTCGGCCGCGGCGCGACGCTCGCGGGGCGCGTCGTCTCGTCGCGCGGGGTGCCGCTCGCGAGCGCGACCGTCACGCTCTCGAGGAAGCGCGAGCCGTTCGCGGCCGTGGCCACCGAGGCGGACGGGACGTTCCGGCTCCAGGGTTTGCCGGCCGGCAAGGCGAGGCTCTCGGTCTCCGTCCTCGAGCCCTCGTCGCCCATGGGGCGCATCCTCGCCGAGGCCGGCTCGCGGCGCCGCGCCGCCGCGGTCCGCGGCATCGCCGGGGCGACCGACGCTCTCGAGAAGACGATCACGCTCCCCGAGGGCGGCACGAGCGAGCTCGGCGACCTCGTCGTCGCGAACGCGAACGGGCGCGTGAGCGGCCGCGTCGTCGGACCCGACGGCGCGCCGGTCGAGAGCGCGGCCGTCACGTTCGCCGGAGCCCTGAGGATCCCGGGCCGGATCGTGACCTCGGGGCCCGACGGCCGCTTCGAGGCCGACCTCAAGGCCGGGCATTATGCCGTCCGCATCTCTCACCGTTCGTTCGCGCTCGCGGGCGACGTCGCCGTCGAGGTCGCCGCGGACCAGCAGGTCCTCCTCGCGGACCTCCGCGTCGTCCGCGCGGCCACGATCCACGGATCGATCTCCGGCCCGGCGTCGCGCGTCGCGAGGATCACCGGCGTCGTCGCGCTCGCGGCGGACGGTTCGCCCGCGGGGAACTCCTTCGTCCACCGCGACGGGACCTACGAGATCCGCGGCCTCGCGCCCGGCGAGTACCGGGTGAGCCTGATCGGTGTCGCCTCGGCGCCGAAGGCGGTCACGGTCCGCGAGGGCGCGCGCGAGCGCGCGGACTTCGCGATCGCGGGACGCGGCGAGGGTCGGATCCTCGTGAAGGTGACCACGAAGGACGGCGTCCGCTCGGGCTTCTCGGCGGGCGTCTACACGGGCGGCGAGATCCGGGGGATCCCCGCGGCGACCGCGAAGAGCGCGGCGACCGACGCGCACGCCGAGCTCGCTCACCTCGACGTGGGCTCCGTGACGGTGCTCGTCTCGCCCGACGGGGACCTGGGGCTCGTGCTCTTCCGCTCGGGGCTCTCGGTGGCCGCGGAGGCGCCGCTCGAGGTCTCCTTCACGCTCCCGGATCCGGCGGGCTCGGGGACGATCGAGGGGACCGTCGCCGGAGCGGTCGCGCGGGACCAGGTCGTCGCGATCGGCGACGGCGTCGCGGTCATCGGCGCTCAGCGGAGCGACGGGACCTTCACGCTCGAGAACGTCCCGGCAGGGACCTATCGCGTGGGGCCGACGAGCAGCGGCTTCGCGCTCGTCTCCGAGCACTCGGTGACGGTCACGGTCGAGGCCGGGAAGACCGCGGCCGCCGCGATCCGCTGAGCGGCGCGCCCGCTCAGCGCGGG
This sequence comes from uncultured Planctomycetota bacterium, assembly GCA_964648345.1. Taxonomy (GTDB): domain Bacteria; phylum Planctomycetota; class J058; order J058; family JACQDU01; genus CAZYLP01. Next base: position 19,135 of record CAZYLP010000020.1, read on the forward strand.
ACGAGCCTCAGGCCGAACTTCTTCATCTCGTAGATCACGATCCCGTCGACGGTGAGGTAGCCGCTCGCGACCACACCGTCCGCGCGGCGCTCGTCGCGCCGTCGTTCGTCGATGACCGCCTCGACGGTCACCTTTCGGTTCCTCGGGATGATCTGGCCGCGGTAGACCCACTCGTGCGGCTCGCGCGGGAGGATCGTCTCGAAGCGGTGAGTCGCCCCAGGTCCATCGGCGCAGGCCTCGGGATGCTCCTCGACGAGGAAGACCTTGAGGAGCTGGAGGAAGCTCTCGAGCCCGAGCGAGCCCGGCCAGACCGGGTCCTCGTAGAAGTGCGCCTTGAAGAACCAGCGCTCCGGGTTCACGTCCGTCGTCCCGCGGATGAACCCGAGGCCCGAAGGGCCCCCGTCCTTCACGACCTGGACCTGCTCGATCATCCGGTAGTCGTCGTCGGGGAGCGGGGCCTGGTGCGGGATCGGGCGCGGTGCGGGGAGCCCGGGCTGGACCCACGGCTTCGCGCCGCGGACGCCGACCTGCTGGGCGAGCGCCTCCGCGGAGAAGAAGCCGAACGAGGTGTCGCCCTCGTAGACCACTCTCGAGCCGCGGAGGACCTTCATGTCGTACTTCTGGATGATCATGCCGCCCGCCTCGGAGAAGCTCGTGAGGCGGACGCGCGTCGTGAGCGTCCCGGCGTCCGCGAAGACCTCCTCGTGCATCACGGCCTTGCCGCCGAGGTTCCGGAACTTGAGGTCCGTCGGGCTCCGCAGCGCCGACCCGCAGTAAGCGGCGAGCCAGCCGCAGGGCTGGAGCGCGATCTCGAGGAGCACCGAGAACGGCATCGCCGCCTGACGGTTCGCGCCGAAGTACCACGCGTCGCGCGGCACGTCGTACTCGCCCTCGATCCAGTCGGTCGGCGCGAGCTCCCACGCCTTCGCGCCCGAGACGTCCACGATCCGATCGAGGAGCTGGAAGGGCGGCCCCGGGAGGCGCGCGATCTTCCGGCCCGCATCGAAGATCCTGTACGGCTCTCCGAACGCCTCGGAGGGCTTCCCGATCGCGAACGCGGTGATGCGCTCGCGAGGGAAGGACGGGCCCCCCCCCGATCCCCCCCCCGCTCCGCGGGGGGGGGGTGGGGGGGGGGCCCGTGCGCGGACTGCCCGTGCGCGATGCCGTCGAGGATCGACTCGACGGTCCGCGTGTCCACCGGGGCCGTCGAGGGGGCGGGGGCGGGCGGGATCCCGATCTCGGCGACGAACGCCGGCGGCGCGTTCCGCGCGCCGACGGCGTAGCCCACGCCGAGCATGGCGAGACCGACGAGGAGGAGGCGTGACCGCTCCGACGACACGTCAGGAGTCTAGTCGGCGCGGCGCTTCCGGCCAGGGTCGGAGCGAGAGGCCTGGCTCCACTCCGCCTTCACGACCGTCTTGATCCCGCCGCGGAGGTTGTAGTCGCCGAGGACGACGATCCGCCGCGGAGAGAGCGCCGCGACGAGGTCGTCGAGGATCGCGTTCGTGACGGTCTCGTGGAAGATCCCCACGTCCCTGTAGGCGTGGAGGTAGAGCTTGAGCGACTTGAGCTCGATGAGCCGCTCCGCCGGTACGTACTCGATGTCGATCCGGCCGAAGTCGGGCTGATCGGTCATCGGACACACGGCCGTGAACTCGGGGCACTCGATGCGGACGAGGTACTCGCGGTCCGGGTAGGCGTTCGGGAACGTCACGAGCTCCTTCGCGGCCTTGCGGATGCGGGCGTCATCGCGCCCGGCGCCTCCCTTCGTCGTCGCCGCCTTCGCGCGCTCCTCGTCCGTCAGCTTCCCCATGATGGCTCCGTTCGTGGGCTTCCCTTGGGGGCTTCGCCCCCAAACCCCGAGAACTGTCCTCGCGGCACCGCAAACGGCGCGGTGCCGCTGCGGAAGGGGGCTGCGCCCCCTTCGCCCCCCTATTATGCTCTGGGTCCATGATCCGGGTCCTGGTCGTCGACGACTCGAAGACCCATCGCGCGGCGCTCTCGATGGTCATCTCGAAGGCGCCCGGGTACGAGCTCGTCGGCGCGGCCGAGGACGGGGAGCAGGGGGTGGAGCTCGTCCACCGCCTGAAGCCCGACGTCGTCCTCATGGACGTGAACATGCCGAGGCTCGACGGAGTCGGGGCCACCAAGCGGATAATGTCGGAGAAGCCGACACCCATCCTCTTCATGACGGTGAGCGAGAACCTCACGGGCGACATCGACCTCGCCTACCGCGCGATCGAGGCGGGCGCGCTCGAGCTCATCCCGAAGCCGGTCGCGCTCAACCCGGAGGACAAGGCGACGCAGGACCTCCTCCTGCGGCTCAAGCTCCTCGCGGGCGTCCCCGTGATCTCGCACCTCCGCGGGCGCCGGCCGCCCAAGCGCAACGACATGCGCCGCTCGACGAGCTCGATCATCCGCCGCGCACGGCGCGTCGTCGCGATCGCGTCCTCGACCGGCGGGCCGCGGGCGTTGAACCAGCTCCTCGCCGGGATCCCGGCCGAGCTCGGCGCCGGGATCGTCGTCGTCCAGCACATCGACGGGATGTTCGTGGACGGCTTCGTGCGCTGGCTCGGCGAGGACAAGCCGCTCTCCGTGAGCGTCGCGGAGGAGGGGCGCGGCGTCCACGAGAACGAGGTCCTCGTCGCCCCCGCGGGCACGCACATGGAGGTGGGCGCCGACCGGCGCGTCGTGCTCCGCCCTCCCGGCACCGACGGGAGCCCGCACGTCCCGAGCGGCGACCGCCTCCTGAGGAGCGTCGCGCTCACGTACGGCTCGCGGGCCGTGGGCGTCGTCCTCACCGGCATGGGCGAGGACGGCGCGCGCGGGCTCCTCGCGATCAAGGAGGCGGGCGGCGCCACGTTCGCGCAGGACGAGCCCACCTCGGTCGTCTACGGGATGCCGCGCGCCGCGAAGATGCTCGGCGCGGCGCAGAGCATACTCCCCCTCGGCGAGCTCGCCGCGGCGATCGTGAGGGCGTGCCGTGGCTCTGCCTGACAGCGTCCCGCCGCCGGCCGGGTCCGCGCTCGAGGCGGCGCCGCTCCGCGAGTACCTCGAGAGCGTCACCGGCTTCTCGGTGCCGGAGGACCGCTGGAAGAACATCGCGCCGCGCCTCCTCCAGCGCGTCGCGCTCCGCAACTTCGCGAACACGCGCGCGTACCTCCGCCACCTCCAGGAGGACGCCTACGGGCGGCACGAGCTCGAGGAGCTCCTCGAGGTCTTCACGGTCCGGAAGACGAACTTCTTCAGGAACCCGGCGACCTTCGACGTCCTCGCCCGCGAGATCCTCCCGCGCCTCCTCGCCTCGCGCGGCAAGGGCTCGCCGCCGCCCTCGATCTGGAGCGCCGGCTGCTCGACGGGCGAGGAGCCGTACTCGATCGCGATGATCGCGCGGACGCTCGCGCCCCACGACCCGCGGCCCTGCTACATCCTCGCGACCGACATCGTCGAGGCCGCGCTCCGCCGCGCGCGCCGCGGGATCTACGCCGCGGACGTGGTGCGCGAGATCCCCGAGCGGTTCCAGCCGCTCCTCGACGCATCGGACGGACGCGCCGAGGTCACCGAGGCGGTCCGCGCGGCCGTCGAGTACCACGCGCACAACCTCGTCCGCGACGTCTACCCGCGCCCGGCGTCGGGCTCGTGGGACGCGATCTTCTGCCGGAACGTCATCATCTACTTCGGGCCGGACATCTGCCGGCGCGTCATCACGCGTCTCTGGGACGTGCTCGCCCCTGGCGGCGCCCTCTTCCTCGGCCACTCCGAGGTGCTCTGGGGCCTCGAGGACCGCTTCGACGTCGTCTTCGCCGGCGAGACCTTCTACTACCGGAAGAAGACCCCGCGCTTCTCGATCCTCGCCCGGAGCGTGCCAAGCACCGCGGTGCTCCCTCCGGTCGCCCTGATGCCGAAGGCCGTGCCCAAGCCCGCGACCCCGATCGCGACCCCTCTCCCCGTCCCGGCCGGGCCGGTCGCGCCGACGCGGCCGCCCAAGCCTGCGAGCGACTCGATCGAGAAGACGCCCTCGCGCGGGATCGCGCTCGTCCTCCCGTTCGACCTCGTCGCGAAGGCCGAGAGCGCGCTCGCGTCGGGCGACCAGGACGGCGCGGCGCGCACGCTCCGCCTCGCGATCGCGCGCGCGCCGTCGTGGGGGCCGCCGCGCATCGTCCTCGGGCGGCTCTACGCGGACCGCGGCGAGAACGACCGGGCGATCGAGGAGCTCGAGTTCGCGGCGAAGATCCCGCCGCCCGACGCGCGCGTCCACCTCCTCCTCGGCATGGTGCGCGAGCGCCGCGGCGAGCGGGAGAGCGCCGAGGACGCGTACCGCCACGCGCTCTACCTCGAGCCGGACCTCGCGGCCGCGCGTTACGCGCTCGCGCAGATCTACCGTGCGACGAGCCGCCTCGACCGTGCGCGCCGCGAGCTGAGGAACGTCGTCCGCGCGCTCCAGGGCCGCGACCCGAAGGAGGCGGCGCGCCTGACGGACGGCGTCTCGCCCCAGGCGCTCATCGAGCTCTGCGAGCGCGAGCTGTCCGAGCTCGGCGAGTGAGGGGATTCGGGGCGAAGCCCCCGAGGAGAAGGCGTGCCGTTCGGAGACTACGAGGTCGCGGGCGAGCTCGGCCGGGGGGGCATGGGCGTCGTCCTCCGCGCGCGGCACCGGCCGACGGGCGTCACCCGCGCCATGAAGGTGATCGACGCCCGCGCGCCGCTCGACGTCCTCGAGCGCTTCCGGCGCGAGGCCGCGCTCCTCGCGCGCGTCGCGGGCGCCGGCGTCGTGCCCGTGCACGAGGCGGGCGAGTCGGGCGGGCGCGTCTTCTACGTCATGGACCTCCTCGCGGGCGGGTCGCTCCGCGACCGGCTGAGGAAGGTGGGCTCGCTCCCGTGGCGCGAGGCGGCCGGGCTCGTGGCGACCCTCGCGGAGACGCTCCTCCGCTGCCACGCGGCCGGGCTCGTCCACCGCGACGTGAAGCCGGAGAACGTCCTCTTCGACGAGGCGGGGGCGCCGCGGCTCGTGGACTTCGGGCTCGCGCGCGACCTCGGCGCATCGCGGCTCACGGAGACCGGGACGATCGTCGGGACGCTCCGCTACATGGCCCCCGAGCAGCTCGACGGGCGCGCGGTGAGCACCAGGGCGGATGTCTTCGCGCTCGGAGCGATCCTCCACGAGCTCGTCGCGGGCGAGCCGCCGCACGGAGGCACGTCGCCCGTCGCGATCCTCGCGAGCATCACGATGGGCCGCCGCCGCCCGGTCGAGCCCGCCGCCCTCGATGCCGTCGTCGCCCGGGCGCTCGCCCTCGAGCCTGCCCGGCGGGGCGGCGCGGCGGAGCTCGCGCGCGACCTGCGCGCTCTCCTCGCCGGGGAGAAGCTGCCGTCCCCGGCCCGGCCCCGTCCGCGGTGGCCGCTCGTCGCGGGCGGAGCGCTCGCGGTGCTCGCCGGGCTCGGGGGCGGCGCG
>CAZYLP010000021.1:0-17778 GCA_964648345.1 uncultured Planctomycetota bacterium
GGATGACCTGCGTGAGCTCGTGGCCGCGTGCCCTCATGGGGGGCAGGTCCTCCGGGACGTTCACATCGAGCGCGATCGAGTTCTCCTTGAGGCGCTGCTTCATGATCGTGAGCGACGCGCGGATGAGCTCGCTCGCCGCGAGCGGCCGGAACGCCTCCTTCTCGGGGCGCCGCGCGAAGGAGACGAGCGTGCGCGTGATCTCGAGGATCCGGTCGGCCTCGGCGACGATCCCGTCCACCGGCTCCTTGAGGCGGTCGAGGGCGTTCGCCGGCCGGAGCTCGAGGATCCTCTGCGTGAGCTGCGCGTAGTTGATGACGCCCGAGAGCGGGTTGTTGACCTCGTGCGCGACGCCCGCGGCGAGCTCGCCGAGCGCGGCGAGCCGGGCGTGCTCGCGCGCCGCCGCCTCGATGAGCTTCCGCTCGCGGAGGTCCACGAGGACGCCGAGGACGACCAGGCCCGACGCCGTCTCGCGCGCCTGGGCCTGGTCCGAGACCCACACGATGTCGACGCCGTTCGCGTGGACGAGCCGGTACTCGAGCGTGATCCGGTCGCCGGGCGCGCGGAGCTGCCCGAGCTTCTCGAGGCGGAGCGCGCGGTCCTCCGGGTGGACCAGCGTCGAGAAGACCCCCGGCTCGCGCTCGAAGCGCTCGGAGGGGTGGCCCGTGAGCTCCTGGATCTTCGCGCTCGCGTAGAGGACGTCGCCCGTCGTCTTCGCCTCGTAGACCGCGTAGGGCATGGCCTCGATGAACGCGCGGTTGCGCGCCTCGCTCGCGCGGAGCTGCCCGAGGAGGCGCGCGTTCTCGAGGGCCGTCGCGAGCTGGGCGCCGATCCCCGCGAGGACGCCGAGGTCGGCGTCGTCGTAGACCGTGTCCTGGCTCGCGAGCCCGAGCACCCCGAGGAGCTCGTCGCCCCGGCTCACGGGGACGGCCATGGCGCTCTTCGGGAGCGGGAAGCGCGGCGGCGGCGTCGCGGCGCGCGAGTCCGTGGCGTAGTCCTTCGCGAGCTGCGGCCGCCGCGTCTGCGCGGCGGCGCCCGCGACCCCGACGCCGATCGGGAGCTCCCGCATGTCGCGGGCGAGCCCCTCGTCGAGGCCGCGGTGCGCTCCGAGCACGAGGACGGGCCGCGAGTCCACCTGCCGGAACCAGCTCGTCGCGAAGGCGTCGAAGGTGCGGTGGACGACCTCGACGGCGGCGTCGATCAGCCCCTCGACGGGCGTGCCGCGGTTCACCGCGAGCGCGATCGCCTGGAGCGCTTCCAGCTCCCGCCGCCGGCGCTCGAGCTCGCTCCTCTCGTCCACCGGCGCTCGGCGCTACTTCTTCAGGGAGGCGAGGAAGGCCTTGAAGCCCTCGAGGTCGAACTTCCCCTCGGGCGCGACGGCGGCGACGCCGAGCCAGCCGAACTCGTTCTTCCAGCCCTCGAACACGCCGACGTACATCTCCTGCTTGTTCCCGGTCTGCTGGTTCATCGCGACCGTGTGGAGGAAGCGCAGCTTCTCGGTGCCGACGACCAGGTCCACCTCCTCGGACTTGGCGTTCGGATCCTGGCCCTGGCCGGCGGGGCCGCCGGCGTTGCCCTGCTGCTTCTGGAGCTGGTCCAGGGCGTTGTTGAAGTCGGCGGCGAGCTCCTTCGGGTCGCGCTTCGCGTCGATCGCGCCCCACGCGATGACCATGTTCGTGTTCGGGTCCGGCTTCTCCCCGTTCGTGATGAAGACCGCCTTCGCCTTGGGGCCGAAGAGGTCCCAGTTGATCCCGGCCGCGCCCTTGTATCCGGCCGGCACGGTGGCGCCGGGCGCGAGCTCCTGGCCGAGGCTCGCGACATCGGCGGGCGTGTACTTGAAGACCCGGTTCGCGATGTAATACATGCCGCCGAAGATCGTGCACGCGCAGAGGATGATGATGAAGCACCCCAGGATGAGGCAGTTCCTGAGGCAGTTGCTCTTCTGCGGAGGGGGCTGCTGGCCGTACCCCGGCTGCGGGTAGCCCTGCTGCGGGTAGTTCGGCTGCTGCGGGTAGTTCGGCGCGGGGAGGGCCATCGGTGCCGAGCTCGCCGGAGCGGGAGCCGCGCCTCCGGACACCGGGGCTCCGCAATGAGGACACTGCGTCGCGGAAGTCGAGACCTGCTTCTGGCACTCGCGGCAGTTGACGAGCATGGCGGCTCCTCCGGCGAAGGGGCGAGGATCCTAACCCGGCCCCTGGCCCCTTGCGAGAGGCGCTCCGGGCGCTCATCCTCTCCCGGCATGAACGGTCAGCCCTCGCGGGTCGAGCGCTACGGAAACGTCATCAGGATCCCGCCCGGGCCCGGCAAGGTCATCCTCTCGACGGACATCCACGGCAACCTCGAGGACTTCAGGCGCGTCGCCCAGGCCTTCGAGCGATGGCACGAGAAGACGGACGCGTACCTCGTCTACACGGGCGACCTCGTCCACGGCCCCTGCTACGAGAAGGCGGGCTGGCCCGAGCACCTGGGCGACTACTACCCGGACCAGTCGCCGCGCGTCGTCGAGGAGCTCATGCAGCTCCAGCGGAAGTACAAGGGCCGGGTCTTCTCGCTCATCGGGAACCACGAGCACAGTCACATCGGCGGCCCCCACACGCGGAAGTTCCACAAGGAGCCCTCCGAGACCGAGTACCTCGAGCGCACGATCGGCCCGGAGAAGACCGAGGAGTTCCACGCGTTCTTCAGGACCTTCCCGCTCTGCGCCGTCGTCGGCAAGGGCGTCGTCGTCACCCACGGCGCGCCCCGCGTCCTCGAGGCCTCGTTCGCGGAGATCTGCTCGGCGGAGTACGGCGGCCACGAGGACAAGACGATCCCGCAGATGCTCGAGGTCCCTATCCTCGGCGAGCTCTTCTGGACGCGCGCGGCGGGCTCGCTCGTCGTGCGCCGGTTCATGAAGCGCATGGAGCTCGACGGCCAGCCCAACCACGTCGTCGTCTACGGGCACGACCCCGTCCGCCGCGGCTGGGCCCGCGAGGGCATGGAGCAGCTCTGCTTCTCCACGTCCTTCGCGCTCAAGAACATCCGCAAGGTCTACCTCGAGCTCGACCTCGACCGCGACTACCGGAGCGTGGACGACCTAAAGCTCGGCCGCGACGTGCGCTGGCTCTACCCCGAGCTCTCCGCGGCCCGGAAGAAGAAGGCGCCGGTCCAGTAGACCCAACTCTTTGCGGGCCGGAGCGTAGACTAGTCCGTGAGGTTGGTGGACATGAGATCCCCCGCGGCCACGCTGGTGGCCCTGCTCGCGCTCGCCTGCTGCGCTCCGGACGCGGCCTTCGCGAAGGACGACGCCAAGGTCGATGCGGTCGCTCCCCTCGGGTCCTTCTCCGATGCTCGCTCGCTCGACCTCGAGGGACGCGTGCACATCCTCGGCGACGCCGAGCGCGTGAACGTCGTCGTCTTCCTCGGCACCGAGTGCCCGGTCGCCAACAAGTACCTCCCCGATCTCTCCGCGCTCGCGAAGAAGCTGAAGGGGGTCGCCTTCTACGGCGTGATCTCCGAGCAGGGCACGACGCGCGCCAAGATCGCGGAGCACGCGAAGCAGTTCGCGATCGACTTCACGCTCCTCGTGGACGCGTCGGGCGAGCTCGCCGCGCGCCTGAAGCCGACCCACACGCCCGAGGCCTTCGTCGTGAAGGACGGCTCGATCCTGTACCGCGGCCGGATCGACGACCGCTGGGAGAAGCTCGGGAAGCCGCGCGCGGCCTGGGCGGAGAACGGCCGCCAGAAGAAGGACCTCGAGAACGCGATCGAGTGCGCCCTCGCGGACAAGCCGATCGAGACGCCGCGGACGGAGCCCGTGGGCTGCATCTTCCAGGGCCCGACGGACGGCGCGCTGCCGGCGAAGCCGACCTACGCGCGCGACGTGGCGCCGATCCTCAACCAGAGCTGCGTCTCCTGCCACCGCTCGGGCGGGATCGCGCCCTTCGCGCTCCAGACGTTCGAGGAGGCGAAGAAGCACGGGAAGACCGTCGCCTCGGTGACCGAGTCGCGCTACATGCCGCCCTGGCACGCGGAGGCGGGCTTCGGCCACTTCCAGGACGAGCGCCGTCTGAGCGACCGCGAGATCAAGATCATCGCCAGCTGGGTCAAGGCCGACATGCCCGAGGGCGACACGGCGGACCTGCCGCCCGCGCTCACCTTCACGACGGGCTGGCACCTCGGCGAGCCCGACCTCATCGTCAAGATGCCGAAGGCCTACGAGGTCCCGGCCTCCGGCCCCGACCAGTACCGAGCCTTCGTGCTCAAGGCCGACATCCCGGAGGACACCTACGTCGTCGCGACCGAGTTCAAGCCCGGCGCCGCGACCGTCGTCCACCACTGCATCGTCTACCTCGACACGACGGGCACCGCGCGCCAGAAGGAAGAGAAGGCGGGCGGCTTCGGTTACCCGAGCTTCGGCGGCCCCGGTTTCCCGCCCACGGGCAGCCTCGGCGGCTGGTCGCCCGGCGCCTTCCCGCGCTTCCTCCCGGACGGCACGGGACGTCTCCTCAAGAAGGGCTCGGACATCGTCATCCAGATGCACTACCACCCGAGCGGCAAGGTCGAGCAGGACCAGAGCTCGCTCGGGATCTACTTCGCGAAGAAGCCGGTCGAGAAGCCGGTCTCCTGGCTCGTCGTCGGCAACACGAAGATCAACATCGACCCCGGTGACCGGAACTACAAGCGCGAGGCGAGCATGACGCTCCGGGCGCCGATCACCGTGATCGGGTGCACGCCGCACATGCACCTCATCGGGCGTGAGATGAAGGCGTGGGCGAAGCTCCCGACGGGCGAGGAGGTCAAGCTCATCAACGTGACCGACTGGGACTTCAGGTGGCAGGACCAGTACCAGTACAAGAACCCGATCCGCTTGCCCGAGGGCACCGAGATCTTCATGACGGCGCGCTACGACAACTCGACCGACAACGCGTCCAACCCGGCGGACCCGCCGCGGCGCGTGTGGTACGGCGAGCAGACCACGAACGAGATGTGCTTCTTCTTCATCACCGCGGCCTTCGACAGCAAGGCGGATCAGCGCAAGGCGCGGGGCGCTCTGTTCGGAGAGCGCTGAGAGAGACATCGATCCTGACGTGGAGGAGCGATCCTCACGTCTTGAAACGCGGAGACGCAGAGGCGCGGAGACGCAGAGGAGTGGACGAGTCTTCGACGACCCCTCTGCGTCTCGGATGCTCCTCCGCGCTCGTTTACAGGATGAGCATCGCATCCCCGTAGCTATAGAACCTGTATCTCTCCCTCACGGCCTCTCTGTACGCCGCGAGCACTCTCTCCCGTCCAGCGAACGCCGAAACGAGCATGAGCAAGGTGCTCTTCGGGAGATGGAAGTTCGTGATGAGCCCTCCCACGAGCTGGAACTGGTAGGGCGGGTAGATGAAGATCGACGTCGCGCCGCTCGGCCGACCCGTGGCCGCGAAGGACTCGAGGGCGCGCACGGTCGTCGTCCCGCAGGCGACGATCCTCATGCCCTCCCTCCGCGCCGCGTCGAGAGCCCTGAGCGTGGGAGCCGGGATCGAGTAGCGCTCGGCGTGCATCCTGTGCTCCTCGACCTTCTCGACCCGGACCGGCAGGAAGGTGCCGATCCCGACGTGGAGCACGAGCTTCACGACGTCGATGCCCTTCGCGCGGACCGCGTCGAGCAGCTCGGGCGTGAAGTGGAGGCCCGCCGTCGGGGCCGCGACGGCGCCGGGCTCGCGGGCGTAGACGGTCTGGTAGCGCTCCTTGTCCTCGGGCGCGTCCTCGGCGCCCCTGATGTACGGCGGGAGCGGCACGTGACCGCGCTTCGCCGCGAGCTCGAAGGGCGACGAGCCCTCGGGGAAGCGGACGCGCGCGCGGCCCTCGACGAGAGGAGCGTCGTAGACGAGGTGGTCGCCCTCTCCGAGCTCGAGGCGCTCGCCCGCGATCGGCGTGCCCTTCGTGCGGACGAGCGCTTCCCAGACGCCCGCCTCCGCCAGGGGTTCGAGGAGGAGCACCTCCACCTTCCCGCCCGTCTTCGCGCGCTTCGCGAGGAGACGCGCCGGGAAGACGGCCGTCTCGTTGAGGACGAGGAGGTCCCCCGGGAGGAGCAGCTCCGGCAGGTCCTTGAAGACACGATGCTCGGTCGTCGAGCGGCCGCGGTCGAGGACGAGGAGCCGAGACGCGTCGCGCGGAGTGACCGGCGTCTGGGCGATGAGCTCGTCCGGGAGCTCGAAGTCGAAGTCCGAGAGATTCACCCCTCGACTCGTTCCTCGCTCGGGGCCACGGCCATCAGCGGCTCGCGGCGGTCCGCCACTCGTCGAAGAGCTCGGCGGCCGTCGCGCCGAACGTGGTCCGCGAGGCCTCGTCGAGCTTCTCGCCCTTGCCGAGGCGGTCGAGGAGCTCGGCGATCGACGTGCGGCCGCGCTTCTCCGCGAGCGAGGCCACGAAGTCGAAGGCGGCCGCGTAGCGGACCTTCACGCGGTTCGCATCGGCGTCGTTCACGAAGGAGCCCGTGAGGTCGTCGAGCGCGGGGAGGTCCTTCCCCTTGAGGGCGGCGCGCGCGTCGGCGCGCGTGCGGCCCTCCTCGAGCTGGGCGATCCCTTCGTGGAGCCAGGCCGGCACGTGCCCGCCCGCGATCGAGCGGATGAGGGCGTGCGTGTACTCGTGCGTGAGGACGCGCTTCACCTCGGCCGGGTTCGCCGCGTCGAGGCCCTCGGCCGGGACGCGGATCTTGCCGTCGTAGAGCGCGGCGACCCAGCCGTGGCTCCCGGTGACGGTGCGGAACGCCTTCTTCGGGTAGACGACGACGGCCGTCTCGCCCGCCGGGTAACGGCCGAGGTCGTAGCCCACGTCCTTGTAGGCCTGCTCGAGCGCGGCCCCGACGAGGCGGCCGATCCGCGGGTCGCCCTTCCCGTCGAACTTGATCGTGAAGTGGGGCGCGCCCAGGTCCTCCATGAGCTCGCCCTCGACGGACTCCTCCTTCTTCGCCTTGGCGAGGAGGTCCTTCACGTCCTGGTCGTCGGGCGCGAGCTGCGAAGCCTTCTCCCAGCGAGCGATCGCGTCCTTGTTGCGGCCCACGCGGTAGAGCACGTGACCGAGCGAGAGGAGCGTGTCCTTGCGGTCGGACTTCTTCTCGAGGATGCGCTCGAAGACGGCGATCGCGTCCTTGTCGGAGCCGTTCGCCGCGAGCGAGACGCCCTCGGACTGCGCGTAGTCGAGCTCGTCCGGGACGAGGTCGAAGGCGCGGTGGAACTCCTTCGCGGCGTCCTGGAACTGGCGCTCGTCGTAGCGCTTCTTGCCGACCGCCGCGTGGACCTTGGCGGCGTTGGCGCGGATCGTCGGCTCGGCGTCGTCCTTCGCGAGCGCCTCGGCGAAGCGCGCGAGGGCGCCCTCGAAGTCGCCCTTCTCCGCGAGCTTGACGCCCTCCTCGTTGAGCGCGAGCGCCGCCTCGCGCCGGGCCTTCGCCTCGGCGAGCTGCTTCTCGGTCTTCTTGTCGTCGGCGAAGGCCGCGGCCCTCCAGGCATGAAGCCCCAGGAGCAGGGCCACGACGACGACGAGCCGCCGCATCATCGTCAGTTGATCGCCTGGACCGGAACCGGCAGCTCGACCGCGTGGAGCGACTCTTTCCCGGCGGAGTCCTTCACGACGATGTTCACCGTGATGTTGATGACGGCGTCCTCGCCGCCCTTCTTGAGCGAGAGGCCCTGGGAGTAGGTCTCGCTGTTGCCCGCGTGCTCGACCTTGCCCACGGCCTTGTCCATCTCGACTTCCTTGGGTGCCTTGATGACGACGCCGGGCTTGAAGCGCCCGTGCGGCTTCGCCGTCTTGGCGTCCATGTCGACCTGGTGCGCCCCGACGCCCTCGATGTGCACGAAGAGCTCGCCCCGTCGCTTGGCGCCGGCCTTCGCGCCGCGCGCCGACGCGCTGGCCGTCACGATCGCGACGGAGCCCTTCCACATGGCGCAGACCGTGGTCAGGCGCGCGGTGTCGTACGCGCGGGTCCCCTTGAGCCTCTCGTGGATGGTGTTCGCGGAGGTCCTGTCGGGGTCGTAGGTCACCCAGACGGTGCCCGACTGGATCTCGGTCGCTCCCACGCCCGAGCCCTCGACGGTGCGCGAGATGCGGGCCTGGTCGAGCTCGACCTTGTCCCACTGGAACTGGACCCGGGCCTGGCCGGTCTCCTTGTTGATCTTGTCCTCGGCGTACGCGATGCCGAGTCCGGCGACGACGAGCCCGGCCAGCATGGGGCCGAGGAGGAGGATCTGTCTGGTCACACCCTGGAGTCTACTACTCCACGCGGACATCGATCCAGCCGGAGCGACCGTCGTCCCACCACCGGAGCGAGCGGCCGCAAACGCCGTAGAGGTCGCCCGTCGCGGAGTCGCGGAAGAAGCTCGCCGCCGGGTCCGCGCCGACCGGGAGCGGAGCCGAGCCGCTCCTCTGGAGCACGAAGGAGTCCTCCGTCTCGAGGAGGACGCCCGACTTCGCCGCGACGACGCGGCGGACGAGGGCGTTCGCGTAGCTCTCGCCGAGGAGCTCGCCCACGCGCATCGGCCGGAGCCCGTCCGACCGGAGCTGGTGGAGCGCGCCCGTCGCGTCGGTCGCGAGGACGCGGTCGCCGAGCGCGCACGCGCTCGTGAACCGCGCCGCGACCGCGCTCCGCTTCACGTCCACGCGCCGGCCGACGCGCTCGAGCCTGACGACGCGCGTGTCGCCCGGGTGATCCGAGGGCGCGAGGAAGACGGCGCCCTTGCTCGTCTCGACGAGCGTGAGGGCGGCCGCGCTCGCGAGGCGCCGCTCGGTCTCGCGGTCGACGAGGAGCGCATCACCGTCGCGCTCGACGACGACGGCGTCCGGGCAGGCCCAGAGGAGCCGCGTCCCGACGGCGCCGAGCTCGCCCGTGAACTTCTTCTTCTCCACGTCGTACCGCGCGACCGCGGGCCGGCCCGAGAGCGGCGACTTCTCGAAGAGGACGTGGAGCGTCTTCGACTCCGCGTAGATCCCGCGCGCATCCGCGGCGACCTGGCGAAGCGTGTCGCGCGCCGGGCCCACGGAGAGCTCGCCGCTCGAGGTGAGGACCGCGATCTCGCCCTTCACGGCGAGGACCTGGACCGTGTTCGCGGGGAGGCCGGTCTCGGTCGGCTTGCGCTCCTTGCTCGCGGGCGGCGGCGCGACCGCGACCTTCTCGGGCGGGCGCTCCTCCTCGAAGGCGTAGCAGGGCTCGGCCTTCGACCAGACGTCGCCCTGGACGAGGTTGTGAGCGCGCTTCGGGTCGTCTCGCCACGCGCGGAGGACGACGCGCGCCTTCTCGGGCGCCGGCTCGGCGGCGAGCACGAGCGGCGTCAGGTCGTGCGGCGCGGGCACCTGGGAGTTCAGACAGACGGTGAGGACGGCGACCTTCGCCGTCTCGCCGGGCCCGAGCTCGATCGTCGTCTTGCCGCCCTTGTCCGCGATGAGGCCGATCCCGAGCGGCTGCGTCTGGTCGAAGTCCGGCGCGACCTTCTTCTCGCGGGTCTTCGGGTTCGCCCAGAGCTGCGCTTCGCGGCTTGGCGCCGAGGGGTCGGCCTTCGCGGTCGTCTTGACCGGGATGATCATCCCGCCGTTCACGTCGAGGACGATCGGGCCCTTCGTCGCGTTCGTGAGCAGAAGCTCGGCCCGGTCGGCGCCGTCCGTCGAGCGGGCCCTGGCCGAGATCGCCTTCGTCGCAAGGGCGTGCCAGAGAGGGTACTGGGTCGGCTCGCCGCCTTCTCCGCGCGCGGAGATCAGGGCGATCGCGAGCAGGGCGAAGAGCGCGGACCGGCGAAGCATGAGTCGACTCCTCCGGACGATGGATACGTCCGCCCGGAGGCCCAGGTTCCGTCCAGGTTCCGCGGTCTCCGCGGCTCCTCGGCTACTTCTTCTCCGCCTCGGCCGGCTTCTTGTCCTCGGCCGGCTTCTTGTCCTCGGCCTTCTCGGCCGGCTTCTTGTCCTCGGCCTTGGCGGCGGGCTTCTTCTCCTCCGCCTTGGCCTCGGGCTTCTTCTCCTCGTGCTTCTTCTCCTCGGCCTTCTTCTCGGCCTTCGGAGCGGGCTTCGAGCCGACCTCGGCGCCCGAGGGGTCCGCGACGACCCAGCCGTCCTCGCCCGCGACGGAGCGGGCGAAGTCCTCAGAGGTGTAAGCGGTGACGTACTTCGCGAACGCGCCGACCGAGGTCGGCTTCACGCCCTCGCCCATGTAGGTGACGCGCCAGAGGTCCGACATGGTCCGCCTCCCGAGTGGCCATTGAACCAAAATCAGGGAGGAACGAGGCAGGCGACGGTGCCGTCCTCCGAGGCGGCGTAGAGGCGGCCGCGGAAGGCGGCGAGGCCACCGAGCGGCTTCGTGGCGATCTCGGGTGCCGGGATGCGCCAGAGCTCCTCGCCTGCGATCGTGAAGGCG
Organism: uncultured Planctomycetota bacterium; assembly: GCA_964648345.1. Classification (GTDB taxonomy): domain Bacteria; phylum Planctomycetota; class J058; order J058; family JACQDU01; genus CAZYLP01. The sequence continues at coordinate 10,364 of CAZYLP010000021.1, forward strand.
ACGAGGCTCGAGCGCTGGAACGCGGCCTCCGCGGCACGCTCGGCTGCCGCCGCGTCGAAGTCGCGGTGGCCCAGGTCGTCGAAGGCCTCCCGCCACGACGGACCGTCGTAGAGGACGAGGAGGTCCTCGCCGATGAGGATGGCGCCGGTCGAGGAGTCGGCCTTCAGTGTTCCGGCTATCGCCCCGGTCGTCCGGTCGAAGACGACGCCTTCGCGGCCCCACGTGGAGAAGACGACGTGACGCGCGGTCGCGGCCCAGGGGAAGCTGTTCGCTGGTTTGTCGACGATCACGTCTCCGGTCCCGCGGAGCACTGCGCGCTTTGGCCCGAGGAGCGTGAGGGCCACGCCGTCGGCGTCGGACCACTCGAGGGCTCCGGGCTCTTCCTGGACGAGCTCGCCCGTGAGCGTGTGCGTGCGGAGTCTGCGTCGAGCGATGCAGACGACGAGGGAGTCACGCGTGAGGGCCCCCTTCACGACGGCGGACGGGGCTTCGACCGCGATCCTGGCGTGCTCGATCGGACGCTCGTGGCCACGCGGGTCGAGCCGGTGCAAGACGACCTCGCACCGCTCGGGTCCGGTTTCGCGCCTCGTTGCAAGCCATCCGTCCGAGAACGCGTGGAGCATGCAGGCCCGGAGCTCCCAGAGACGCTTGCCCGTCACGATGCTCGTCGCGACCTGGGAGGACATTCCGCGCAGCAAGATGGCCTCGCCGAAGGTGCGGAAAAGCTCATGCTTCGCGCGGGTGAAGCGGTGACGGACACGAGAAGTCGCGAGCTCGTGGACGGTCACTTCGACCTCGTGCTGCAGGACCGCGGAGCGTGAGACGACGAGTCCGAGAGGTGACGCGAGCGTGAGGATCCGTTCCGCGGGCGAGCCCGGCGCCTTCCATGCGAGCGCCGGGCGCGCACGGAGCGCCGATTCCGAGCCCGGGTCGAGCGTCCCTCGCCCGGGCGCGGGTGCGAGACGCACCAGCTCGGTGCAGACCTCGCCCGCGCCGGCGTGAGGGAGGAGCGCGTCGACCGCGTCGTCCACTCTCCCCGCTCGCTCGAGGGCCCGCGCGAACCGGAGCACGGAGAAGACGTCTCCGCGCGACGCCGCGACCTCGAGCGCTCTCAGGTCCTCGTCGGCCATGCAATCAGAGTAAGCGAGAGGCCGCCGAGCGGACAGAACGCCTGCAGGCGTGGTTGGCAGAACGGCGTCGTCGGCCCGAAGGCGTGGTTGACAGGCAGCGAGCGGGCGGGCCGAAGGACGTCGTCGGGCAGACAAGGGCGGCATTGGCCTGCGAACGTGGTTGACAAGGCCGCGGTCGACAAGACCGGGGTCGTACTCTGGCGGCGGTGGCGCCGGTCTATGGAGAGCAAAGGACTTACGCAAGAACGGTTGCACCGGCGCAACGGCAACCCTCGCAAGACTGCGGTCCTCCCTGAAGAGGAGCTGCCGCGAGTGCGCCGTAGGCAGCGATCTGCGTGGGGCCCGCGCGGAACCGCCGCGTGATGTGCATCCAAGGCCTCGTCGCGATCGGCGCCCTCGCGACGAGGCCGCGGATGCACCGGAAGTGTGCAGGCGAGGCTCCTTCGCGCGCGATGAGGCCGTGAATGCACCGAAGAAGTGCAGGCGAGGCTCCTTCGCGGGGTGGGGTCTCGCGACGAGGGCTCAGATGCACATCGACCGGGTCGTCGGCTCGCGACGAGGGCTCAGATGCACATCGACATCGACGGGTGACGTTCCGCGATGGCGCTCCCTCTGCCAACGACGCGTTTCGGCCCGCTCAATCGCCGAAGCCGATCCCGAGACCGCGAGCCGTCCGGAGGAGCGTGCTCTCCGGCTCGACGATCTTGTAGACGGCGATCGCGTCCCTGATCGGCACCGCGACCATGCGCTGCTGCTGGTAGGCGGCCATGTGGCCGAACTTCTTCTCCGCGACCATGTCGGCCGCGAAGACGCCGAACTCGCTCGCGAGGATCCGGTCGAACGGCGACGGGCTGCCGCCGCGCTGGACGTGGCCGAGGACCGTGTAGCGCGTGTCGAGGCCGGTGAGCCTCTGGAGCTCCTCCGCGATGCCGACGGCCACTCCTCCGAGGCGGGGCATCTTGTAGGCGGGGTCCGACGAGAGCTTCGCCGTCACGGCGCCGCCCTTCGGCTTCGCGCCCTCGGCGACGACGACGACGGCGTAGGAGTTCCTGAAGTTCTCCCGGCGGATCATGTCCTCGATGCCCGATGCGACCTTCGCGAGGTCGTAAGGGATCTCGGGGATCAGGCACTGGTGCGCGCCGCCCGCGACGGCGCACGCGAGCGCGATCCAGCCGGCGTCGCGGCCCATGACCTCGAGGACCATGATCCGGTCGTGGGACTCGCCGGTCGTGTGGAGCTTGTCCACGGCCTCGCACGCGGTCTGGACCGCGGAGAGGTAACCGAAGGTGTACTCCGTGCACGAGAGGTCGTTGTCGATCGTCTTCGGCACGCAGACGACGGGGAGGCCCTTCTCGTGGAGGCGCTGCGCGATCCTCGCCGAGCCGTCGCCGCCGATGGAGACGACGCAGTCGATCCCCTCCTCCTTGCAGATCGCGATGAGCTCGTCCGAGCGGTCGCGGAGCTCGACCTTGCCGTCCGGCTTCTTGACCGGATAGCCGAACGGGTCGCCCCGGTTCGTCGTGCCGAGGATCGTTCCGCCGCGGTCGAGGATCCCCTTCACCGTCTGGATGTCGAGCGTCATGAGCCGGCGCGGGTCGTCGAGGATCCCGTTGAACGCGTCCTCGCTGCCGACCACGTCCCAGCCGTAGTGGAGGACGGCTCGACGCACGACGGCGCGGATGACCGCGTTGAGCCCGGGGCAGTCGCCGCCTCCCGTGGCGAGGAGGAGCTTCGTCTTCTTGCTCATGGCCGGATTTTCTCACGCGGAGACGATGAGGACGCATCATGTCGGGGTGACCGACACGGCTCCTCCTCGCCGCGGGGCGAGGCTCCTCCTGGTCGTCGCGCTCCTCGCCGCGCCCGCGCTCGTCGGGACGACGGGCGTCGTCGTCGTGCGCGAGCACAAACGGATGCAGCCGCGCTCGCTCGTCGCGCCGGGCGCGGGCGCGAGCTCTCTCGTCTGCAACGTGCGCGGCGACCTCATGACCCTCGTCGCGAACGCGGCCGGCAGAGAGGCCCCGGTCCAGATCCTCGGCTTCCCGTCGGGCGAGGAGGTCGTGAAGCTGGTGACCACCAACCCGCTGGACCCGGGAGCCTTCGCCATGTCGGACGACGGCGAGCGCGTCGCCGTGCCGACGCGCACCGTGAGCGGCGGGTGGCGGGGGTACGCGCACAGCCTCGAGGTCTTCCGGATCCGGGACGGGCAGTCGGTCGGCAAGGCGGGCGTCACCTCGGTGTGTGGCGTCGCCTTCACGCCCGACGGGCGCGGGCTCGTCCACGGGTGCTCGCGCGGCGCGATCGAGTGGCGCGACGCCGCGAGCGGCAAGCAGACCCGGTGCGTCTTCACGAGGTTCGAGCTCGACCGTATCCACCGCGCGGGGCCGGACTACATCGTCGTCGTCCTGCGGGCCGAGCCGGGCGCGGAGCGGGGCGAGCTCGAGCTCCGCTCCCTCGCGACGGGCGACATGTTGAACCCGTCCCTCGGCATCGCGAACGGCGACCTCGTCGTCACGCACCCGAGCCACCCGCTCCTCGTGACGTTGACGCCGGACCAGAGGACGGCCGTCGTCCGCTCGCTGCCGAGCGGGGCGACGTTGCGGACGCTCACCGTCAAGCACCGAGCGATCGCGGCCGTGGCTCTCTCGCGCGAGGCCGACCTCGCGGCCGTCCTCGCGGCCGACGCGAACGAGAACACGTTCGTCGACCTGTTCTCGCTCGACACGGGCGAGCTCCTCCACACCTGGGAGTTCGGCCAGAACGGGGCGCACTCCGTGACCCTCGTGCCGGGCGCGGAGACGGTCGCGGTCGCGACGAACGGGCGGATCGAGCTGCGGCCGTTCAGGCGCTAAGCGACGGGCGCGCTCTGGAAGACCGCCCGATCCGGGAAGCGCATGGCGGTGAGCACTCCGTGCGCGATCGTGTCGATCCCGAACGTTCGCCCGCCCGCGGCCGTCGGGATCTCGCGCGGCCTCACGCAGCCGTCCTCCACGAGCGGGTCCGCGTGGTGGCCGTAGACGACGATGTCGCTCCCCTCGTAGGTTCGCGGGAAACCGCCCGGCCCCCAGACGAGCGTCCGGGTCTCCTCTCGCTCGGGCGGCGTCGCCCCGACGCCTCCGTGGACGCAGAGGACGTCTTCCGTCCGCGTGAAGGGGACGAGGCGCTTCGTGAGGAACTCCGCGTGGGCCGCCGGGAAGATGTCGAAGAACAGCTCGAAGGGCACCGTCGCCTCCCCGCGCAGGATCTTCGGCCCCCCGGCACGGAGCGCGGCGAGGAGCTTCTCCGCCGCCTCCTTGGAGTAGCTCGCGACCGTCGTCAGCCCTTCCATGCCCACGAGCCAGCTCGTCGAGCGCCGATCGCGGAGTGTCTCGAGGAACCACTCCTCGTGGTTCCCGAGGAGGAACGTCGTGCGCGCGGGCGTGTCGAGGGCGATGAGTCGATCGAGGACACCCTTCGTGTCGGGCCCCCGGTCGAGGTAATCGCCCAGGAACACGAGGTCGTCGCCTGCGCGGAGCAGCGGTTGGATCCGCGCGAGGAGATCGTCGAGCGCCGCTCGCTGGCCGTGGATGTCGCCGATCGCGTAGGTCGCCACGGCTCGAGGGTGGCGGCATGCGCCCTCGGAGTCCACCCACAACAGGACAGGCCCTGACGGGGCGTCCGCGCGAGCGCTCCCCCCGATTGGTCGAGCACTCACCCTGCTCGCCCCGAGACGATCTCGCAGCGGCAGCCGAGAAAGCCGCAGTCTGGACACGCCACGTGGGATCCGGCGGTGAACGCTTGCGAGTCCGGCTCCCTGAGCCCGACGAGCCTACAGGAGACGCACCGCTCCATGTACCAGGACCACCGGTGGTGGAGTGCCTTCTCCTCGACGCGCGTCGAGTGAAGGCACGACCGAGGCGAGCGAGGCCTCAACCGGCTCCGGTCGAGCATGGAGCCGTCGCACGCGCCGCACACTTCTCGCTTCGTTCTCTTGCAGATCGTGCATCCGTCGCGCGAGTCGTCCTCGTCGCAGAGGCGGCAAGGGAGGGTCCCCTCGACGCATTCGCGGCACACGATCTCGACGAGCGGAGGGGGCACGAGCCGCTCACCGTCGCAGACGAGCGCTCCCACGAGGCGTGTGTCCTCGACCAGCGGAGCGACCCACGTCTGCCCATGACCGGGGTCCACGAAGCTCCACTCGACGCCGCGACCGTCGAGGAAGGCGGCTCGCTCCACGAGCTCGGCGGGGAAGACGGCGCCGAGGTCCTTCGCGACCGCGAGCTCGTGCCTCGCCGCCGCGAGGAAGCGCGCGCGGAGGAGCTGCCACGCGTAGAGGAGCCGCGCCGTCCCGTCGTCCGGCTCCGCGATCGCCGCTCGCTGAGCGGCCCTGAGACGTGAGTCCATCGAGGCGCGCATCGCCGCGCCGGGCGGCCCCTGGGGCGTCCTGACCGCCTCACCGACGCCTCACGCTCGCGCGGCCGTCACCGAAAGCGGTATCTCTCTACTCCATGTCCGTCCTCTTCGTCGCCGGGATCGTCGTCGGTCTCATCGTCCTCCTCGTCTTCATCGTGAGCGGCGGCTCTCCCGCGCCGAAGCCCGCCGCGGCGCCCGCTCCTCCTCCACGCCCCTCGGGCGGGCCGCCCCCATCGTCGGGCCCGCCGCCCACGCCCAAGCAGTTCCACTACGGCTTCACCTACGTGACTCTCCCCGGGATCGTCCTCGCGAACCCGGGCGCCGTTCATCGCATCGAGTCCGAGGAGCAGGCCCGCAAGGACTTCACCGCTCCCGACGGCGCGGTCGGCTCGGTCTGGCGGAACCTCGCGAAGCAGCTCGGCCTCGACGCGCCCTACGCCGAGCTCTCGGTCTCGATCGAGGAGCAGCCCTGGGGCCGCTGCGTCCTCGTGACGATGCCCGAGCCCATGGAGATGCCGCTCGCCTACTTCATCGCCCTCGTCCCGCGCGGTCCGGACAAGGTCCTCTACCTCACGCTCGAGCGGAGCATGAACGGGACGATGATCGGCGGCGTCGCGAAGGACGCGCGGCACATCAACTTCGGCCGCGGACCAGGACCCGACAAGACGGCGTTCCTCGAGGCCCTCGGGCCGATCGTCACCGGCTCGAAGTGACGGCCGTGCTCCAGACGGTCAGGCCCGCGGGGGGCTCGCACGTCACGCGGTCGAACGCGATCTGGGTCGTCGTGTAGAAGATCGTCCCGGACTGGTTCGTGAAGAGGTAGTAGTCCGCGACCACGGGATGCGCGGGCGAGGCGACGCCGAACCAGAGGGACTCGGGGCTCACGGGGCTCGGCGCGACCTCGAAGGTGTAGCCTTGCTTCGTGCCCGCGCCGAGGATCGGGTCCACGAGGTCCGCGGCGCGGAGCTCCTCGAGCGTCCCGAAGTCGCAGACGCCGTCCTTCTCCTTGTCGCCCTCCCGGAACCGCGTCTGGGCGTCGCCGATCGTCCGGAACGCCAGGGCAGCCATGGTGAAGTTGCGCCGCTTGCGCCCGCCGCCCTGCTCCTCGATCACGGGCTCGGGCGCGGTCGCGAGCCAGGCGGCCTGGTGGAAGACCCCGACCGCCGCGATCCCGGCGACGAAGGCGAGCACGAAGAGCGCGACGGCCGCGAGCGTCCACCCGAGCTCCCACGGACGCGAGCCCGGTCTCATCGAGCGGCGGAGCCACGAGGCGAAGAGGTGCGCTCCGAGCGTCACGAGGAGGAGCGTGACCACGAACGTCGCGACGGCCGCCGGGTTCACGGTCACGCGCGGCGCCGTGTCCTTCACGAACGCGAGCCACCCGAACAGCAAGTTCATCCAGAGCTTCACGGGCGGCGCACCGCTCAGGAGGCAGCAGCACGCGTTCGGGAGGAACAGGATCAGGAGGATCTTGAGGAGCCGTCTCACTTGTTCTCGAGCTTCGCCGAGGGCCAGCGCTCGACCTTGCCGCTCGCGAGGAGGACGAGCCGCTGCGAGCCGTAGACCGGCGGCTCGAACGCGACGAGCGTGTCGCCCTCGCCGACCTTGCGGCCCTTCTCGTAGCCGTAGCGCGCGGCTCGCGGGTGATCGGCGACGAGGGACGAGGAGCCCGCCGCGGCGACATCGTCGGGCAGGGCCCCCGCGTTCTTGTCGGCCCAGCTCCAGAGCGCCGCGCGGAGAGCCTCGAGGCGCGCGCGGCGGGCCGGCTCGTCGGTGGCCTGCTGGAAGTAGTCGGGCAGCTCCTCCGGCGGGCGGAGCTTGTAGGTCGGGCCGTCCTTCTTCCACGCGCCCGGTGTCAGGAGCTCGCGCGCGCCCGAGATCATGGTGAGGACGAGG
>CAZYLP010000021.1:17788-24517 GCA_964648345.1 uncultured Planctomycetota bacterium
CCCAGAGGACCATGAGCCCGAGCGCCTTCCTGTAGGAGAGCTCGGGGAGCGATGTGAAGTCCTCGCGGAGCCAGTTCCAGATCTTCTGGATCGCGAGGGCGCTCGCGAGGAGGACGACGAGGAAGAACGACAGCGCCTGGACGCGGAGCGCGGCCACGTCGGAGAGGTCGAAGCTCGGCATGCCGGCGAGGACGGTCGGGATCATGGTCACCAGAGCTTCAGGCCGCCGAAGCGGACGGGCTTCGCGCGGCCGTAAGGCGAGCTCGCGTCGGCGAGCCTCATGAAGATGTCCGCCTCCATGAGCTGGAGGAGGAGGTGCACCGCGGCGAAGGAGGCGCCGAGGGCGACCATGTCGATCCGTTCACGGGCCACCACTCCGATCGTGCACACACCGCCGACCGCGAGGAGGAGGCGCACCGGTCCCAAGCCGAGGGTGGCCTTGAGGAAGCGGCTCATGGGCTTGTCGAAGGTGAGGAGCGCGCCCACGAGCCACGAGACCCCGCAGAGGAGCGCGATCCCCGAGCCGCAGGCGAGGCCGAGAGCGACGTTGGTCTGCCCGAGGACGGCCGCGAAGACGACGGCGCCGACCGAGAGCCCGAGCACGATCGACGTGAGGAAGAGCGCGCGCGCGGCGACCTTCCGGTTCACTTGCCGGCCCTCTTGGAGAGCAAGTACGCGACGCCGTCCGCGTTCCCGAGCCAGGTCTTCGCGATCTCGGCGCGCTTGTAGACGCGCTGGATCTTCTGCTCCTTGCGCGGGTCGGCGGCGGGGTCGTTCACGACGAGGTCGCCCTCCTTCGTGAAGCCGCGCACGACGATCAGGTGTCCGTCCGTCGCCGAGACCGGCGAGCCGGTGAGCTCGCCCGCGGCCCAGCGGTGCGTGATGACCACGGGGCGCCCGGCCGCGATCTCGGCCTCGAGCGGCTCGAAGGAGCCCATGCGCGTCACGCACGCGTCGAGGCCGAGGCGCCCCGCGTAAGCGACGTTGAGCGCCCAGTTGCCGTAGATCTCGGCCTTCCGGTCGTGGACCTGGTCGCAGACCTCGACCGTCTTCTTGTCGAAGCCGTGGAAGGCGAGGACCATGCCGAGCGAGGTCGCGGAGCAGATCCGGCCCGCGATCTTCGGGTCCTCGACGCGCTGGCTGCGCTCGACCACGTCGAGCACCTTGCCCCACGCGGGGTGCTCGCCGTCCGCGCGCTCGGGGTCGCGCTTGCCCGTCGGCCAAGCGACGACGACGGCGCGCCGGACGCGCGGCGAGCGGCCGTCCGACGACCGCTTGAAGACGAGCATGACCCGGAGGCTCCGCCCCTTCGCGTGCGGGAGGATGATCGTGTCGATGTCCACCTTCGCGCTGTGGGCCTTGTAGGGCTCGCCGCTCCGCGGGAGCTTCATCTTCTCGTCGGGCGCCCCGATGATCCCGAGCGGGAGCCACTCGGTGTAAGCGTCGCCCTGGAGGTCCACGCGGACGCGGACCTCGACGTTCGAGTCGCCCGGGGTCTCCGCGTTCACGGAGACGCACGCGCGGTCGAAGGGCTCGACGGCCTCGACGAGCGGGCCCGCGACGTGAGGACGCTTGGCCGAGATCTCGGGGAAGCTCGGGGAGATCTCGATCGCCCCCTCGACGAGCGCCGTGTCGTCGTGCCGGCCTCCGGCGAGGGTCGCGGCGTCCTGGACGACGAGCGTCGTCACGCGCCGCTCCTCGCCCGCGCGCCGTTCCTCGCCCGCGAAGGCGAGCGAGGCGACGAGGAGGGCCGCCAGGGCGACCGGAGGGAGCACCGCGGTGCTGATCCGAGCGAGGGCGCTGCGCACGAGAGCCAATGCTACACTCCGCGCGGGGGTTCATGGAGCGGGACGCCACGCCGGTCTACGACGGCCGGGTGCTCGCCATCGACGACAACGTCCTCTACCTCGAGACGCTCGCGCTCGCGCTCGGCGAGGAGGGCTTCGACGTGAGGACCGTGTCCTCGGGCGCCGAGGCGCTCGCGTGGCTCGAGCTCAACGTCGCGGACGCCGTCCTCCTCGACCTCGCGATGCCGAACGGCCTCTCGGGCTCCGAGACCTGCAAGCGCCTCAAGGCGCACCCCGAGCTCCGCGGGATCCCGGTCCTCATCCTCACCGGTCACGCCGACCCCGCGACGCTCATCGAGGTGATCGACGCGGGCGCCGACGACTGCATCGCGAAGGACGTGGACCTCGGGATCCTCGCCGCGCGCCTCCGCGCGCAGCTCCGCCGACGGAAGCTCCTCGCCAACACCCACCACAAGATCGCGCGGCCCGCGCAGGCGATCATGGAGGTCGCGCGTCTCCTCCTCCGCACGAACCTGACCGAGGAGCAGCGCGCCTACGTCGGGCAGATCCGCTCGAGCGCCGAGGAGATCTGGGCCCTCGAGGAGCTCCGCCGCCTCGAGCGCCGGCTCCCCGGCCAGGCGACGCCGCCCCCGAAGTCGGGTCAGACCGGCCCGGCGGCCGGGTAGCTCCCGAGGACCGTCATCGCGCGCGCCGCGGTCGCGAGCTCGCGGAGCGCGGCGGCGAGCTCTTCGCCCGCCGCGTCGCCGCCCGCGTCGAGGTAGAAGCGGTACTCGAACGGCTGCCCCGGGACCGGCCGCGACTCGAGGCGGAGGAGGTTGATCCCGCGGAACGCGAAGGGCGACAGCGCCCGCACGAGCGCGCCCGGGGCGTGCGCGGTCGCGAAGAGGATCGAGGTCTTCTTCGGCAGGCCGGCGCGTCCTTCGAGCGGCGCGCGACCGAGGAGGACGAAGCGCGTGTAGTTCTCGGGCCGGTCCACGATCGGCTCGTCGAGGACGACGAGGCCGTTCTTCACGGCGGCCGCCGGGCTCGCGATCGCGGCGATCGTGCGGTCGCCGCGCTCGCGGACGAGGCGCGCGGCCGTCGCCGTGTCGGCCGCGTTCTCGACGGTCAAGTGGGCGTTCCGGATGAGCTTCCCGCGGCACTGGAGGATCGCCTGCGGATGCGAGATCACGCGGCGGAGCTCTCCGAGCGAGACCTTCTCGAGGGCGAGGAGCCGGTGCTCGACCTTCTGGATGACCTCGTCCTGGATGGCCAGCCGCACCGCGGTGCTCCCTCCGGTCGCCCTGTCGCCGGACGAGATCACCTCGGCGAGGAGGTCGAGCGTCTCGGTCACGCTCCCCGCGAGCGTGTTCTCGATCGGGAGGAGCGCCGCGTCGAGCGAGCCCGCCTGCACGGAGCGGGCGGCGCTCTCGACGTCGAGCGCGGCGACGAGCTCGACGCCCGCGACGCCCGCGGTGAGCGCGCGCGCGGCCGTGTGGCTCCAGCTCCCTTCGGTGCCGAGGCAGGCGATCCGGACCATGAGGTCGGGTAAGATACCGCGCCTATGATCCCGAGCTTCGAGCAGTTCGAGCCTCTCCTCACCGCCGAGCAGATCGCCGCGCGCGTGCGCGAGCTCGGCAAGGAGATCAGCCGCGACCTCCACCCGGCGGGCGACGTCGTCGCCGTCGGCGTCCTCAAGGGGTCGCTCGTCTTCATGGCCGACCTGATCCGGGAGCTCCCGCCCGAGATCACGTGCGACTTCCTGCGTGTGTCGTCCTACGAGGGGACGGAGTCCACCGGCACCGTCCGCTTCGACTTCGACCTCACGCAGCCGATCACCGGGAAGCACGTCCTCATCATCGAGGACATCGTGGACACCGGCGTCACGATGCACTTCCTCCTCGAGGCGCTCCAGGTCCGGCACCCCAAGTCGCTCAAGGTGTGCGCCCTCCTCGACAAGCCAGCGCGCCGCAAGCGCCAGGTCCCCGTGGACTACAAGGGCTTCACGATCGAGGACCGCTTCGTGATCGGCTACGGCCTCGACCTCGAGGGGCGGTACCGGAACCTCCCGCACATCGCGGCGCTCAACGCGAAGGTCCAGCAAGCGCTCCGCGTCCAGGCGGCCGAGTCCCAGCGCGTGAAGGCCGCGACCGTCGACCTCCCGCGCGGGGCCTGAACCGAGTCGAGGGGTCAGTCTCGCTCGAAGTCACACTTCGCCTCCAGCGTCACGCCGAGGATCGTCTCGATCTCCGCGTCATGCGCGAGCACCGGGTCCGGGTGCGGGACGACCTTCGCCGTGAGAGCGTGGTGGCCCTTCGCGAGGCCCGGCCCTATGTGTGCCCAGAAGTAGGCGCTCTTCCCCTTCGCGTGAGCGAACACCGAGTGCCTCGCGAGGAGCCGGCCCGCCTCGTCGTAGACCTCGAAGTGGCCGCTCATGGGGAGCGGCAGGTTCTCCACGCGGAGGCGCACCCAGTCCGTGTCGTAGTCCTCGAGGGCCACGCTCGCTCCTTCGAGCGAGACCTTGTCGTCGAGGCGGATCACGCTCGGCTCGGCGACCACGTCGATCGTCCAGCGCCGCTCGAGAGGACCCGTCTCGATCACCTTCCCCGGAGTCTTCGCGCTCAGGACGCTCGCCGAGGCGAGGAACGCGACGGCGTGCTCGCCGGGCGGGAGCGTCCCTCCGAGCGCGGCCCAGATCCCCCGCTCGTCGTCCTGGCGCGGCGAGGAGTACTGGAGCGTCCCGATGTATCCGACGCCGTCGTCCACTCTCGCGTGTCCGAAGACGATGAAGGAGAGGCCCGCGGGGAACTTCTCGCGCCGCACCGTGACGGCCACGAGGTCCTGCGTCCCGAGGCGTCGCCTCACGCGGAAGTCGGCGGCGGTGAGGCGCGACGTGATCCGCGCGGCCTCGGCTGGGGACAGCGCGCCGCTCGCGAGGGCCTCGAACTCCTCGAGCGCGCGACCGGTGGGCGAGAAGTCCTTCTTGCGATCGGCGACCACGAACCCCGCGGCCCCGACCGCCAGGGTGAGGACGACCACGAGCAGCAGCGCGAGCCACCGCTCCGCGAGGAGCGCTCGTGCTCGCGCGCGGAGCGGGGGCGTAGGCTCGGCCGGCTCGCCTCTCAGCCACGCGGTGATGCGCTCCTCGAGCGCGTCGGCCGCGGCTCCGACGAGCGGCGCCACGAAGGCGGCCCCCGCGAAGATGAGCCCGATCACGCCCACGTCGATGTAGGGCGGCGGCGCGTACGCGTACACGGGGAGCGCGACGAGGCCACCGCCCGCGAGGAGCGCGAGCATCTGCCGCTCGACGCGGAGGTCCCTGAGCCGGAGGAAGGAGAGCCCGCCGAACAGGACCGCGCCGCCCGCCATGCGGAGGAGGTCCGCGCGGTCGCTCCTCAGCGCGCGGGCCGCGACCCGGACCATGCGCCACGCGGCGCGGAGGTCGTGCTCCTCGATGACGTTGAGCGTGTAGATCGTCTGGAGCGCCGCGAGGATCATGAGCGGGACGGCGACGAGCCCGATCACCGCGCCGGCGAGGACGTCGCGGCGTAGACCGGGCGCGAAGCGCCGCGCCCGCAGCTCGATGAACGCGGCGGGAGCGGCGATGAACCCGACCGCGAGGCCGCCGAGGACGGGCTCGAGCCACCGCGCGCGCGTGATCGTCTGGCCCTTCGCGATGAGGGTCAGGAGCTCCGCGCCGCCGAAGACGGCGCCGAACGCGACCGAGACGAGGAGGCCTCGGAGGAACGCCCGCCGCGCCGGGCTGTCGGTCGCCTCCTCGTCAGTCCCGCTCGAGGACACACTTCGCCTCCAGGGGCACGCCGAGGATCGTCTCGATCTCCGTGTCGTGCGAGAGCACCGGATCCGGCCCCGGGACCACGCGCGCCGTGAGGTCGTGGCGCCCGGGCGTGAGCTTGGGCGCGACGTAGAGCCACCAGTATTTCTTCTCGCGCGGCTTCGCGAAGACGGGCTGCGACAGGAGGAGGCGGCCCGTCTCGTCGCGCAGCTCGAGCGTCCCGCTCAGCGCGAGCGGGAGATCGCTCACGAGGAAGCGGACGTAGTTCCGGCTCGCGTCGTCGTCTCCGAGCACGACGGTCGCGCCGTCGAGCGAGACCTTGTCGTCGAGCCTGATGACGCTCGGCTCGGGCACGACCTCGATCGGGAAGCGCTGCTCCCTGGGCGACGACTCCTTGACGACGAGGAGGCCGCCCGTTGCCTTGTCCCGCATGAGCTTCCACGACGTGAAGAGGCGGACCTCGTGCTCGCCGGGCGCGAGGACGCCACCCTTCTCGATGGGGAACGCGGCCGTGTGGTCGTCCTGGTCCCGGTTGACGAAGACCAGCTCGGCCGCGCACTCCGCTCCGGTCCCGACCCAGGCGGTCGCTTCCAGGACGAACCATACGCCTTCGGGGAAGCTCTCCCGCCAGGCGACGACGGCGACGAGGTCCTGCGTCCCGACGCGCCGCCGCGCGCGGAGCTCGACCGCGGTCAGGCGCGACGTGATCCGCGCGACCTCGCCCGGCGTGCCGCCCTTCTCGAGTTGCTCGAGGTCGTCGAGCGCCGTGCCTGTCTTGCTCGTGCGCCGCTTCACCTCCGCGATGACGAAGCCCGACGGACCGAGGACGAGGGCGAGGAGGAGACCGAGGAGGAGGAGCTTCTTCCGTCCGTCGAGGAGCGCTCCGAGACGTGCGCGGAGAGCGCCGCGTGGAGCAGCCTCGCGGGGCTCGCCGGTCAGGTGGCCGAGGACGCGCTCCTCGACGCGATCCGCCGCCGCGCCGACGAACGGGACGACGAGCGCGGTGGCCGCGAACCAGAACGTGAGGACGCCCAGGTGGAAGCCCTGGGGCGGATCCCAGGCGAGGAGCGGGATGACGATGAAGCCGCAGACCCCGAGGATGAACACGGCCTGCCGCTCGACGCGCAGCTCGCGGAGGCGCGCGAA
>CAZYLP010000022.1:0-11018 GCA_964648345.1 uncultured Planctomycetota bacterium
TGTCGCTCGAGGTCCTCGAGCTCGCGCGCCACCGCCTCGACGAGAGCGCGGTCTCGCACTGGCTCGCGGACCTCGCCCTCCGCGCGGGCGAGCTCGTCGGGCCGCGCCCCGTGCTCGCGCGCTGGCGCCGGGCCGAGGAGCGCCGCCTTCGCGCGCGCTTGGCTGCGCCCAGCAGCTAGAATGAGGCCCGCATGGCCAAGACCGCCGAGTCGATGACGTTCGAGGAGCTCCGCGCCGAGATCGAGGACGTCCGCGCGCGCGTGAACGAGATGAGGAAGCGCCTCGCCCGCTACTTCGTGGGCAAGAGCGAGCTCATCGACCTCATGTGCACGGCGATGGTCGCGCAGGAGCCGTTCCTCCTCGTCGGCCCGCCGGGCACCGCGAAGTCGGAGCTCGTGACGAAGTTCTGCCAGGCGCTCGGCCTCGCCGACGGCGAGTACTTCGAGTACATGCTCACCAAGTTCACCGAGCCGTCCGAGCTCCTCGGCCCCGTGGACATCGCGCAGCTCAAGGAAGGCCGCTACGTCCGCAAGGTCGAGATGAAGCTGCCGACGGCGAAGATCGCGTTCCTCGACGAGATCTTCAAGTCGAACTCCGCGATCCTGAACACGCTCCTCACGATCATCAACGAGCGGAAGACCTACCAGGACGGCCGGCCCGTGCCGGTCAACCTCGTCATGCTCTTCGCGGCGACGAACCGCGTGCCGGAGTTCGAAGAGCTCGCCGCGCTCCGCGACCGCTTCGCGCTCAAGGCGGAGTCCACGCCGGTCAAGGACCAGCACTTCGAGGAGCTGCTCGAGAAGGGCGTCGCGAACGAGCTCGACAAGGCGCTCAACCGGCGGCCCTGGGAGGGCATCGCCAGGCTCGACGACTTCGTGAAGCTGAAGCGCTACCTCGACTGCGTCATGGCCGGCGTCGCCGAGGGCGCGGGCGCCAAGACCGCCGAGGCCGACACGGGGCCCGTCGCGCGCGACAGGAAGCGCTACTTCCCGGACGAGTGCTACGACCTCTTCAAGCGGATCATCCGCACGCTCGAGCGCGAGGACCGGATCGTCGTGTCGGACCGCAAGGTGGTCAAGCTCTACCGCCTCGTCCGGGCGCGGGCCTTCCTGTTCCACGGCGGCGCCGTGCGCAAGGAGGACCTCGTGCTTCTCCGTTACATCGGCGACCGCTCGGAGGACTTCTCGGC
Source organism: uncultured Planctomycetota bacterium (assembly GCA_964648345.1). Lineage (GTDB taxonomy): Bacteria > Planctomycetota > J058 > J058 > JACQDU01 > CAZYLP01. The sequence continues at coordinate 1,190 of CAZYLP010000022.1, forward strand.
GCTCAAGGAGAAGGTAGACGCCCTCCTCCGGCTGAGCTGAGCAGGCTCGTGGCCCGCCGGGAGAAGATCCTGGTCGTCGATCGGGGCGCGGCGGAGATCGCCTACCCCGCGGACTGGATCGTCAAGCCCGAGCCCGCGGGTCACCTCGGGATCACCGATCCGACCGACTCGGCCAAGCTCGAGATCTCCTACTTGCCTTTCGCGATCCCGAAGTCCGACGGGCCGCCCCTCGCCCAGCTCCTCCGGCGGTCGCTCGACAACAAGGACGCCACGGGCCCCGTCGAGGTCGTCGAGAGCGACCGGGGCGACCTCTGGCTCGCGTGGGCCGACAAGCCCTTCGATTGCGACGACACCGAACGCAAGGAGCGCCGGAAGGCTCACTCCCGGACCCTCGTCGCCTCGAACGGACGGTTCTACGTCCTCGTCACCTTCAGCTACTGGGAGGACGACCGCAAGTGGGCGGTCAAGGCGTGGGAGCGCATGATCGCGACGCTCCACCTGGGCGACGGGGTCCCGCTCAAGTCCCCCTACGAGCACTGGGCGCTCCGGGACAAGAAGCCCGAGAAATGAAGGCCGTGACGAAGGCCCGTCTCGCCATGGGTGGGCTCGTGCTTCTCGTCGCGGCGATGACGCTCCCCTTCGCGCTCGTCCCGAGCGTCCGAACAGCGGTGCACGTCCGTAGGCAAGGGCACGATCGCGTGGGCCGCAACGCGGGTTCCGTCGAGTTCCGGGGGAAGAAGCTCACGTTCTACGAGCATGCGAGCCGCGATGTGCTCGGCCGGGATATAGGCGCGCATCGGACCGCGAACGAGGAGACTGGCTCTCGGGACGAGGGCGACCCCGGACCGATCTGCGCCGTCGCTCCGCGGCTCCAGGGCGTGGGGGGCGAACGGCGCCTCGTCGTCCTGCGTCCACCCGAACCTCGCGACTTCTCGATCGTGCTGAGCTACCCGCTCACTTGAGCGACCGAGCCGCGCCTCCTCGAAGAGGTGCGGGCGCGTTTGACGCGCTGAGGCACCACCGGGTCAACGACTCAGTCGCCACAGCCAGTACTCCGGCCGACGCCGGTCGTGCGGGACGGCCAGGACTCTCACGCCGTCGTCGCGAACGAAGTAGATCAGTCGATAGCGGAACGGTCGGAGCCTCACGGCGCGGAAGGTGATCCTTCTCCTCACGGCGACGACCATCCCCGACTCCGGCGCGGCGCAAGCGCGAGCCACCGCGCTCTCGAAGGCCGTGAGGAGGGCGTCCGCGACACGTATCGTCGCCTCGCGGCGGTACCAGCGCTCGGCCCGCGCGAGCTCGCGGTGAGCCGCGGGATGGATCGTGTGAGGCCTAGGCACGCTTCTTCGAACGCCGCGATGACTTTCGGCGGCCGCGGCGAATCTCGGCCACCACCTCCTGCGCCGTGAGCCACTTCTCCCCTGACTTGGGCTCGTCGAGGGCTCGCCTCTCGAGCTCGCGGAGGTACTCGGCATCGATCTCGAGGTCGCCCTCGTGTTCGTCGTCGAGGGAATCCAGGATCTCGTGGGCGAGCGTTGCTCGCTCCGACTGGGGGAGCTTCAGCGCGCGTTCGAGGAGGTCACGACCACTTCGAGTCATGAAGACAGGATACACGCACCTGCCGACACGGAACGAGCTCAGTCGAGTCCAAATGCCGGCTCGAACACGATCCCTTCGAGCCTCGCCGCGACGATCTTGTCCCTCGTTCCCTCTCCCACGAGCAGCAGTGGACTCTTCTCGTCTCCACTCGCGAAGGCCAGATCGGACCGGAAGACACCGGCTGGCAACGGACCCCGCCTTCTTAGATAGGCCGGCGTTGCTCCGACGACGCTCTCGTACCTGTTGCAGGTCTTACAAAGGCGTTCGAACCGAGTCTTCCGCCGCGCCGAGTCGAACTTCACCTGCCGACGCGGGACGAGATGGAAGTGCCGGGCGTCATTTTCGAACGGGAGAAAGTCGAGACCCGGATAGCCCTCGCGCTCGCAGAGACTCTTGAATGCCTCGGTCACGATCCACTGGCCGTCGTAGGTGCTCGTCAGGTCGTGCCGCGTCTTCCTTGGTACATACGCCGGGTTCGTGACGATGGGGGCGACCCTGTAGCCACACTTCTCGCACTTGCGGAAGCCTGCCTTCGTGTCGCCCTTGAACATGTGCGTGTCGTTGTCGGGGCCGAACATCGTGTAGCCAACCACCACCATCGAGGAGGCCTCCGCGACTACTCGAGCACGATCTTCCGCGTGAGCTTCTGCCACCCCTCCTCGGTCTTGAGCATGTCCTCGAACGCGCTCACGACACCGAAGGTGCTGGCCTTCCCCTCGCGCGCTCTCGCGAGGATCTTCCCGAGAGCCTGCGGCTCGTTCTCGACGAGGTAATAGATCAAGCTCCACGAGATCGCGTAGTCGAGCGAGGACAGCCTCTCGGTCGCGAGGAGCGACGACAGCTTCAAGCTCTCGAGCACCGACTGCGTCTCGTGCGCGCGGCGAAGCTCCGCGAGCCGCTCGGCGTTCTTGCCCTTCTTGTCGAGGGCCTCGAAGTACGTCGCGAGGCCTTCGTGGAGCCAGGACGGCGCCTTCGCCGCGTGCGCGAAGAGGAACTGGTGGAACGCCTCGTGACGGAGGGTCCGCTCCCAGCCCTCGACCTCGAACAGGCACAGCTCGCGCGAGGCGTGGTTGTAGTGGCCGAGGATCGTCCCGTGCGGCGAGCGGCCCGAGGCGGCGACGAGGACGGCCGCGCCGCGCGCGACGAAGAAGCAGCGCGCGACCGCGCGAGCGAGGAGCTTCGGGTCGGTCACCTTCTCGGCGACCTTGAGCTCGTCGTCGAGCTCCTCCAGGTGCTCGACCTCGAGCTCCTCCACGCCCTTCGAGGCCTCGATCGCATCGGCGAGCTGGACGAGGCGCGCGGCGCCCTCCGAGTCCGCGGCCTTGGCCTTCTCGGCGAGGGCGCGCGCGCGGGCGGGGAGCTTCCGGTCCCGCGCGAGCTGCTCGGTGTAGATCGCGGAGAGGGACGTGAACCCGCGCCAGCGGTCGTAGTCGCCCTTCTGCTTGAAGAAGCGGACGACGAAGCCGCCCGAGCTCACGTCCGCGGGCGCGGAGAGGATGTTCGCGTAGGCGGTCCACGCCTTCTCGAGCTCGGCGGCGACCTTCTTCGCGGCGCCGTCGCCGGCGTCGGTGAGGACCTTGTAGTGCGGGGTCTTCTCGCCCGTCTCCTGCGCCTTCGACCACGGAGACTCCGCCTTGAGCCGCTCGGCGAGCGTCTTCCGCGCCTCCTCGACGAGCTGCTCGGCGCGGAAGCCGCGGTCGAAGATCCGCTTCAGCTTCTCCGACTCGCTCTCGCCGGGCGTGCTCGGCTCGTCCCTCTTGACGCGGCCCGCCTGCGTGCTGCGCGCCGCCTCGTCGGGGTCGGGGCGCGCGCCGTACTGGATCGCCGTCACCTTCCCCGTCGCGAGCTCGAGCGTCGCGCGCGCCGGGTCCACCTCGCGGCCGTCTTCCGCGATCCGCGCGACCCAGACGTCGTACTTGCCCGGCGCGACGACGCGGCCGCTCTCGGTGTTCGAGACGGCGTGGAGCTCGACGATCTCGGGCCCGCGCGCGTAGAGGACGAGCCGCACGTTCGCGATGAAGTTGCGGAGCTCGAGGCGCGGCTCGCCCGCCGGGTCGTCCTGGTCCGACACCTCGAGGTTCTGCTGGTCGATCGGGAGCGGCTTCCGGTCGGCGAGCTCGATGAAGCGGAGCTCGAACTTGATCTCCTTCGCCGCGTCGGGGAAGCCGAACGTCTTCGCGGCGAGGACGACCTGCTGGAGGATCGTGCGCGTGAGCTTGGGGTCCTTCTTCAAGAGCCCGTCGCGCGCCTCCTGGACGATCTTGCCGACCGTCGACGCCATCCAGCCCGGCGGCGCCGTGCCGCCCGCGCACAGGAGCTCGAGGAGCGCGCCCCGCTTCTCCCAGGCGAGCTTCGGCAGCGTGTCCGTGATCGCGCCGATCGAGCGCGGCGTGGCGATCGCGAGGAGCGGGACGGCCGCGGTCGTCTGGCCGCCCGCGAGCGCCGCCGAGAGCGGGGCGATCGCGGAGTCGCCCATCTTCTTGAGCTGCTCCGCGCACGAGGCCGCGACCTGGTCGCCGCCGTCGAGACCCGCGACGAGCTCGGCGACGGCCTCGTGAGGCGCGACCTTCGCGAGGCCCGAGATCGCGGCCTCCGAGACCGGGCTGCGCGTGTCCTTGGCGAGCTTCTTCAGGAGAGAGACCGCGGCGGGGTCCTTCATGGCCGCGAGCATGACGGCGGCGCTCAGCCAGAGGCGCTCCTGCTTCGGGAAGCGGTCGAGGGCCTTCCCGATCGTCGGGATCGCGGCCTTGTCGTTGATCCTGAGGAGCGCGGTCAGGGCGTCCTTCTCGAACGGGTCGCCGTCCCGCTCGATGATCTTCTCGATGAGCGGGAGCGCGGCGGTCCCGCCCTTCACGAGCGCGGAGTGGAGAGCGACGCGCCTCACCTCGTCGTCCTTCGAGGAGGAGAGGAGGACGAGCCCCGCGACCGCCTCGGTGTCCTTCGACTTCGCGAGCCGGTTGACGAGCGCGAGGAGCACGTCGTGGTCCTCGCAGGTCTTCGCGAGCTCGCAGAGCGGAGTCGCGTCGCCGTCGGACGCGATCTTCGCCGTCCGCTTCGCGAAGTCGGCGCAGACCTCGTGCTCCTTCCTCGCGGCGTCGATCGCGGCCTGCGCGTCCTGGGGTGGCTTCACGTCCTTGAAGAGGTCGAGCGCCGAGCCGTAGGCCTGGGCCGCCTCCTCGATCGCACCGCCGGTCTTCTTCTCGCGGGCGAGCTTCACGACGTCCTGGAACTTGCCGTAGCGGGCCTGGCCCTCGCCCGGCTTCACGATCACGAAGACCGCGATGATCGCGGCGAAGAGGACGGCGACGCCGCCGATCGCGATGAGCGCGACCGCCTTCGAGCCCTTCTTCTGCGGCGCGAGGTTCGGACGGCGCCGCTTCTGGGCCGCGAGCTTCGCGTTGCGGCCGCTCGGCGTCTTCGGGGGCAGGGCCTCGTCGGGGACGGCCTCCGTCTCGGCCACCGGGCCGCCGTCCTCGCCGTCGGCCGTGTCGGCGAGGTCGCCCGGCTTCGCCTTCTGCGCGGGCTTCTTCGCCGCCTCGACGACGACCTCGTTCGCCTGCGCGAAGACGAGGTCGCTCGCGGCGCCCGCGACCCGCGGCGCCCCCATCTGCGTCCAGCCGGGCTTCACCGCGGGCGGTGGCACGGGCGCGCTCGTCCCGCAGCGCGGGCACTCGAGCGGCGTGCCCTCGGCGGCGCGGTTCCGCTGGTTCGGCGCGAAGCAGTCCTGGCAGACGACGGCCGCGTTCTCGAACTGGCGGTAGAGCCGCTCGGCGGTCGCGGCGTCGATCTTCCCCTGCTCGACGAGGAGCTCGCCGAGGCGGATCGGCTCGCCGCGCGCGCGCCGCGTCTCCTGCTCCGACACGGCGCCGCGCGCCGTCGCGGCGTCGAGCGCGTTCACGCGGAGCGCGAGCCGGGCGATGAGCCGGTCCTCGTGGCGGTCGAGCGCGTCCTCGTCGTGTGCGGGGAAGCCCGCGTTGAGCGAGCGCAGGATGCCCAGGAGCGGGTCGCGGTTCTGGGGCAGCTCGGCGAGGAGGACGCGCGCGAGGGTCGTCTTCTGCGCGTCGGCCTTCTGGCTCAGCTCGGCGAGGCGCGCCGGCGGGACGAGGCCCGCCTTCGCGGCCGCCTGAGCGAGCTTCCGGTCGAGGTCGTCGAGCGCCATTTCCCCGCGGGCAACATAGCAGCGCGCCCTCAGTAAAACCGCTTGCCGAAACCCGCGATCGGGTCGCCCGGCGCGGGCAAGCCGAGGAGGCGCGCGACCTCGTGAGCGACGCGCGTGTTGTGGTAGGTGCCGGCGAAGGACGCGGAGCCCGTCCCGGCCGCGAAGACGGGGACGAGCGAGCCCTCGTGGCCGTGGTTCCGGTCCTGGACGACGTGCCCGATCTCGAGGTCGTAGAACGAGAGCCCCCGGCGCGCCGAGACGACGTGACCGAGGTGCGTCGAGACCATGGTCTCGCCCGGCGCGGCGCGGACGACGGCGAGCTCCCGCTCGTCGGGCGTGAAGCCGAACTCCTCGCGCACGGCCTTCTGGAAGACGTCGAGGCTCGCGACGAGCTCCTTCCACGGGTGCCGCTCGAGGAACCGGTCCGTGGAGGTCTTCGTCGCGAGGACCGCGTCGAGGTCGAGCCGCTCCGAGAGCGCGAGACCGCCGGTCGTGTGGTCCGCCGTCACGACGACGAGGAGGTCGCCCTGCCGCTCGACGCGCTCGAGGGCCGCGTCGATCGCGTCCGCGAACGCGAGCTGCTCGTGGACGAGCGTGGCCGCGTCGTGCTTGTGGCCCGCGATGTCGATCCGGCCGCCCTCGACGACGAGGAAGAAGGACGCGCCGTCGCGCGAGACCACGTCGAGCGCCTTCTCGGTCATCTCGCGGAGCGAGGGCTCGCGCGCGGGGTCGCGCTCGATCTCGTAGCTCAGGTGGTGCCGCGTGAAGACCCCGACGAGCTTGCCCTCGGACTTCGCGGAGCGGAGCGCCGCCGCGCTCGTGACGACGGCGTACCCCGCGGAGGAGAGGACGGCGAGCCGGTCGGCCGTCATGTACTCGCGGCCGCCGCCGAGGAGGACGTCCACGCCCGACTCGACGTACTGCTCGGCGATCGCGTGCTCGGAGTGCCGGTCCACGACGTGCGCCGCGAAGGAGGCCGGGGTCGCGTGCGTGATCCGCGTCGTCGTGACGAGGCCGGTCTTGAAGCCGGCGCGCCGCGCGAGCTCGAAGACGGTGCGGCGGGGAGTCTTGGTGGCGTCCACGCCGAGGAAGCCGTTCTTCGTCTTGTAGCCCGCGGCGAGCGCCGTCGCTGCGGCCGAGGAGTCGGTGACGACGCTGTCCGCCGAGCGCGTGTCCGCGAGCCCCACCGTCGCGAAGCGGTCGAAGGCGTACGGCCGCTTCGCGCGCTCGGCGGCGAGGCGTCCGAGCGTCACGTGGGCGAGGCCCATCCCGTCGCCGATGAAGAGGACGACGCGTCTCGGCCCGGGCGCCCGCGCGTCGGCGCGGAGGGCGACGGCTGCGATCCACATGGTCGCGGCACCCGCGATCAGGAGTGCGGCCCGGGTGCGCTTCATGGACCTTCCTACTCCTTGTCCCTTTCCTTCGCGACGTTCACGATCCGGCCCTTGTAGACCGGGATCTTGATCTCGCCCGCCTTCTCGAAGTGACGGCGGACGTGGTCGCGGACCTGGACGCCCGTGTCCTCGACGGAGGAGCCCTTCTTGAACTCTTCGTACGTGTCGCCGCCCGCGGCGAGGAAGTTGTTCGTCGCGACGGAGTACGTCTTCGCGTCGTCGAGCGGCTCGCCGCCCACCTTCGCCTCGACGATCCGCTGGCCCTTCGCGCGCTTCGAGTCGTAGCGGAGCTCGAGGCCGGAGCTGTCGAGCGGCTCCTTCGTGCACATCTCCTCGAGGAGCGCGCGGAGCTCGCTGCCCTTGAACTTCATCTTGATGAGCGTGTTCCCGAACGGGTCCACCTCGTAGATGTTCCTGAGCAGCACGTCGCCCGCGGGGATGTCGGCGCGGAGGCCGCGCGGGTTCGTGAAGGCGAGGTCCACGCCGCCCGCCTCGCGCATGACGTCGCAGATCACGCTCCCGAGGTTCGAGATCGACCGCGGCGCGCGGACGAGCGCCTCGGGCGTCGAGCCGATCTTGACGCCGAGGAGCTTGTTGCACTCGTCGACCTCGGCCTGGACCATCGCCTTGATCGCGGCGTCCTCGTCGTCGGTCTTCACGGGGATGAGCTTCCCCGTGATCTTCACGACCGTCTTCGTCTCGGGGTCGAAGTCGAGGTCGATCCGTCCGAGGTTCGCCGTCCGCGAGCCCGTCTGGACGACGAGCACGGGGTCGTCGGCGTCCTCGGGGATGCGCCACGCGGGGTCGAGCGGACGATGGCTGTGGCCGCCGACGATCGCGGCGAGCTTCCCGTGGAACTTCTTCGCGAGGTGCTTGTCCACCTCGTGGCCGCAGTGAGTGATCGCGATCGTGAGGTCACCCTTCGGCTCCGCGCCGAGCGTGGCCTCGAGCGTCTTCGCCTCGTCCTCGAACTCGAGGCCGACGGTCGCGGCCGGCGTCGTGACCTCGTGGATCTTGCTCGTGACGAGACCGACGAAGCGCACCGAGACGCCCCCCCGCTGGATGACCACGCTCGGCTTCAGCCACGAGGGGACCTCGTGGGTCTTCATGTCCTTCACGTTCGCCCCGAGGAGCGGGAACTTCACCCACGAGGCGAGGAGCGCGACCTTCGCGGGGCCGGCGTCGAACTCGTGGTTGCCGACGGTCGCCACGTCGTAGCGGAGCTCGTTCATGACCTCGGCGACGAACTTCCCCTCGGTGCGCGAGCCCTCGGGCGGCCCGACCCACATGTCGCCCGCGTCCACGAGGAGCGTCTCGCAGCCCGACTCCTTCGCGTTCGCGCGCTCGCGAGCGATCGTCCGCGCGAGCGCCGCGAAGCCGCCCCGCGCCTTGTCTCCGCGGCCGAGCGGGAGCGCCTGCCCGTGCATGTCGTTCGTGTGGAGGATCACGAGGTGGACGGTCCGCGGCGCGGCACGCGACGCGGTCGCGCCGAGACCGGCGAGCGTGGCGAGGAGAGCGGCGGCGAGGACGGCCCGCGAGACGACGCGCATGGGGCGTAGCTCCTGGAGGCAGGAAACAGAACGGCCGCCACGCTGTTCGCGGGCGGCCGTTCGAGGTTAACCGATGACCGTCTCCGCGGATCAGTCGAAGGCCCAGACCACTCCGACGAACGGCGTCAGCGAGTTGAGGACGCGCACGTCGTTGCCGCGCGAGTTGTAGTTCGTGAAGAACACCTCGTCGCGGACCTCGGCGCGGAGCGACCAGTTCGGGTCGAGCTTGTAGTCGATGCCGAACGCGAACACGATCGTCGGGCAGAACGTGATCGGCTCGTGGATGCGCTGGTTCGAGCCGACGCCAGCCTGGAACTGGACGAAGCGCTTGTCCACGCCGTCGATCACCGTGACACCCAGACCGAACGACACGTAGGGCGTGAGGTACTCGATCCTGAGCGCGCGGATCCGGTAAGTGAAGGTCGCCTCGACCCAGTTGATCGTGGTCAGCGTGTGCGTGACCGCGGTGCCCTTCGGGCCGCCGACCTGGTTGATCAGGACGACGTCGCGGCGGAATTCGATCTTCGGCCGCGAGATGTGCCAGTCGAGGTCGATGCCGAACTCGGAGTCGCTGCCGAAGTTCGCCGTCGCGCGGACACCGAAGACGGGCTCGCCGCCGCGGCGGCCACCGAGGTCCTCGGAGATGAGGTTCCAGCCGACCCACGGCGAGAGCTCGATCGGACCGCGGTGCTCGGGGCTGACGGGGCCGAACTCGGCCTCCTCGTCCGGGTAGAGCGGACGCTCGACGAGGCGCGCGCTGCTCGCGGGAGCCGAGGTCGAGGTCCCGTCCACGGGCTTCTCGCCCGGCTTCTCCGCGGGCTTCTCGGCCGGCTTCTCCGCGGGCTTCTCCGCCGGCTTCTCCGTCGGAGTCTCGGCCGGCTTCTCGGGCGGCTTCTCCGCCGGCTTCTCCGTCGGAGTCTCCGCCGGCTTCTCGGGCGGCTTCTCCGTCGGAGTCTCCGCCGGCTTCTCGGACGGCTTCTCCGTCGGAGTCTCCGCCGGCTTCTCGGGCGGCTTTTCCGCAGGCTTCTCCGTCGGAGTCTCCGCCGGCTTCTCGGGCGGCTTCTCCGCAGGCTTCTCGACCGGAGTCTCCGCCGGCTTCTCGGGCGGCTTCTCCGCGGGCTTCT
>CAZYLP010000022.1:11118-24310 GCA_964648345.1 uncultured Planctomycetota bacterium
CGGCTTCTCGGGCGGCTTCTCCGCGGGCTTCTCGACCGGAGTCTCGGCCGGCTTCTCGGGCGGCTTCTCCGCGGGCTTCTCGACCGGAGTCTCGGCCGGCTTCTCGGGCGGCTTCTCCGCGGGCTTCTCGACCGGAGTCTCGGCCGGCTTCTCGGGCGGCTTCTCCGCGGGCTTCTCGACCGGAGTCTCGGCCGGCTTCTCGGGCGGCTTCTCCGCGGGCTTCTCGACCGGAGTCTCGGCCGGCTTCGCCGCCTCGGGCGGGAGCGCGCGCATGGCGCTGATGTCGGCCTTGGCGATCTCGACGGGCCCGTCGGTCGTGTCGACGACGATCGCGTCGCCCTTGTCGTGGATCTTGCCCTGGAACTTGATGCCGTCGGCGCGAGTGACCGAGTAGGTCGCGGCCTGGGGCTTGGCGGCGGGACCGGGCTGCTCGGCCGGCTTCTCGTCACCGAGACCGGGGACGTCCGCCTGGGCGAGGAGCCGCTTGAACCAGCCGCCCTTGCCGGCCTCGTTCGGAGGGCCAGCGTGGGCCCCGACCGCGAAGGCGAGCGCCAGCGCGGAGACGAGCCCTCCGGTGAGGAGAGCCTTCTGGCGGATCATTCCCGTGTTCCCCCTCTTTAAGAACACGCTGCGCGTGCGCGTGTCCCCGGTGTCACTTGCGCCCCGCCCCCGGCGAGGAGCCCTGTTCGACCTGGTGCGTCACCGTCTTCCCGTCGGTCGTCGATGCAGCCTGCGACCGTTCGTTCTGGATGATCTCACCGCAGGCCGTACGGCGAGATTTGGCGGTAACTTAGCAAGCACATCCGTGGCGCGCAAGCGGGACGCATTCGCATAAGTCCTTTTCTCACCGTCCGAACCGCCGGTCGAGCTCGTCGAGGGTCAGGGCGAGGGCCGTCGGCCTCCCGTGCGGGCAGCAAGCGGCGCGTGCCTCGTCACGTCGGACGAGGAGACCCTCGATCTCCGGATCCGAAAGAGCCGAGCCGAACTTGACCGCCGCCTTGCAGGCGAGGGCCGCGGCGACGCCGTGGAGGAGGCGCTTCGCCCCAGCCCCGCCGAGCGCCTCGGTCGCAGCATCGAGCGGCCCGTCACCGTCGGGCGCGTCACGCGCGCGGGGTTCGCCGAGGAGCTCACGGACGAGCTCGGGGAGAGCGGACGCCGCGATCAGCCGCGGCGCCGCGTGGAGGGCGATCGTCGTCGGACCGAAGGGCGCGACCTCGAAGCCGACCGCCTCGAGGACCGGCCGGCGCTCGTCGAGGAGCTCGCTCTCGCCGCGCGCGACCTCGAGGATGAGCGGGAAGAGGAGACGCTGAGCCTCGAGCGGACCGCCGGAGGCGAGGCGAGCGATGATCTGGTCGTAGAGGAGACGCTCGTGGAGCGCGTGCGGGTCGACGAGGCGGAAGCCCTTGTCGGTCTCCTCGAGGATGTAGCGGCGGTGGAGCTGGACGAAGCGTCCGAAAGAGCGGCGGGGAGTGTCCGTCGTCGGCGACTCCACCGTCGGTGGCGTGGCGGGGGAGGGCAAGGGCAAGGGCAAGGGCAAGGGCAAGGGCAAGGGAACCGGGGCGGGCGCTCCGAACGTCCTCGGCAAGTTCAACTCGGGAGGAGCTGCACCCGCGCGAGAGATGGCTTCGCGGAGCGCGGACTGAAGGAGAGCGAAGACGTCGCTCGCGCGGCGGAAGCGGACCTCGGACTTGGTCGGGTGGACGTTCACGTCCACCTCGTCGGGCGGCACCTCGAGCCAGAGGAACACGGAGGGGTGGCGCCGCGGCGGGAGGAGGTTCGCGTAGGAGGCGCGCACCGCGCCGAGGAAGACCTTGTCGCGGACCGCGCGGCCGTTGAGGAAGAAGAGCTGCTGCCGCGCGTCGCTCCGGCTCCGGTCGAGCGGGCTCGCGTAGCCGCGCACGCGAGCGCCCGAGCCGCCGCGCGGACCGACGGCGACGAGCGACTCGGCGAGCTCGCGGCCGAAGATCTGGGCGATGCGCTCGCGCGGCTCGTCGGTCGGCGGCGCGTGGAGGACCCGCTTCCCCTCGTGCTCGAGCACGATGTCGAGGTCGAAGCGCGCGAGCGCGAGGCGCTCGACCTCGGCCTCGACGTAGCGGAGCTCGCTCCGCGGCTGCTTCAGGAACGCGCGGCGAGCGGGGACGTTGAAGAAGAGACTCCGCGCCTCGATGCTCGTGCCGGGCGGATGGCCGCACGGCTTGACGCGGTCGAGCTTGCCTCCCTCGACGCGGAGCTCGGCCCCCTCGTCGCTCCCGGTCGGACAGGAAGCGATCCGGAACATCGACACGCTCGCGATGCTCGCGAGCGCCTCGCCGCGGAAGCCGAGCGTGCGGATCGCGAAGAGGTCCTCGGCCGTCCCGAGCTTGGACGTGGCGTGACTCTTGACGGCGAGGAGGAGCTGGTCCGCCTCGACGCCGACGCCATCGTCCGTGACGCGGATGAGCTTGCGTCCGCCCTCCTCGAGGGCGATCTCGATCCGCTTCGCGCGCGCGTCGACCGAGTTCTCGACGAGCTCCTTCACGACGCTCGATGGCCGCTCAACCACCTCGCCGGCCGCGATCTTGTCGATGAGATCCGCGGGCAGCTCCCTGATGACGGGACGCTCGAGGCAGACCGATGGACGGGGGGCCATCTTCATGCACCGCGACGATACCCCTCACCTCCGACAACCCCCGTGAATGGGTAGGCTTGAAGGCCCGTCACAGAGCGCCTAGACTCGCCCCGAGCCCGGGAGACAGGAACATGCTCCGCCGATCGATCACGGCCGCCGTCGTCATCGCCATCGCCGCACCCGCGCTCGCCCAATCGCAGCCGCGGCAGGGCTACGTCATCGTCCGCAGGGACGGACGGAAGGTCGAGGGCCGGATCCTGGTGAAGGACGGGAACGTCATCATCCAGTTCGGCAAGGACGGCTCGGGCTCGACGGAGTTCAAGCAGGACGAGGTCACGATCACCTACACCGACGACGCCGCGCCCGCGGGCGCCAAGCGCATCGTCGAGATCGAGAAGAAGGACGGCGGCACCATCCGCGGCGAGGTCGTCGAGGAGAAGGGCGACAGCATCACGATCAAGCCGCGGGGCCAGGGGCCCATGACCTTCAAGCTCTCGGACGTGAAGGTCACCCAGATCGAGGACACGAGCGGCGCCGCCGACGCGGACGTGGGCGACCGCTACATCGACTACGAGGGCCGCTTCCAGGTCGAGCGCCCGAACGCCGACTGGAAGCTCAGGAAGAGCACCTCGCCCGAGACGCGCACGCTCATGGTCATGAAGGACAAGGACGCGTTCGTCGCGATCAGCGTCAAGCCCGCCTCCCCGACGACGGCGCCCTTCTACAACGACCCGAACCGCGAGAACGCGAGGAAGGTCCAGGGCGAGGTCGAGCTCGAGCTCAAGGGCGACCTCGAGCGCTACACGGGGATCCAGCTCGACGTGAACGAGCTCTACGGCGCGCCCGTCGTCGAGGCCCGCTACGACGGCCGCTACCCGTCCGAGGCGACGGACTACCAGTTCATCGAGCAGCGCTTCGCGCGCGACGGCCTCCTCTACTCGATCAAGGCGGTCGCCGAGAAGAAGCTCTTCAAGGAGCTCGAGCCCAAGCTCCGCGAGGCCTTCACGTGCTTCTCGTTCATCGCGCCCCAGGGCGGCGACGACACGGGCTACAACGACCTCATCAAGGGCTACGGCCTCGAGCGCCCGACGGAGAAGTGGACCGTGGACGCGCGCCCCTTCGACGAGAAGGAGCCCGTCATCATCCGCGCCGAGGACGGCAAGGCCGAGCTCCGCGTCCTCGTGGGCGAAGCGAACGGCCGGGACGCGGGCCAGTACGCCGAGGAGTACCTCAAGGGGACCGACAAGCGGACCGACTACAGCGTCGTCGAGAAGAAGGACGCCCGCCGCGGCACCACCCCCGTCGTCACGTACCACTGCACGTACTTCGAGGGCCGGAGCACGAGCAAGAACGACGAGCAGGGCGTGATCGCCGTCGTCGAGAACCGGATCATCCACCTCCTCGGGACCGCGCCCTACGCGGGCCCCGAGTCGAAGGACCTCCAGAAGGAAGTCGCCAAGGCCCTCGAGAGCTTCAAGGTCTTCGACCCGAAGCGGAAGAAGCTCGGCGACGGCGCCAAGGCCGTGGACGAGTTCACGAAGGGCGTGGACGCCTACAAGAAGCGCCAGTACTCGGAGGCGCTCAGCTTCCTCAACGAGGCGATCAAGCTCTACCCCGACTACGCGCGCGCGTTCTTCTGGCGCGCGACGGTGCAGGTCGAGCTCAAGGGCTGGAGGGAGTACCGCGACGACCTCCAGCGCGCGACCGACCTCGACCCGCGCGCCGAGATGCAGACGCGCGCCGCGGGTCTCTACGTCGCCGAGGCGCAGGCGCGGCTCAAGGAGAACCCGAAGCAGTGGACGGACGCCTGCCGCGCGTACAAGGAGGCGCTCAGGAACGACCCGAAGAACGACAAGATGAGGAAGGACTTCCTCCGCTTCTACCAGGACTGGTGGAACGACCTCCGTCGCACGAACACCGGCGTCAAGGCGAAGGAAGCGGTCGAGGAGATCGAGGACCACAAGTGGAGCGACAAGGAGTTCGACCCGATCCTCGCGAACATGTTCGCCGAGGCGGGGAGCCAGGTCCTCTCGGGCGACAAGAAGCAGCACTCGAAGGCGCGCTCGCTGGGCTCGAAGGCCCTGAGCTACGACAAGGGCTGCCGTCAGGCGTCGGACCTCATCAAGCAGTGCGACGAGACCAAGAAGCAGCTCGACGCGGCGAACAAGCCGAAGGGTAAGTAGCCCTCCGCGTGCTAGACTCGCCGCCCGCATGATCCTCCTCACGGGCGGCACCGGTTACCTCGGACGTCACGTGGCCGAGCTCCTCCTCGCGAAGGGCGAGAAGGTGCGCGTGCTCGCTCGCCGTCGCGATGCCTTGCTGACCGCGAAGGGCGCCGAGGTCGTCCTCGGCGACGTGACCGACCCGTCGAGCCTGCCCGCGGCCTTCGCGGGCGTGAAGCAGGTCCTCCACCTCGCGGGCCGCGTCGAGCGGACCCAGGGAGCGGCCGACGAGCTCTACGAGGTCCACGTGGACGGGACGCGGAACGTCCTCCGCGCGGCCGCGAAGGCCAAGGTCGCGCGCTTCGTGCACGTCTCGACGTCGGGCACGGTCGCCGTCTCCTCCCGCTCGGACCCGATCAAGAACGAGCAGTCGGGCTACGCGATCGAGGAGGTGCGGAGCTTCCCGTACTACCTCTCCAAGATCTACGCGGAGAAGATCGCGCTCGAGGGCCACGCGCCCGGAGTGCGCCTCGACGACGGGACGCGCGTCTCCGTGCCGGTCGTCGTCGTGCAGCCGAGCCTCCTCCTCGGTCCCGGCGAGGGAGCGCTCTCGTCGGCGAAGGACGTCGTGCGCTTCCTCAAGCGCGAGATCCCGGCCGTACCGCCGGGAGGCGTCAACTTCGTGGACGTGCGCGACGCGGCGGCGGCCACGGTCGCGGCTCTCGAGAAGGGGCGCGCGGGCGAGTGCTACCTCGTCGGCGGACAGAACATGTCCGTCGAGGCGTTCTTCGTGATGCTCGAGAAGGTCTCGGGCGTGAGGGCGCCCACGATCGCGCTCTCGCCCTCCGTGCAGGACCTCGCGGCGCGGACCGTGGCGGGGATCGAATCGCTGTTCGATCGCGGCCGCTCGAGCGGCGACTTCGCGACCGCCCTCGCCATGGGCGGCAAGTTCTGGTACCTCGACGCGGCCAAGGCCCGCGCCGAGCTCGGCTTCGTCGCCCGCCCCGCCGAGCAGACGCTCGCGGACACCGTCGAGTGGCTGCGGGCCAGCGGTCCTCTTCCGTCCCAGGAAGGGATCCTCGGGCGGACTCTGCGAGGCTTGAATCAGGTCGTGGGGCCTCGCCGCTGACGCGTCGCCTCGATGGAAAATGGAATCTGGCGAATGGAATCTGAGAAATCGGCCGTATAGGCCGACGAACGCCGAGATTTTCCATTTTCCATTCGCCATTTTCCATTTGCCATTGGGCCGGTGACCAACTCATGACCTTGAGCCACTACGCTTTAGCCAGTTCTTCTCTTGAACTCGTACCGGTCCGCCCTTAAAACCGTTCGTCTAGGGGAACCCATGCAGCATCGCCGTATCCTCCTGGTCGCTCTCGTCGCCCTCGCCTCGCCGGCCCTCGCGGACACGGTGTATCTCCGCGACGGGACCAAGCTCACCAACGTGAAGGTGACCGAGCGGGCCGACGGGCGCTTCGAGATCGAGACGAAGCTCGGCGCCCGCGTCGTCGAGCGGCTCGACGTGACGAGCATCGAGCGGGACGGCGAGGCGAAGAAGGTCTCCGAGACGGACGACGTCCTCTACCTCGTGGACGGCCGCGTGCTCCGCGGCAACGTGACGTTCTCCGACGACGGGAAAGAGATCGTCCTCACGAACAACAAGGGCGCGGAGTCCCGCTTCCCGCGCGAGCTCGTGAAGTCGATCGGCTTCCGCAAGGGGAAGACGCCGCCCGCCGCGGCGGTCCCGGGCGAGCCGGCGCCGGTCTCGAGCGAGGAGGACGCGGAGAAGAAGTGGCGCTCTCAGATCGACTCCTGCGTCGCCAAGCTCCGCGACCCGCTCGCCGACAAGAAGGACAAGAAGAAGGCCCGCGACGAGATCGTCGAGCTCGGGATCTTCGCCGTGAACTACGTGAAGGCCGAGATCGCCCGCGTCGACAGCAACGACCAGGTCGTCCGCCCCGTCCTCGAGGAGGTCCTGAAGATCGCCGAGTTCAAGGCGGTCGTCCCGGCCAAGGTCGAGGAGGCGATCCCCGGGGTCTGCGAGAAGCTGATCGACAAGGACCCCATGAAGCGGATCGACGTGATCAACCGGGTCGCGCTCGACTGCCCGGACGACTCGGCGGCGCTCCTCCTCCACCTGATCAAGACGGACAGCGCCGCCAAGGTGAAGTCGATCTGCGTCGGCCAGCTCTCGATGCTCAAGCGCTACGACGAGCTCGCCCAGGTGCTCAAGATGCACGAGCACGGCCAGTGGCGCCTCGTCGCGGCCCTCGAGCTCGGCGACGCCGGGATCTACGTCGGGATCCCCGTCCTGATCGAGGCCCTCAAGCTCGACGGCCCGGACTTCAAGAACGTCCGCACGGTCGCCATCGAGAAGCTCAAGGCGTGGACGCACCAGGGGAACCTCGGCTACCTCCCCGAGTCGGACGACAAGTCCGAGCGCGAAGCCGGCATCGCCCGCTGGGAGACGTGGTGGGCGTCCGAGGGGCTGACCTGGGCCGAGAAGAACTCGCGGATCGAGGCGTCGAACGTCTCGGACGCGGATCGGGCCAAGGCGCTCGACCTCTGGCGCGACGGCAACAAGGCGATCGCCGACCTCCAGAAGAAGCAGGACGACGCCGCCAAGAACGGGAAGCCGCCGCTCGACTCGCGCGAGATCAGCTACAGCTACGAGACGGCCGCGTTCATCTTCAAGCAGGCGTACGACCTCGACCCGACGCTCAGCTCGGCGCGCCTCTCGCGCGCGATCATCCTCTACGAGCAGCTCGGCCGGCCCCGCGAGGCGGAGGGCGAGCTCAAGCTCATCGTCACGCGCTTCGCGCCCGAGAACGCGAAGCTCCTCCGCGCCATGACGACGACCCACCTCGCGCGCCTCGCCGAGCTCGAGAGGAACTGGCGCCGCGCCGAGAACTACTGGATCGAGGTCCGCGCCCTCGAGCCCGACAGCCTCGACGCCTACATCGGGATCGGCGACAGCTTCCTCGAGCGCGCCCTCGCGGGCGCCGTAGAGGCAGAGCAGCCGAAGGACGGCGAGGGCAAGCCGAACCCGCCGACCGAGGAGGAGAAGAAGCAAGCCAAGGAGCGCGCGAAGGCCTCCTGCGAGGAGCACCTCAACCGCGCGATCCAGGCCTACAAGGGCGCGCTCGACGCCGTCGAGCGGAAGCAGAAGGGCCTCCGCGACTCGGTCACCGACCTCGGCACCGCGACGGGCGAGGCCGAGGACTACCGGACGGGCCGCCTGCTCATGAGGATCCGCGAGGACCGCGACACGCTCGTCAAGCGCGCCGCCTCGATCTGGTTCCGCCTCGGCCGCGCCGAGTCGGCCCGCCCGACGGGCGCGAAGGACGCGCTCGCCGCGTTCAAGGCCGCGCGGAGCCTCGACCCGAAGGACGAGCGCTACTCGAAGGCGGCCTCTCTCTGGGAGAAGATCGCGGGCGAAGGGACCGACAAGCCTTGAAGACGCGCGCCCTCCGCCTGCCACTCATCCTGGCGATCCTCGTCGCGGCCGGGGCGTGCTCCTCGACGAACGACAAGCCGAAGCCCGACTCGCCCCAGCCCGTCGCGAACGGCGAGAAGGAGCCGCCGATCGAGCGGCTCCACGAGAAGCCGTTCACGGCTCACTTCGACGCGCTCCTCGCGCGCCACCTCCCGCGGGGCGAGTTCCTGCCGGGCCAGGAGGCGGTCTTCGCGTCGATCCACTCGGGCCTCAACGCCTCGCTCTACTTCATCGCGCTCCGCACGAAGATGCAGCTCTACGTGAACCCGGAGCACGACGAGACGTTCTTCGTCGTCTCGGGCGTCGGCACGCTCGACCTGCCGCGCGGGAAGAAGAAGACGATCGACGGCGGCTGCGTCGTCCGGGTCCCGGCGAAGCTCGCCCACGGCTTCACGGGGTCGAACGCCGACCCCCTGATGATCATCATGGTCGCCTCGCCCGCGGTCAACGCGGCGCATGCGCGGCCCGCCGACGACGACATGCCGGACGCGCTCGGCGCCATCGACGTGATCGACGTGACTCAACCGGACGCCCTCAAGGTCCCCGAGACCGACACGTTCGCGATCAAGAAGATCTTCGACGGCCCGTCGAAGCGCTCGACGCTCCAGCTCTCGGCGATCCAGCGGAGCCGGATCCCCGACCACAAGCACGCGACGCACGACGAGACCGTGATCATCTTCTTCCAGCAGGGCTTCGGCTTCCTCCGTCTCAACGAGGTCGTGAACCCGACGGAGGCCGTCCAGATCGCGCACATCCCGGCCGGCACCGTGCACAGCTTCGAGCACAAGGCCGACGGGCGCGCGCTCGCCGTGAGCATCTTCTCGCCGCGCTACGACGGCTCGGACGTCGTCCTCGTCGAGGAGACCCGCGAGCTCCAGGCGCCGAGCGGCTACAAGAAGACCGGTAAGGACGAGTTCATCGACGATCGCGACAGGCGGCCCGACATCAAGGTTGGTCCTCAGGGCCGCCCGCGGTAGAGTCTCCCCCCGGTTGGGGATGCCATTAGGGCGACCGGAGGGAGCACCGCGGTCCCGATGCCGCAGTACCTGCAGGACCTCTACGCGAACCTCGAGTGGTGGGACCTGGTCGGCGCGCTCGGCCAGGTGATCTTCTTCTCGCGCTTCATCGTCCAGTGGATCGCGAGCGAGCGCCGCAAGGAGTCCGTCGTCCCCGTCGCCTTCTGGTACCTGAGCATCGTGGGGGCGCTCATGTCGCTCGCCTACGGGCTGCATCTCAGGAAGCTCCCGATCATCGCGGGCTACGCGTTCGGCTGCATCCCGTACGTCCGGAACCTGATGCTCATCCGCGCGAAGGCGAAGCGCGAGGCCTCCCGGGACGGAGCCAAGGGGGCGACGGCGTGACGAAGCGCGTCCTCCTCGTCGGGCTCGGACGGTTCGGACAGAACCACCTCCGCGTGCTCGCCGCGCTCGGAGCGCCCCTCGCGCTCGTGGACCGCGACCCCGCGCTCCTCGAGCGCTCGCGCCGGGCCGCGCCCGACGCGCGATGCTCGACCGACATCGCGGACCTCCTCCCCGAGTCCTTCGCCGCCGACATCGTCGTCCCGGCCCAGGTGCACGCGCCGCTCGCGACGCGGTGCCTCGAGGCCGGCCTCGCCGTCTTCGTCGAGAAGCCGCTCGCGCCCACGTCCGAGGAGGCGATCGCGCTCGCCCGCCTCGCCGACGCGAAGAAGGCCGTCCTCCAGACGGGCTTCATCTTCCGGCATCACCCCGCGACGCGCGCGGCGCTCGCGCTCATCGCGAAGGGCGCGATCGGGCGCCCGCACACGCTCCGCGCGCGCTTCACGGGCTTCAAGCGGCCGCGCACCGACGGCGGCTGCGCGATCAACGACGCGGTCCACTTCGCGGACCTCGCGACCGTCGTCTTCGGGAAGCCGCCCGCCTCCGCGCAGGGCGCCGTCCGCGACTTCCTCGGCACGGGCCGGGAGGACACGGCGTTCCTCTCGTTCGACTTCCCCTCGACGGGCTCGGGGGGGCCGGGCGGCGTGGCGCACGTCGAGGCGAGCTACCACACCCCCGAGCGCGAGCGGACGGTCCTCGTCGTCGGCGACGCGGGCTCGATCGCCGTGGACTTCGACGCCGGCGCGCGCGCGGTCTCGCTCCACCGCCAGGCGCACCGGAAGGCCGCGAACGGCCAGCTCGTCGCCGAGGAAGAGGAGCCCGAGTACCCCGCCGTCTCGGAGGGCGAGCCGCTCCGCGTCGAGCTCGAGGACTTCCTCGCCAACGCGCGGAGCGGGGAGCGCCCCGCGGCCGACGGGTGGGCCGGCGCGCGCGCCACGGCGGCGATCGAGGCCGCGCTCCTCGCGGCGCGCGAAGGACGAAGCGTCGCCGTCCGGGAGCTCGGCCCGTGAGCACGAGCGGCGAGAAGAAGATCATCCCGCTGTCGAAGGCCCCGCTCACCGAGGAGCACAAGCGCGCCGCGGCGCGCGCGCTCGAGTCGGGCTGGTACATCCTCGGCGACGAGTGCAAGCAGTTCGAGCTCGAGCTCGCGAAGTACTTCGGCGTCGAGCACGCCGTCCTCGTGACGAGCGCGACCTCGGCGCTCACGCTCACGCTCCTCTCGTGGGGGATCGGCCCGGGCGACGAGGTGATCGTCCCGTCGCTCACGGCCTTCCCGACCGCGGAGGCCGTCTACAACGCCGGGGCGACGTGCCTCTTCGCGGACATCGACGAGAAGTTCGGGATGGACCCGAAGCACGTCGAGCGGCTCGTGACGCCGAAGACGAAGGCGATCATCCCCGTCCACCTCTACGGCCAGCCGGTCGAGCTCGACGCGATCCTCGAGATCGCGAAGCGCGAGGGCGTCCGCGTCCTCGAGGACTGCGCCCAGGCGCACGGCGCGCGCTGGAAGGGGAAGCGCGTCGGCGCGTACGGCGCGGCGGCGGCGCTCAGCTTCTACCCCTCGAAGAACCTGACCGTCTTCGGCGACGGCGGCTGCGTCCTCACGCGCGACGACGCGACCGCGAAGAAGGTCCGGCAGCTCCGCGACCACGGCCGCACCGACAAGTACCGCCACGAGGTCGTCGGCTTCAACTCCCGCTTCAACGACATCCAGGCCGCGCTCGGGCGCGTCTCGCTCGCGAAGCTCGACTCCATGAACGAGTCGCGCTGGGACGCGGCGCAGAACTACAAGCAGGAGCTCGGCAGCGTCCCGGGCCTGATCCTCCCCCCCGAGCGCGCCGAGGCCGAGAGCGTCTACCACCTCTTCGTCGTGCGGATCACGACGAAGTCCCGCGACGAGGTCGCCGGCAAGCTCTTCGCCCACGGGATCCACACGGGCGTCCACTACCCGATCCCGTGCCACCGCCAGCCGGCCGTCCAGAAGCGCGGCCCGCAGGCGCCGCTCTCGCGGACGGACCTCTACTGCGAGCAGATCCTCTCGCTGCCCATGCACCCCGAGCTCAAGGCCGCGGACACGAAGCGCGTCGCGTGGGCACTCCGCGAGGCGCTGCGGTGAGCCGAGCGCCCGAGCGCAGGGAGCGCAGCGACCGAGCGAGGATGCGCGAGGCCTTCAGCAGCGACCGAGGCGGGAGCCCGCGCAGCGGGCGATCCGCCGAGGGAGCGCTCTGTTGAGTCGCGTCTCGCCCTATCGTGTCTCGGTGGTCGTCCCGGCGTACGACGAGCAGGACAACCTGAGGCCGCTTCGCGATGCGATCAAGAGCGCGCTCGACGGGAAGCTCGACTACGAGGTCATCGTCGTGGACGACGGCTCGAAGGACGCGACGCGCGAGGTCGCGCGCGCGCTCGCGGCGGAGGACCCGCGCTTCCGGCTCGTCGCGCTCGCGCGCAACTCGGGCGAGACCGCGGCCGGCTGGGCCGGCATGAAGGAGGCGAAGGGCGACCTCGTCTGCGTCATGGACGCGGACCTCCAGAACGACCCGCGCGACCTCCCGCGCATGATCGAGAAGATCGGCGAGTTCGACGTCGTCTGCGGCTGGCGCAAGCGCCGCGGCGACGGCGACGGGATCGTGCGTCGAGTGTCGTCTCGGATCGCGAACACGGTGCGGAACGCGCTCTCGAGCGAGAGCATCCACGACTCGGGCTGCACCTACCGCGTCTTCCGGCGCGAGTGCGTCGAGGGGCTCCAGCTCTTCAAGGGCATGCACCGCTTCCTGCCGACGCTCTTCAAGGCGCAGGGCTGGAAGGTCACCGAGGTCGAGGTCGCGAACCACCCGCGCCACGCGGGCCGCTCGAAGTACGGGGTCTGGAACCGCGTCTTCCGCGCCTTCTACGACCTCCTCGCGGTGAGGTGGATGCTGAGCCGCTGGATCCGCCTCGAGGTCGGCGAGCGCGCCGGGCGCGGCTTCACCAGCCCGGAGGCGTCGAGCGATCCCCCGCGCGCGCCCTCTCCGCCCATGAGCACAGCGACGGCTCCAGGGCCGTGACGAGGGCCGCTCCGCGCGCGCGGAGGCGCTCGGGCGTCCCCGGATGGGCCACCGCGCGGACGAGGTCGTGGACGCCCTTCTCCGTCTCCTTGCGGCGCACGACCGCGATGCGGAGGAGCCCGCGCAGGAAGAGCGCCTCGCCGAGGTAGCGCGAGCGCGCGAGCGTCTCGTCCTCCTGCTGCTCGAAGAGGCCGAGCGCCTCGACCATGTACTTCGCCTTCGCCTCGACCTCGGGGATCTCTCCGGGCCCCGCGATCTGACGCTTCGCGATCCAGGCCCACGCGCGCGCGAGGACCACGTCCTTCTGGTTCGAGCGCGCGGGCGCCGTCGCGACGCGCGCGAAGGCGGCGTCGATCTGGTTCTGCTCGATGAGGATGACGAACGAGTCCTTCCACGCGCGGCAGAAGACGTCGTCCTCGCGGTCCTGCGAGAGCTGCATCACGATGTCGAGCTCGGCGAGCGCGCGGCCGTGGTCGTTCGCCTCCCACGCGAGCTGGGCGCGGAACGCGTGCGGGAGCCGCGCG
>CAZYLP010000023.1:0-24148 GCA_964648345.1 uncultured Planctomycetota bacterium
CGCGGCGGACGCCCCTCCGGGCGAGCTCGTCCGCCGCGTCTACCTCGACCTCGCCGGCCGCACGCCGACGCCGGCCGAGGTGAAGGAGCTCGGCGACCCGATCGAGCCTTCGAAGCTCGTCGCGATCGTCGATCGCCTCCTCGCATCGCGCGAGTACGCCGAGAACATGGCGGACTCGCTCGCCGTCGTCCTCCTCGGCCGCGAGGTCCAGCTCGACAGCATCCAGCGCCGCACGTTCCGCGACTGGCTCGCCGGCCGTCTCGAGACCGACGTCGCGATCGACGAGCTCGCCCGCGAGCTCCTCGCGCCGCGCACCGACTCGGTGCAGAAGGACCCCTCGGCGCAGTACGTGGCCCTCTTCGGCGGCGACGCCGCGAACATCGCGGGCCGCACGGCGCGGATCTTCCTCGGCAACCGGATCGCGTGCGCCCAGTGCCACGACCACCCGTACGAGCCGTGGAAGCGGACCGACTTCTGGTCGCTCGCGGCCTACTTCTCGCGCGTGAAGCGCGACGCGATCTACGAGCCGCTCACGGACGAGATGCGGAAGAAGAAGATCCAGCCGAAGATCATCGACTGGAAGGTCCGCGAGGCCGAGGGCGGCGACACCCACATCCCGCTCCAGCCCGGCGAGACGGGGCGGCCCGCGCTCGCGCTCCCGCGCTTCCTGGGCGGGACGTACGACGTGACCCTCCACGGCACGAAGGCGCCGCGCCTCCCGTCCCTCGCGCGCGCCGTCACCGTCGAGAAGCGCCACGAGCTCGCGCGCGCCTTCGCGAACCGGCTCTTCGCGCAGCTCTTCGGCCGCGGGCTCGTGCATCCGGTGGACGACTTCTCCGAGGCGCACACGCCGACGATCCCGGCCGCGCTCGAGCGGATCACGAAGGGCTTCGAGGAGGGCGGGCTCCGGTTGAAGCCGTTCCTCCGCGCCCTCGCCCTCACCGAGGCGTACTCCCGCACGTCGGCCGGCGCGCCGGCGCCCGTGGACGTGAACGCCGTCTCGCAGAAGCTCGACGCCAGGGACAAGGAGCAGTGGGGGAAGCGCTCGGCCACCGCCGAGGATCCGGCCCTCGAGCTCTTCGCGCGCATGCGCCACAAGCCGCTCTCGCCCGAGCAGGCCCTCCGCGCGTTCGTCTCGGCGTCGGGGACGGACAGGAGCGCCAAGGAGCTGAACGGGATCCGGAACGAGCTCGTCCGGCTCATGCAGCGGAACGACGAGGAGGACCCCCACGCCGTCCAGGAGGGGATCCCGCTCGCGCTCGTCCTCATGAACGGGCCGTCGATCAACTTCTTCTGCCAGGCGCGCCCGGGCACGACGGTCGCGAAGGCCGCGAAGGAGACCGACCTCCGCGCGCGGATCGCGGACCTCACGCTCGCCGCGTTCGCGCGGACGCCGACCGCGAGCGAGCTCGCCTCTGCTTACGCCTTCTTCGACAAGAAGGACGCGACGAAGGCGACCGAGGACTACTTCTGGTCGCTCGTGAACTCCTCCGAGTTCCTCTACAACCACTGAGGGGGGACGCCATGGATCTCAGCCGCCGCGACCTCTTGAAGGTCGGAGCCGTGACCGCCACGGGCGCTCTCCTCCCCCGGAGCATGCGGAGCGTCTTCGCGGCGCCCGGCGCGCCGCCGACGACGAAGTCGATGATCGTCCTCTGGATGGCGGGCGGCCCCGCGACGATCGACCTCTGGGACCCGAAGCCGGGCCGGCCGAACGCGGGCCCCGTGCAGGCGATCGAGACGCCCATCCCGTCGATCCAGGTCTCGGAGTACCTCCCGAGGACCGCCAAGCGCGTGAAGGACTACGCGATCGTCCGCTCGCTCCGCACGACGCAGGCGGACCACGACCGCGGGCACTACCTCCTCCACACGGGCTACGACCCGAACCCGACGGTCCGGCATCCGGGCTTCGGCGCGGTGTGCTCGTCCGAGCTCGGCAAGGCCGACTTCGACATCCCGAGCTACATCTCGCTCGGCGGGAACGCGCCGCGCGCCGGGATCCTCGGCGTCGCGCACGACCCCTTCGTGATCTCGAACCCGCGCGACCCGCTCGCGTACATCCGCGAGGCGGGCGGCGTCTCCGCGGCGCGCGGCGAGGAGCGGGCGAAGCTCCTCGAGAAGCGCGAGGAGGAGTACGCCGCGAAGGACGACGAGGCGGCCCGGACGCGCCGCGAGGTGCTCCGCCGCGCGCGGCGCCTCATGAAGTCGCCGCTCCTCGAGGCGTTCGACCTCGGGAAGGAGAAGCCCGAGCTCCGCGCGGAGTACGGCGGCACGCCCTTCGGCGACGCGTGCCTGCTCGCCCGCCGCTTGACGGAGACCGGCGTCTCCTACGTCGAGGTCGTCCTCGGCGGCTGGGACACGCACCGGAACAACTTCCAGGGCGTGCGGAACCTCGCGCGGACGCTCGACCCGGCGATGGCCGCGCTGTTCAAGGACCTCTCGGACCGGGGCCGCCTCGAGAAGACGCTCGTCCTCTGGATGGGCGAGTTCGGCCGCACCCCGCACGTGAACGAGTTCGAGGGCCGCGACCACTACGCGCGCGCGTGGGCCTGCGCCGTGGGCGGCGCCGGGGTCCAGGGCGGCAAGGTCGTGGGCGCCACGGACGACGACGGCGAGGAGGTGACCGAGAAGCCGGTCACCGCGCAGGACCTGCTCGCCACGTGCTGCACGGCGCTGGGGATTGACCCCGCGAAGGACAACTACTCGGCCGAGGGGCGGCCGATCAAGATCGTGAAGGACGGCACGGTCGTGAAGGAGCTCCTCACTCCGAGCGAGGCGCAGGACAAGCGTCGGCCCGACTGAGCATTGCCACGGAGGGCAAGGGCAAGGGCAAGGGCAAGGGCAAGGAGACGTCGCCCCCTTCCCCAGGTCGCGTTTCATGGGATCCTCATGTCTTCGTTCAGGACAGAGAGGAGCCCCCGATGCTCAGAAACAAGGCGATGGCGGCGATGGCCGCCCTGCTCGCGCTGTCGTTCGTGCGCGGAGCGAACGCCGGTGACGCCCCGAACCGGGTGACGGTCACCGCCCGGGGCCAGGCCCCCTGCCAGGCGGACACCGTCGAGATCGAGTTCACGGTCACGGCGCACACCGAGGACGCCGGCGAGGCGGAGAAGAAGTTCCACGACAAGCTCGCCCGCGTCCAGAAGGCCCTCAAGGACGGCGAGTCCGGGACGCCGAAGAAGAAGGGCGCCGCGTCGGACGACGAGGACGAGGACGCGCCGAGGAAGAAGAAGACGCCGCCCAAGCCGGCCCCGAAGGCGACCGTCAAGAAGAAGCCGGTGGACGAGGACGAGGAGGAGGACGACGAGCCCGCTCCTCGCAAGAAGGCGGACCCCAAGAAGGAAGAGCCCAAGAAGGACGAGAAGAAGGAAGAGCCCAAGAAGGAAGAGCCCAAGAAGGAAGAGCCCAAGAAGGAAGAGCCCAAGAAGGACCCGGTGGCGTCGATCCCGGTCGAGATCATCGAGCGCTCCCTCTCGATCTCGGTCAAGAGCTCGAAGACGGACGACAGCGGCGTCGCGAAGATCATGGCGGGCCGCATGGGCGTCCAGCCCGAGAAGAACGACTCGCCGATGTACTTCACGACGAAGGTCGTGGCCGTCATCAAGGACATCAAGAGCTACGAGCGGAAGCACCTCTGCAAGCGGATCGCCGGGCTCATCGACCTCGGGATCGACGCGGGCGCCGACGGCTCGGACGGCGACTCGCCGGTCGTGCGGTTCCTCCTCAAGGATCACGAGTCCTTCCGCAAGGCGGCGTACAAGGACGCCATGGCCAAGGCCAAGAAGCGCGGCTCCGAGATCGCCGAGCTCTCCGACCGCGCGCTCGGCGGCGTCGTCTCCGTGACCGAGTCGCCCCTCCCGACGAGCGCGCCCAAGCCGGACGACACGGTCCAGCAGGGCGAGAAGATCGTCGCCATGATCTACGGCGTGAGGATGAAGGAGGGGAACGTCATCCTCCCCTCCACGGACGTGCACGCCGAGGTCGAGCTCCGCGTGGAGTTCGAGCTCAAGTGAGGACCACCGCCATGCTCCGCGCTCTCTTCCCGATCGTCGTCGTCGGAGCGAGCGCCGCGCTCGTCCACGCCGAGGACTCGCACCGGATCGCCGTCTCCGTCAAGGGGACGGCGTCGGCGGTCGCCGACAGCGTCGAGGTCGAGCTCCCGTTATCGGCGCGCGCGGACGAGTCCGCCGACGCCGAGAAGAAGTTCCGCCACAAGCTCAAGGACCTCCTCGCCGCGCTCAAGGACGGCAAGGCGGCGGCGAAGCCCGCCAAGAAGGACAAGCCCGCGACTCCGGGCGAGAAGCCCGCGAAGAAGCACGCGGATGACGAAGACGAGCCGGCTCCGCCCAGGAAGGAGAAGGAGAAGGACAAGGAGAAGGACGACGAGGGGCACCCGGCGGAGGACGGCACCGCCGCGTCGATCCCGTACGAGATCTCCGAGCGCGGCCTCTCCTTCGGCGTGAAGGCGACGAAGGACGACCAGAACCCCTTCAAGGCGATCGCCCGCATGAACGGCGGCCCCGCTCCGGCGGGCGAGCCGCCCCACGTCTTCTCGACGAAGGTCGTCGCGACGATCAAGGGCGTGAAGAAGCTCGACGCCAAGCTCGTCGCCCGGCGCGTCGCGCAGATCATGGACCTCGGCGTGGATGCCGGCGCCGACGGCACGGACTCCTCCGCGCCGCCGGTCGTCAAGTTCAACGTGGACGACCTCGAGGCCCTCCGCACGAAGGCCTACGAGGACGCGATGGCGAAGGCGAAGGCGCGCTGCGAGAAGCTCGCCACGCTCGGCGGTCGCAAGCTCGGCCACGTCGCGTCGGTCCGCGAAGGCGCCGCGGCGATCAAGGGCGCGGAGGACCTCCAGGCCGTGCAGATGAAGGCCGTGCAGTCCATGTTCGGCGGCGGCGCCGGCGGCGACGGCGCGAACCCGGGCGGCTTCGAGGTGAGCGTCGAGGTCGACCTCGCGGTCGAGTTCGAGCTCTCCGACCGGTTCGAGCGGACGGAGAAGAAGTAGCCGTCCCTAGGTGACCGACGCCGGCTTCTGCTCGATGGGGAGCTCCTTCACGGGGCTCTCCTGCCACTCGACCTTGAAGCCGTGCTCGGTCATGAACTTCTTGATGTCGTCCTTCTCGAGCACGCGCTTCTTCATGACGAACTCGGCCATGGCGTCGAGGACCGCGCGGTGCGTCTGGATGAGGTGGACGACGCGCTCCTGCTCTTCCTTGATCAGGCGCTCGACCTCTTCGTCCACGCGCTTCTCGGTGAGCTCGGCCGTCTTCCGGCGGACGAGGTCGCCCTTCTCGTTCGGGACGAGGAAGCTCTGCGGGCCGAGGGCGTCCGACATGCCCATGGTCTCGATCATGGAGCGCGCGATCGCCGACGCCCGGAGGAGGTCGTTCGCGGCGCCGTTCGCCTTCTCGCCGAAGACGATGATCTCGGCCGAGCGGCCGCCGAGGAGGACGCCGATCTCGGCGCGGAGCTCCTTCTCGGTGATCACGTGGTCCTTGAGGCGCCGCTCCGTCATGGTGTAGCCCGAGGCGACGTCCTCGATGCCCTCGAGGGAGATCTTCTCGGGCGGCCGCGCGCCGGGGAGCAGCGCCGCCGCGAGCGCGTGGCCGCACTCGTGGAAGGCGATGACCTTCTCCTCCTCCTTCGTCGGCGGACGGATCTCGAACGTCTCGCCGATCAGGTCGTCCACCTCGCCCTTCGTGATCTTGTGGGCGCCACGCCGCACGACCTCGCGCGCGAGGCCGCGGCAGATCGCGTAGAGGTGGTCGCCCGTGAACTTCATGCGGCGCTCGACGTTCGCGTAGCCCTGCGTCTTCCGCACGATGTGGTCGAAGACGTCCGAGGGGACGTCGAGGCCGAACTTCTTCGTGTAGAGCTCGAGGATCGCGCGGCGGTCCTTCTCGTTCGGGTACGGGATCCGGATCTTGAGCTCGAAGCGGCCGGGGCGGAGGAGCGCCTCGTCGAGCGCCTCGACGAAGTTCGTCGTGCCGATGACGAAGACGAGCTCCTCCTTGCGGAAGCCGTCCATCTCGGTCAGGAGCTGGTTCACCATGGAGTGCTCGACGCCCGAGCCGGTGTAGGTGCCGCGGCGGACGGCGAAGCTGTCGAGCTCGTCGAAGATGATGATCGCGGGCGCGGACTTCCTCGCCTTCGCGAAGATCCCGCGGAGGTTCGCCTCCGACTCGCCGACCCACTTCGACTTGAGCTCGGGGCCCGAGACGACGATCGCCGTCGCGTCGATCGCGGTCGCGATCGCCTTCGCGACGAACGTCTTGCCGGTGCCCGGCGGCCCCTCGAAGATCAGGCCGCGCGGGATCAGCTCCTCGATCGCCTTGATCTGCTCCTTCGTCGAGAGCTCGTCCTTCTTGGTGAGGAGAGTGAGGATGTCCTTCTTGATCCGGTCCTTCACGCCCTCGTAGCCGCCCACGTCCTTGTCGAGGTCGATCCTCGGGATCTCGAGGTCCGACCCGAGCGTCATGGAGCGGATCTCCTTGACGATCCGGTCGCGCGCGCCGGGGTTCGCCGGGTCGAAGTCCATTCGATCCGTGAAGTGCTCGAGGATCTGCCGCAGCCGGATCGCGTTCGCGCCCGAGAGGTACTTGTAGAGCGAGAAGGGGTCGAACGTCTTCTCGCCGAACTTCCGGGCCTCGCGGCGCGTGATCACCTTCACGAGCTTGTCGCGCGGGATCCCGACCAGCGAGCGCTTGGCCGCGAAGATCCGCTCGACGACCGCGGGGAGCTCGAACTCCGGGTCCTTGAACCCGAGCATGAGGACCTCGGGGTTCTCGTAGATCGTCGCGATGACTTCCTTCGCCTCGAGGGAGAGGCCCGACTTCGTCGTCGTCGTGAGGAGGTCGATGTGCGGGACGACGACGACCGTGCCCGGCTCGCTCGCGCGGACGATGTCGCCCAGCTCGCGCACCATGAGCTGGAGGAGACCGCCCTGCATCTCCTCCCGCACCCCTTGCCCTTGCCCTTGCCCTTGCCCTCCTTCGCCTTCGCTCTCCGGCCGCTGACGCCTGGGCCGTCCCGAGACGAAGCGGCACTGCATGCGCTGCCCGTCGCGCTCCTCGCGGAGGCGCGTGCGGATCGACGCGTAGACGTACGGCACGAGCTGCTTGTCGCACTCGAAGAGCACCGAGAGCCCCTGGCGGAGCTTGTCCTCGGCCCAGCGGATGTCGTCGCCGTAGACGGCCTCGACGGCGTCCTCGTTGGTGAGCTCCTCGGGGAGCTCGGCGATCGGGAACTCGACGGGCATGCGCTCTCCTGGGAGCTACTCCGCGACCTTGATCGTGAGCTCGTACTCGTTGTTCTTGCGCTCTTCCTTGACGCTCGTCACCGACCCGAGGCTCGCGGCCTTCTTCTTGAGCGCCTCGGCGTAGACCTCGAGGAGGGCCTCGTTCACTTCCTTCTTCCGCGTGTCCTCGCCCTTCGAGATCTTGTCCGCGATCTTCTTCTCGAGCTCCTGCTTCTTCTGCGAGCGCTCGTCCTCGGAGACGGCGAGCCGCTTCTCGAGGTCGGCGGACGCCTTCGCGCGGAGGCGGTCCTTCTCGGCCTCGATGTCTTCCTTGTGCCAGGCGTCGCCCATGACCTCGACCGTCTTCTCCTTGCGGATCGTCTCCTTCTCGGAGACCTCGGTCGTGAGCGTCATCTCGTCGAGGTCGAAGACCTGCTCCTCCCCATCGGGGCCCTTCTTCTCGAGCTTGCCGTCCTTCCGCTCCTTCCAGCCCTTCTTCTCGAGGACGCCCTTCAGGACCTCCTTCATGGCTTCCTTGGGGAGGATCGGCGTGAGGGTGATCTTCGTCACGACGCGGTCGTTCGCGTCGACGTTCTCCTCGACCGCCTTGGTCACCACGACTCGATACGGATAGGACACCTGGAACCTCGCTTGTCTCCGGACGGTCTCGCCGCCCTCGTGTGTCAGCCGACCTCGCCCGCGAGCTCGCGGCGGATGGCCTCGAGCTCGGGCTGGACGCTCCGCGTGAAGTCGGACACGTCCGCCACGAACACCTTCTCCTCCTCGGTCCGGTCCACGAAGGGAGTCGCGAGGATCCGCTCGGACTCCGCGGCGACGAGCCGCGTCACGGCGAACAGCCGCGCGACCTGGCCGAGGAACCGTGCGCGCTCGGAGGCGCGCACGAGGCTCTGGGCGTGACTCTTGAAGGCCGCGGCGACCGCCTCGCGCTGGCCGAACTTGACGAGGTAGCGCTCGAAGAAGCGCAGGACCGGCCGCAGCGCGTCGGGCCGCGCGGCCCTGGAGGCCGCGGCCATGAAGCCCTCGAGCGCGCAGGCGAGGTCCACGTAGCGGTCGCCCGCCTCCGTGGCGTGGAGCGCGCGGCGCGCGACCTCGTGCTCGATCCACCGGACCGCGACCGCGTCGTCGAGGTACGTGAGGAGCGCGGCGCGGTCGCCCGCGACGAGCGGCGTGAAGATCTTCTCGGCCTTCGCGAGCCCCACGGCCCAGCCCTCGTTGGTGCCGGTCTTCTCGCCCTGGAGGAGCTCGTCCGCGCGGTAGAGCGCCGTGAGCGAGGAGAGGGCGAGGAGCGAGCGCCGCTTCTCGAGGTGCGCCGGGCGCATGCCTACGCGCACGGGGACGGACGGCGTCGGCGGCGAAGCGGGAGCGGGCGTCGCCGCGCCACCGGTCGGCGAGCGCGGCCGCGAAGGAGCCGGGGGCGGCGGCGGCTCGACGGGCTTGGGCGCCGGAGCCGCCGCGGGCCGGACGTCGTCCGGCGGGATCGGGCACGCGTCGAGGAGCGCGTCGATCGCGAGGTGGAAGACGACGAGGTCGCCGAGCGTCGCCGGCACGAGGCCCGCGAGCGCGCGCGGCCCGGGGAGCTCGAGCTCGGGGTCCGAGGAGCGGTTCGCGATCTCCTCGAGGGTCGAGGGCCTCGGGCCCGCGGGAGGCTTCCGGTGCGCCGTCGCGTCGCGCTGACACCAGCCCGCGGCGGCCGCGACGAGCTCGAGGGTCGCGGGCGAGTAGCGGACCGAGAGCGCCTCCCAGATGTTGGCCGCCCAGATCCGCCCCTCGCGCCGGCGCTTGCCGGTGACGACCTGGCGGACGCGCCAGCCGCCCGAGCGGACGAGCCAGCGGAGCGCTCCGCGCACGATCGCGTCCTTCATGAACGCGATGCGCGGCGCGGACTTCGTCTTCACCCGGCGGAGCGGACCGCGGACCCGGGCGAGCTCGCCGCGCTCGAGGAGGCGCCGCGTGAACTCGGCGGGTCCGACACCGCCGGCGGCGAGGTTGCCCATCTCGAGCGCGAGCTCGTCCGCGGAGCGCGTCACCCGCAGAGCTCCGTCCGGATCTGGTCCTCGGGCACGTTCTCGAGCAGGATCTCCGCGAGCTTCGTGTTCGGAGCCAGGGCGAGGATCGAGAGCGAACCGTCCGGCAAGACCTCGAGGCGGACCTTCACCTCGTCGTCCTCGGCCTGGAGGAAGCTCACGTCATCCACGCCTCGGGGCGAGGTTTCGAGCGGCATGCGGCGTGTCGGGGGAGTCGGCTCGGGCAAAGGCTTCTCTTTCGCGGTGCAGGAACCGATGATAGCGGCATCGGCGCAAGTGGTCGAGGCACGGAGAGATCTGGGCCCGGCCGGGACGACCCTCGATGGACGAGACGCAGAGGAGGCTCGAGCGGAGCTCGCGGGCGAGCGGGGACCGGATGAAGACGGTCCGCGCGGCGCACGAGCACCTGAGGAGCGGCCGCTTCGAGGCGGCGCTCGCCGCGCTCGGTGCGCCGCTCCCCGACGAGGCACCGGCGTCGGTCGAGCTCTCGACGCGCGCCCTCGCGCTCAAGGGCCTCGGCCGCAACGCGGAGGCGCTCGGCGTCCTCGAGGGCGCCCTCGCCTCGGGCGCGCTCGGCGAGCTCGACCCCGTGTCGCTCCTCGACGCGCTCGAGCCCGCGCTCGCGGGGAGAGTCCCGCTCGGACGCGCCCGCTCCGCGCGGCTCCTGGCGCGTGTCCCCGAGCGACCGGAGCTGCCGCTCGACGCGCTCAGGAGGGACCCGGATCCGCTCGTCCGCATCGGCTTCGTGAAGGAGCGCCCCACCTTCACGCGGAACGACCAGGTCACCCGCGTCTACGGCTCTCACGGCGGCGACTTCATGACGGGGCGGTTCATCGCGTTCGACTCGACGCTCGAGATGCGCCTCCGCACCTTCGAGCCCAGGCTCTTCGAGGGGATCGTGACGGCGCTCTCGACGCTCGCGGACGACGCGCACGTCGTCGAGACCCTCGAGCTCAGGATCGCCTTCGGCGACGGCTGGGGCCTCGGCGGGAACAACCACCCGATCGACGTGCGCGGCCTCGAGCGCGCGATCGACGCGCTCAACGCGCTCGACCTCCTCCCGTGGCGGGTCCGCCACTGCGACGTGCGGCCGTACGACATCATGGAGGACCAGAGCCGCTTCGCGCGGCGCCTCGGCCGCGACCTGGGCGGCCACCCGATCGGCCGGCAGACGCCCTACGACCCGACGGCGCCGCTCCTCGCCCGGCTCCTCGCGAGGCACCCGTTCCGCGGCCCGCCGTGCCCGACCTCCGAGTTCGCGCCGCTCCTCGAGGAGGCGCGCGCCACCTACACGCCGCTCGGCGCTCGCGCGTGCGAGGAGTTCGACCGCTTCGTCCGCCGCGAGCGGCACGTGTGAGCGCCGGCCTCACTCCTTCTGTCGGAGGTAGTTGCTGCCGTCTATGTAGAGGATGTCCGAGTCGAAGGGCGGCTTCTTGTCGGGCTCGAAGCGGTGCGCGTAGAAGGTGTGCGTCCCGACGACGCCGTTCGAGTAGGTGAGGACGAGCCGGTCGTCTTTGATCTCGTACTTGCCCCCGTCCGCCGAGCCCCCCGACGAGTGGACCCCCGGTCCGAGCGGCGAGGCGGCGAGGTCCGCGCTCACGAAGGAGCTCGACTTGAACGTCCCGTCCGCCTTGAAGGTGTAGTCCGAGCTCGACGCCGACGAGAACGCGGTGCCGCCGTAGATGCTGGGGGTCGCGTGGTAGCTCGACGACTTCCAGCGTCCGGCGAGGCGCACTCCGTTCGTGAAGCCGCCGTCCACGCGGTGGAACTCGTAGCCCTCGACCTCGAGCTTCCGCTCGCCGAGCTTCTTGAAGGGGAGCGTGTACTTCTTCTTGTCGGACACGCGGACGAGCTCGAGCTCGGCGCCCTTCACGGTGTACGCGAAGACGTCCGAGCCGCCCTGGTGGACCATCTCGACGTCGAGCCACCGCTCCGAGGAGGGCGCGTCGTCCTGCGTCGCGTAGCCGCGCTTGTCGAAGACGTACCAGTGCTGCGTGCCGGTCGACGTGCCGCCGAAGCCATAGCTGATCGAGTAGTTCCCCCGGTAGACGCCCTCGAGCGCCGTGCCCGGGTCGCGCGCCGCGAGCCGCGGCACCTGGTCGCCCTGGCGGAGCGCCTCCATGAGCTTCTGCGCGAAGGGGTGTGCCTTCGCCTCGGCCCTCGGCGTCGTGGCGATCACGGCGACCGCCGCGCGCGCTCCGTGCGCGAGCGCCGCGATGACGAAGGTCCACTCGCCCTGCTTCTCGCTCTTCCCCGCGAGGAGCTGCTGCCAGCCGGGGGTCCCGTTCGCGACCTTCACGCCGCGGCCCTTGAACTCGTCCTTCGACTCGAGCCACGGGTTCTTCTCGTGGAGCTCGCGCGCGAGGAGGCTGGCGACGCTCTTCGCGAGCTCGAGGTCGGTCTCGCCGTTCTTCGCGAAGCGCCCGCACGCGACGTCGAGCGTGACCCGCGCCGTCCACTCCTTCGCGTCGCCCAGGAAGAAGACGAGCCCGTTCGCGCCCGGCCGCTGGATCGTCCACCCGTCGTGGTCGGGCACCCGCATCACGGTCCCGCCGTCCGTCGAGCGGTAGAGCCGCGAGTCGAGGAACTCCCGCGACGGTCCCCCGGCCGCCGCCGGGGCCGGGGCGCTCGTGTGAGCCGCGAGGAGCTTCTTCCACTCCGCGTCCTCGTGGAGCGACGTGAACGCGGGGTCCTTCGCGAGCTTGTCCCATGCCGTGAAGCCGAGCTTCGGGAGCCACGCGAGCGTCCCGTGCGCGTTCTCCTTCTCGCCCAGGAGCGCGAAGTTCGCCGCGCTCGCGTACACGGCGCGCAGGCCGATCCGCCCCCGCGCGGCCTGCGTGATCGCGGCCTTGCCCGTCTCGTTGATGACGCGCTTGTAGATCGGCTTCGCCGCGGCGTACTCCTTCGCCTTCACGTGCGCGTCGCCCTCGTCGAGGAGCTTCTCGAGCCGCGCGGCCTCGGCGGCTTGCTCGGGGGTCTCCTTGTCCTCGGCGCGGAGGGGCACGACGAGCGCGATCGAGACGACCGAGGCTGCGAGCAGCGAGGCGACGGTGCGCGTCATGGATGGCTCCTGGTCCCGGGCGGGACTCATCTTGTAGCGGCGGTTTCCCGTGGCCGCGAGCGGGCTCGTAACTGATGGAAGCGTGAGCAGACGACTCGTCCACTTCGGATCCACGAGCCTCTGGCTGACCACGGCCACGGTCCTCGGCTTCGCATTGGCCGCGGGCCTGTTCGATCCGAGAAGGAGCTGGTATCTCGACGCCCTCCTCGCCGTGGCCGGTCTCCTCGTCCTCGGTAAGTGGGCGCTCGAGGCCCTCGACGCGCATCGCTTCCGGCACCGGGCCGCCCTGGTCGCGAGTCGGCGCGCGCTCGGCGTTCTCGCGCTGACGGACGAGGAAGCGTCGGCCGCCCGCGTCCTGATCGGCGGCCGCACGGCCCGGATCGAGCTGAGCGCCCCGGCCTGGCCGCACCCGTGCACCTTCTCGTTCGTCGTCGAGTCGCGTTCGAGTCCCGGCGACCCGTGGGACTTCGACGTGGAGCTCGGGACGCTCGGCGTCACGCGCTCCTCGTGGGGGGCGGGCCGCGTCTTCGCGACGACGCCGTCCCTCGCGGGGAGTCTCGGCGCCGAGATCGAGGCCGAGCGGCTCGTGAGGATCGCCCACCGGATCGTGGAGCTGACCCCGGAGGTGGAGGAGCTGCTCATGGTCCGGGGGCGGAGCGACGAGGGCGCGAAGTGTCCTTACTGCCATGACGCCGTCGCCGAGGCGCCCGTCGAATGCCGAGGGTGCCGCTCGCCGCATCACCTCGAGTGCTTCGCGGAGCACGGAGGGTGCGCGATCTTCGGGTGCGGGAGCATGCGCGTCCCCGCGCGGCGAAGTCTATGGGCTTCGTGAAACGAAAGACGCCGACGGACTGAAGCCTAGACGTGTGGAAGCAGTGCCTCGAAGTCTGTGCGTTCGTCGCGAAGCTGGTCGTCGCCGTTCTCGTCGGCTGGGCATGCATGTCGGCCCTGTCGGGGTTCTCGGTCGGCTTCACGCTCTTGGTCGGCGCCGTCGTCGGCTCGATCGTGGTCGCCGCGATCCTCGAGCTCGCCTCGATCCAGGCCACGCGCCGCGAGATCCGGCTCGCGACGAGCCGTCGCGCGCTCTCGTGGGCGGCCCTCTCGACGAGTGGCCACGCCCTCGGCCGCTCGGTGTATCTCCGCGTCGCGGGGCGCAACGTCACTGTCGAGCTCGAGGCCTCGAGCTCGCCCTCGTTCACGATCCTGGTCGAGACCCCTCCGTCAGCGCGCCACGAGCCGGCGCTCGAAGCACAGCTTCGCTGTCTGGGCGTCGAGCGAGCCTGCACGACGACCTCGCACGTGGTCGTGAAGACGCGCTCCCTCGCCCACAACCTCGGCCCCGAGTCGGAGGGAGAACGTCTCGTGAAGATCGCGCGCCGGGTCGTCGAGCTGATGCCCGTCGTGGAGGAGCTGCTCCACGTCAAAGGGAGGAGCGATGGAGCTGCGAAGTGTCCTTACTGCCACGACACCGTCGCCGAGGAGGCGGCCGTCGAGTGCCGCGGGTGTGGCGCGGCGCATCACCTCGAGTGCTTCGCGGAGCACGGAGGGTGCGCGATCTTCGGGTGCGGGAGCGTGCGTGCGCCGGCGCACCGCGGGCTACTCGCGTAGAGGGTGGCCGGAACGATCGCGGCTCCGCTACGATGGGCCCAGTATGTCGCAACGAGTTCCGCACCCTCACGACAAGCATCTCATCCGCGGCTGGGAGACTTGCCGTCGCGGAATCAACGTGGTCCTCTCGGACTCGAAGAAGCAGAGGCTGGTCCTCAAGTGGATCGACGAGAAGCTCCCGAAACTGAACTCTCCGTTCCTCAGGAGGTGGCGTCTCGTCGTTACCGGCGGTGAGCCTGGTTTGCTGGAGGAGCTTCGGAACACCAAGAGCTTCTTCGATCTACCGGAGAAGCGGCGAGACGAGTGGGGGCGACTGGTCCAGAGCCACCCGTTCGCGCCCCTCGCTCGCGACAGAGCGAGCGCTTGAATCGCGAGCTGTTCTTCAAAGCTTGCCGCCGAGCCGCCGAGATCGCGGAGACACGCCTCCTCACCGTCTTCGGTTCGGCCGCGATCATCGCGTGGGCCGAGAGCGTGGATCCCTCCGAAGACCTCTGGATCACGCATGACGTGGACATCGATCCCGGCTCGGAAGAGAAGGCCACTCGTATCGACTTCGTCGCTGGCGAGAACTCGCCCTTTCACGAGGAGAACGGGATCTACCTCCAAGGTGTGTCGATCGAAGGGTTCCATGCCCCGGCAGAGTGGAAGACGAGGGCGCGGAAGTTCGGGGTCCCGTTGAGCAATGCGAAGATCCTCGTTCCGGGCCCCGGCGATCTCGTCGTCGCCAAGCTCGTGGCAGGACGTGAGCACGACTGGGACTTCGCCAAGTTCTGTGTCGCCCGTTTCGCCGTGAACGTCGACGACGTGGAGAGTGGTCTCCGTACCGTCAGCAGGGAGCGCCCGGATCGTGCGCCGTCCGCGGAGAAGGCGCTCGGGCTCCTGAAACACCGACTTCCGGGGAGCTCCTAGGCGGCCGCCGCGCCGCGCGCGCTTGGCTAGCTCTTGCGCGCACCAACATGCGCCGCGCTCATGCCTGAACGTACCAGCGCACGTCCGTAGGGCCGAAGGGAGGCCTAAAGAAGAGATTGAATAGCCCACCGCCGAATGGCCAGTCTCCGGACACCGAGCCGTCCTCGGCTCCAGGGAAGTCGACCTGCAGGGCATGGACGAAACCTTGTCTCATGAGTGCCGCCGCTTCGGGGAGCTCGGGCTCCTGGCAGCAGTAGGGTCGTCCACCAATCTTGTGATCGCTGTAAGGGTGCATGTCTCCGCCTTTCACAAGATCGCTTCGGGGCCGCCCAAGAGTGACCCCGTGTTGCGTCTTCAGTGTGGACTTGAATCGACGGTCCTTCCCCCGCACGGTCGGAGGGTGCACGAAGCAAGAGACACGGTCGTCGTCTTGCGGCCCGTCATTTTGCGCCCGGACGAGCTCTCCGTACGGCCGGACGTAGAGCGAAAACTCCGACTTTGGCGAACGCGTCAGCGGAAAGGTCCCGAAGTATGCCGCGTCCTTCGCGATCTTCCACACATCTTGTCCTACGGGTCCCAGGCCGCCGATGCGCGGCCCCTCCGAACTGTCCTTCACTGCGATGCGCCAGGGTACGCACTTCCCGAGGTCTACCGGGGCGACGGTCCTCATTCGGCTCCGAGCCATGAGCGCATCCTATCGACTCGCGTCACCCACCAACTAGCCCGCGACGCGACAGGATCACTTCACGACGACGAACCGCGGCCGATAGATCCGCGGATCTTTGAACAGCTTCCCGAAGTCCATCGAGTTCGCGCAGTAGGTCACGACGAGCCGATCGCGCTCGTTCACGAACTGCGAGTGCGCCTTGGCCGCGTACGTGAAGTAGTCCTTGTCCCACGTCGGCTCGGGGCACGTGAAGATGACACGCGGTTCGCCGAATGGCCCCTCGGGGGCCTCCGCCTCGCGGAGGTGGATCTTCGTCGAGAGTCCGTTCTCCGTGGTCACGAGCTGCACCTGACCGTCGCGCCCGGGCGTCACGGAGAGCTCGGCGCCGATCCCGTCGCAGAGCCGCCTCGGCTTCGTCGGCGCCGGGCCCCAGCCGTCCTCGTTGAGGTACTCCCAGCGGCCTTCGATGACGCGAGCGACGACGAGCCAGCGGCGCGGCAGCTCCTCGACGGCGCCGTAGACGTAGAGCGTCGTTCCGCGTCGGAGGGCCGCGATCCCGTAGTAGAGCTGCTCACCGTGGAAGGGACGCTCCTCGTAGGTCACACGCCACGCGCTCGGCCCCTCGAGCGGGTTCCCGACGCGGGCGATCCAGCAGCCCGTGCGGGCGAAGCCGAAGATCCCCTCGCCCTTCTTCGCGAACTCGTGGAGGAAGACGCCGAAGCCGTCGGCCGTCTCGAAAGCCGCCCCCGGCCAGAGCCAGGTAGCCTTCCTGCGCGGAGGGAAGAAGTCGGTGTCGCCGGGGCCCCAGAAGAACTTCACGTCGCCGCGCTGAAACCCGACCGAGTTCCTGACCATCTTCGCGTGATCGGTCCACCGGTCGAGGAGGGTGTCGCCGAAGAACCAGATCGTGCGGACGCTCGAGAGTCCGACCGAGACCGAGTAGGCGGCATCAGCCCCGTTCCAGCGCGAGGGGAAGTCCCTCCCGTCGAGCCCGAAGAGCCAGTCGCGGTCAGGGTCCGCCTTCGCGGCCCCGAGGGGGCGCGGCGTCATCGGCGGAGTCGAACAACCGAGAACGAGAACGAGAACGTGAACGAGACCGAGGCGCATGGGCACATGATGCCAGGGCCCCTCATGCGAAATCGGGTAAGATCCGCGACCCATGGAGACCGCAGGTTTCCGGATCGAGCCGGGCCGCGTGACGCGCGTGGTCCTCGGCGCTCCGCCGCTCAACGTCCTCACGACGAAGCTCTCGAACGAGCTCGCCGCGGCGATCGCGCGCCTCGGGGAGACGCCCTCTCACCGCGTGCTCGTGGTCGCGGCCGAGGGGAAGGCCTTCTCCGCCGGCGCCTCGATCGAGGAGCACGTCGAGGAGAAGGACGCGGAGGCGATGCTCGCCTCCATGGACGCGCTCGTGCGGGCGATCGACGCGCACCCGCGGCCGGTGGTCGCGCTCGTGCGCGGAGCGTGCCTGGGAGGCGGCCTCGAGGTCGCGCTCGCGTGCGACATGATCTGGGCCAGCGAGCGCTCCGCGCTCGGGTGCCCGGAGATCAAGCTCGGAGTCCTCGCGCCCTTCGCGGCCGCGCTCCTCCCGCGTCGAGTCGGCATGGGCCGCGCGCTCGACTTGATCCTCGGCGGCGAGGCGATCGACGCGGCGACGGCTCTCCGCGTCGGGCTCATCGAGCGGACCTTCGCCGACGAGAGCTTCGAGAAGGACACGAAGGCCGCGCTCGACCGGCTCGCGGAGCGGTCGGGGCCGGCGCTCGGAGTGGCGCGGCTCGCGGTGCGCGAAGCGCTCGCGGCGAAGGACCTCGACGGGGCGCTCCAGCGCATGCGGCTCGTCTACAGGCACAACACGCTCAAGCTCGCGGACGCGCGCGAAGGCCTCCAGGCCTTCCTCGAGAAGCGGCCCGCGGTCTGGCAGGACAGGTAGGAGACCAGGCATGGCGATCAAGAAGGTCGGCGTCCTCGGCTGCGGGCTCATGGGCTCGGGCATCGTCGAGGTGTGCGCTCGCTCGGGCTACGAGGTCGTCGTGCGCGAGGTGAACGACGACTTCCTCTCGAAGGGGCTCGCCAAGCTCGACAAGTCGCTCGACACGGGCGTCGAGAAGGGGAAGCTCAAGAAGGAGGAGCGCGACGCCGCGCGCGCGAAGGTCCGCGGAACGACG
The DNA here is from genome assembly GCA_964648345.1 of uncultured Planctomycetota bacterium. Lineage (GTDB taxonomy): Bacteria > Planctomycetota > J058 > J058 > JACQDU01 > CAZYLP01. The sequence goes on from CAZYLP010000023.1 coordinate 17,699, forward strand.
AAGATCGCGGACATGAAGGACGTGGACCTCGTCATCGAGGCGATCGTCGAGGACCGGAACGCCAAGAAGGAGCTCTGGACCGAGATCGGGAAGGTCGTCCGCAAGGACGCCCTCCTCGCGACGAACACGAGCTCGATCCCGCTCTCCTCGATCGCGCCGTCCACGGGCAACCCGTCGCGCTTCCTCGGTCTCCACTTCATGAACCCCGTCCCGATCATGAAGCTCGTCGAGCTCGTGAAGGGGATCCAGACCGCCGAGGACGCCTTCGCCGAGGGGAAGGCCTTCATCGAGTCGCTCGGCAAGACGACGATCACGGCGAAGGACACGCCCGCGTTCATCATCAACGCGCTCCTCGTGCCGTACATCGTCGAGGCCGTCCGCCTCGTCGAGAACGGGACCGCGACGCCCGAGGACATCGACAAGGGCATGAAGCTCGGCTGCAACATGCCCATGGGTCCGATCGAGCTCCTCGACTTCGTCGGGCTCGACACGACGCTCTCGATCTCGGAGGTCCTCTTCTCCGAGTTCCGCGACCCGCGCTACGCCGCTCCGCCGCTCCTCCGCCGCATGGTCGAGTCGGGCTTCATGGGCAAGAAGTCGGGCCGTGGCTTCTACGACTACTCCAAGAAGGCGAAGTGATGAGACCCACGCTTCAACTCGTTCTCGTTCTCGTTCTCGTTCTCGTTCTCGGTTCCTCCCTCCACGCCGCCGATCTCAAGCTCGAGGTCACGAGCAACCCCGTGAAGGCGGAAGTGGCGGTCGGCACGAGCATCGAGGTCGAGGTCACGCTCAAGAACGCCGGCACCGAGGAGGCCGAGCTCGCCGAGCTCACGTTCGACGCGCGCAGCGTCTCCTTCGAGCTCTCCGTGGAGGGCGGGCGCACCGCCTGGGACGCGCAGTTCCACACGGACCCGCCGAAGTCGAACATGGAGCCCGACCCCATGCGCGCGATCAAGCGCGAGAAGCTCAAGGCGGGCGAGTCGTGGAAGAAGACCTTCACGATCCCGGCGATCGCCGCGGGCACGTGGTCGATCACGGCCGTCTACGGCGGCTCCGTCGAGGGGCCGCGGTCGCTCGCGCTCTACGCGGACCCGGCGCGGCTCACCAAGGTCAAGGAGGCCGCCGCGAAGACCGTCAAGGTCACGGCCGGCCCGAACGGCGAGACCGAGGTCGTCTGCAAGATGACGACGAACCTCGGCACCTTCACGATGCGCTTCTTCCCGAAGGACGCGCTCGCGACCGGGATCAACTTCGTGCGCGTCTGCGAGCGGAACCTCTACGACGGGAAGCGCTTCTTCAGGAACGCCCTCGACCTCACGGTCCTCCAGGGCGGCGCCGACCACGGCGGCGCGTACTTCGAGTACGGGATCCCGCTCGAGCAGAACCTGAAGCACAAGCCGCTCATGGTGGCCATGGCCCGGGGCGATGCGACGAACACGGCCGGCCAGCAGTTCTACATCTGCTACGGCACGCTCGCCGAGAACCTCGACCGGCCGGGCGGCTACGCGGTCTTCGCCCAGATCGTGAAGGGGAAGGACGTGGTCGAGACCATGTGCTCGATCAAGCCCAAGGGCGGCCCCGGGCCGCAGGGCCAGATGCCCAGCGCTCCGATCAACATCGAGAGCACCAAGATCCAACTCGCACCCAAGGAGTGAAGTCATGCCGGTCGACCCCGCGTACGCGAACAAGCAGGTCCGCATCAAGACGCGCCTCGGTGAGATGGTCCTCAAGTTCTTCCCCGAGGTCGCGCCGGGCCACGTGAAGAACTTCATCGACCTCGCCAAGAAGGGCTTCTACAACGGCGTCATCTTCCACCGCGTCATCAACAACTTCATGATCCAGGGCGGCTGCCCCGAGGGCACGGGCCGCGGCGGCCCGGGCTACACGATCAAGGACGAGGTCGCGGGGAACGACAAGAAGCACTTCAAGGGCGCGCGCTCCATGGCGAAGACGGCCGCGCCGAACACGGCCGGCTCGCAGTTCTTCATCATGCACGGGAAGCACGCGAAGCACCTGGACGGCGTGCACACCGTCTTCGGCGAGCTCGTCTCGGGCATGGACACGCTCGACAAGATCGCGACCGTCAAGGTCGGCGCCGGCGACCGCCCCGTCGAGCCCGTGAAGATGGAGAGCGTCACGATCGAGGATGCCGGTTAACGACCGGAGCCGAGCTCTCCTCGCCGCGGCGGTCGCGATCGTCGCGGCGCTCCACCTCGTCGGGCTCGGAGGCGCACGCCTCCTCGAGCCCGACGAGGGCCGCTACGCGGACGTGGCTCTCGGCTTCCTCCGCGGCGGCTCCCTCGTCGTCCCGCAGGCGAACGGGACGCCCTTCCTCGACAAGCCGCCGCTCGTCTGCTGGGCGGGCGCCCTCTCCATGAAGCTCCTCGGCGCGGACGCGCTCGCGCTCCGCCTCGTGCCAGCCCTCGCGGGCGTGCTCGCCGCGCTCGTCGCGGGAGCCTTCGCGCACGCGTGCTACGGCCGCGGCTCATGGGTCGCCGTGCTCGTCTACGGTTGCTCCCCGCTCGCGGTGGGCGTCGGCCGCACCTTCACGCTCGACGTCCCGCTCGCCGCGCTCGTCTCGCTCGGCGTCTACATGCTCCTCCCGTTGAAGGAGCCCCCCCCCACCCCCCCCCCGCGGAGCGGGGGGGGGATTGGGGGGGGGCTCCTCCTCGGCCTCGCCACGCTCGTGAAAGGGCCGGTGGCTCTCGGGCTCGGAGGCCTCGCGGTCCTCGCGGCGCTCGTCCACGCGCGCTCGCGCGGCGAGGCGCTCCGCCTCCTCTCGCCGCTCCCGTGGCTCGTGGCCCTCGCCGTCGCCGCGCCCTGGTACGTCCTCGTCGCCCGCGAGGAGCCCGAGCTCGCGCGCGCGTTCTTCTTGCAGGAGAACCTCCTCCGCTTCGCGGGCACGGCCTTCGAGCACAAGCACGGCCCCCTCTTCTTCCCCGTCACGCTCGCGTGGGGCCTGGGCGGCGGGACGCTCGCGGGCGTGGTCCTCCTCGCGACGCGACCGACGCTCCCGCGCGGCGCGACGGCGCTCGTCCTCTGGAGCGCGCTCGTCGTCCTGTTCTTCTCGCTCAGCGGGACGAAGGTCGAGACGTACATCCTCCCCGTCTTCCCGGCCCTCGCGGGCGTGCTCGGCGGCGAGATCGAGACCGCGATCGCGGAGAAGGACGGCCCCGTCTGGCGCGGCCTCGTCGCGAGCTTCAAGGTCTTCGCGGCGTGCCTCGCCCTCGCCGCGGGCGGGCTCGCGCTCTACGCGGCGGGTCTCCTCCCGACGGGCCTGGAGTACGGCGAGGAAGTCCGCGGCGGCGTCTCCGTGCTCGGAGCGGCCTTCGCGGCGGGCGCGGTCGAGGGCGCCTTCCTCCTCGCGAGCGCGCGCCGCCCGCGCGCCGCGCTCCTCGCGCTCGGAGGAGCGCTCCTCCTCCTCGTCCTCGCGGGCCTCGGCTGCCTCGAGCGCCTCTCCGAGTTCAAGAGCGCCGGCCCCGCGGGCGACCTCGTGCGCGACGCGCGCGCGCGCGCGCCGGGCGAGCGCGTCGCGAGCTACCAGTTCTACTACCGCGGCCTCCCGTTCTTCGTGGGCGAGCCCGTCGTCCTCCTCGGCGCGCGGAACGAGCTCAAGCTCGAGGCCTTCGCGAAGCGGCCCGACCTCTACATGCCGGACGTGATCATGAACGACGGCCGGCGCACCTTCCACGACGACTGCTTCACGCGCGCGTTCCTCGTGGCGTCCCGGCCGCTCCTCGTCGTCATGCCCGCGGGCCAGCGCCGCCCCGAGCGGTTCCTCGACGTCTGCGCCCGCGCCGGCGTCAAGGCGGAGCTCCGCGGCCGCGCCGGCGAAGATGTCCTCTTCGAGGTGGTACGGTGAAGGGCGACCGGAGGGAGCTGAGCGCCCGAGCGAAGCGAGGCTGCGCGAAGCCTACAGCAGGGAGCGACGCGGGAGCGCGCGAAGCGCGCGACCCGCGGAGCGAGCGCTCTGTGGAGCACCGCGGTGCCCGGAGAAGCGTGAAGAAGGCCGCTCTCCTCGCAGTGCTCCTCGCGACGGGCTGCGTGTGCCTCCCGATCCTGGGAGGGCCGCCTCCTCGCGACGAGGAGGGGCCGCGGGCGCCCGGCTGGGAGGGCTTCGCCGACCTGCGAGGGATCGTCCACTGCCACTCGAAGCTCTCCCACGACTCGAGCGGCGAGTGGGAGAGCATCGCCGACGCGGCGGCGCAGACCTCGTGCTCGTTCGTCGCGCTCACCGATCACCTCCGCCACCGGGAGCAGGTGAAGGACGAGCCCTCGGGCCGGATCGGGGGCGTGCTGTTCCTCCCGGGGGCCGAGCTCAACTGCAACAAGGGCTCGCTCCTCTCGATCGGAGTCGCGGCGGGCCTGAACAAGAACCTCCCCGCGTGCGAGCTCATCGCCCAGGTCCGCTCGCTCGGAGGCGTCGCCGCGATCGGCCACCCCGAGCAGTGGCAGCTCGGCGACGTGACGGACGTGGACGGCTGCGAGCTCGAGAACGTCCACGCGGACACGCTCGACGAGGTGAAGATCGGCCTCGCGATGCGAGTGCTCTTCTTCCCGCCGCGCCCTTTCTTCTCGTCGATCATCGACCGCCAGCCGCGCGCCGCGGCCGTCTACGACTCGCTCGCGCGCCGGAAGCCGCTCGCGGCGATCGGCGCCTGCGACGCGCACGAGACGATCCGGCCGCTCGGCCAGCTCGCGGGCGCGATCGACAGCTACCGGCGCCTCTTCCGGACCGCGAACACGCACGTCTTCGTGCCCGCGGACCGGACGGGCGCGGCGCTCGAGGCGAGGGACGTGCTCGCCGCGCTCCGCGCGGGGAGGAGCTACGCCGCCTCCGAGCTCACGCAGGACGCGACGGGTTTCCGGTTCGTGGCGCGCGACGCGTCGGGCGCGCTCGTCGCCTCGCTCGGAGGAGTCGCGCCGCTCGCGAGCGGCCTCGCGCTCGAGGTCGGCCTCCCCGCGCCCGGGAAGATCGTGCTCCTCCGCGACGGCGCGGACGTGCTCGTGGTCGAGAAGGCGACGAGCGCGCGCTTCGAGCCGAAGGCGCGCGGAGCTTATCGTGTCGAGGCGAGCCATGCCGGCCGGCCGTGGATCTGGTCGAGCGCGCTGAGGGTGGAATGAATGAGACGAGCGGCAGCGAGGCGCGGTGACAGATGCTGAAGGCGACGGACTGGCTCCTCGACCCGCGCGGCGTCCCGGGCTTCGAGCGGCACGAGGTGATCGCGCACGTGGTCAAGCCGCCCCACGTGCATCACACGGAGCACCTCCACGTGCGCCTCCCCAAGCGGTACGGCCTCGTGAACATCACGGAGCACGTCGAGGCGGCGCTCGAGCGCTCGGGCGTGCAGGACGGCCTCTGCTTCGTGAGCGCCATGCACATCACGGCGGGCATCTACGTGAACGACGCGGAGGGCGGGCTCCTCAGGGACATCTCGAAGTGGATCGAGAACCTCGCGCCCTACGGCGAGCCCTACGAGCACCACAACACGGGCGAGGACAACGGCGACGCTCACCTGAAGTCGTTCCTGACGAACCACCAGTTGACGGCGCCCGTCACGAACGGCAAGCTCGACTTCGGGACCTGGCAGCAGGTCTTCTATGCGGAGTACGACGGGCAGAGGAGCAAGCGGGTGCTCGTGAAGGTGGTGGGCCTCTCGTGACCGCGAAGGTCGTCGTCGAGGAGGGGAAGCGGAGCCGCGTCATCGAGCTGCCCGCGAAGACCCGCGTGACGATCGGGCGGTCGCCCTCGTCGTGCCTGATCGTCATCGAGGACATCGCCGCCTCGCGCGAGCACGCCGCGCTCGAGCTGCGCGGAGACCGCTGGTACGTGCTCGACCTCCAGAGCAAGAACGGCACGCGCCTGAACGGCGAGGCGATCTCGGGCCCCGCGATCCGTCTCGAGCCGGGCGACAAGATCGAGATCGGCCTCGCGAAGATGACGTTCCTCGACGTGCCGATCGACCCGGGCCTCGAGGAGTCGAGCGGCCTCAGCTCCTTCGCGCGCTCGCTGGGACCGAACGAGCCGCGCCCCTCGACCGAGGAGCGGATCCTCCCGCGCCGCGCGCCCGTGGACGCCGCGGCCGACGCGATCTTCGCGGCCATGGCCGAAGGGCAGCCGCTCATGGAGGTCCTCGACGCCGTCGAGCGCGAGGTCCTCGCGCGCGCGCTCGCCGACGCGAACGGCAACCGCAGCGAGGCCGCGCGAAAGCTCCAGCTCTCGCGGCCGGGCATGCTCAAGAAGATGAAGCGGCACGGGATCCACTGAGTGCCCGGGGACGCGGACGCTCCTCCGGCCGCGGAGGGCCCCACGGCCGGGGCTTTCGACGTGATCTTCGCGGGCGTCGCATCGAGCCCGTCCCTCCAGGCGGTCTACGCCGAGGTCTACGGCGGCGAGCTCCGCGGCGGGCAGTTCAGCTTCACCTCCCCCGAGGAGCAGGCCCTGATCGC
>CAZYLP010000024.1:0-14190 GCA_964648345.1 uncultured Planctomycetota bacterium
TCGGCGGCGACGCCGCTCTTGGCCTTGAAGGTCGCCTCGCCGACGAGCTCGTCGCCCTCGCGCGTGAGGACGAAGGCGAACTCGTCGTAGTTGCCCTTGGGGTCGCTCTCGAGCTTGCCCCGGACGGTCGTGCCGTCGTCCTGGACGTCGAACACCGTTCCGTCGCTCGACCGGGTCCAGCGGCCGGTCACGGCCGGCACCGGCTTGGCCGCCGGCTTCTCCGGAGGCGGCGCCGGCTTGTCGCCGCCGTTCGCCGCCGGCGGCGGCGGGTCGTCCTTCTTGTCCGGGCCGCCGCCACAGCCGGGCGTGACGCCGAGAGACGCCGCGAGGATGCACGCGAGAGAGAAACCGAGGATCCGACGGATCATGTGAGCCTCCGCTCAAGGCCGCGGCGGAGTTTACCAACACACGGCGACACCAGGCCACCCGGCTCCGCCCCCCCAGCGCCCGAGTTGCACGACCCGCGACCTCCCGTTTGACTAATGCATCATCATCTTCTCGATCGAGGGGGTCGAACCCAGATGAGGCTCCTCCGCGCATCCGTCGTCGCCGTGGCGCTCGTCCCGGCGTTCATCGCCACCGCCCGCGCCCAGGACGAAAAGAAGGGCCGGCCCGAGAACCAGGTCTACAAGGACCACACGCAGGACGATGCGGGCCAATGGATCGCGGAGATTCGCTTCAAGGACGTGAGCTACCGCGTCAGCGACGATGTCGAGATCCGCAAGAAGGTCTCGCAGGTCGCCATGTTCCTCAAGCCCAACGACCAGGTGATCGTCTACCTCAAGGAAGGCGCGATCGTCGGCATCGAGAAGGGGCAGCTCAAGAACCAGCTCGACACCCTCCCCGCCGCGCTCCAGAAGGCCATCAAAGAGACGCAGGACGACGACGAGGTCCAGATCACGACGGCCCGCGAGTGGGTGGGCCGGATGCGGCGGCGCACCGATGACGGGATCAAGCTCCAGCCCGCGCTCCCCAAGCGCACGAAGGAGGGCAAGCTCACCTACGACACCAAGGGCGACACGGTCGTGATCCCCTACAAGGACATCAAGCTCTACGTCAACCTGACGCTCCAGGCGAAGCAGGCGGCGAACGGCGGGGCGAACGTCCAGATCCAGAACGACGCGGTGTCGCGGCAGGACCTCCGCGTCGGCGATACGGTGAAGATCGGCTTCGTCTACGGGCAGATCGCCAAGCTCACGCCCGAGGTGCTCACGCTCCGCGAGTGGAAGGGCAACAACTGGGGCGAGAACCGCGACTACCCGCGCGAGACGCTCGGCGAGGTGCGCACGGCGGCGCTCGAGCTCCGGCGCAGCTACCCGGTCAACACGAACGGCGAGGTCGTGGTCAAGGAGGAGAAGGAGCGCGTCGGGCGCGTCAACCTCCTCACGATGCGCGGCGCGGTCTGGCACGACCAGAAGGAGTTCATCCTCGTCGGCGCCCAGCTCGTGTTCGCGGCCGGCCCCGCGGGCTCGAACATCGAGCAGACCCCCCACTTCAAGGAGGAGGTCGCGATCCCGCCGGTCTTCGGCGACGAGCAGTGGCGCAAGGAGCGTCCGCTCGACCAGGAGGACGGACAGGTCACGATCTACTTCGACCCCGCGAAGAACCTGATCGCGGCGAAGTCGCGCGAGGCCCTGCCGCACATCGTGGCCGCGCTCGCGTCCGCCGACCGCGACCTCACGGCCCTGACGCGCGTCTTCAGCGCCGCCGCGCTGAACGGCGACCCCGAGCTCGCGGTCATCCTCGCGGTCCGTCACGGGAGCGTGCCCTCCGGCCCCGAGCAGGAGAAGCAGCAGGCCGCGATCCTCGAGGCGCTCGTCCTCTTCGGCGAGCGCGGCGCGAAGGCCCTCATCGACCACGTGCGGGTGCCCGACGGCACCTACTCCCTGCCGGTCCCGCGCGATGACGGTTCGATCGGTCACACCGAGAAGAAGGACCAGGCCGTCTTCTGGAAGCGCCTCGAGCTGAAGCTGCTCGCGAGCATCCCCGGCGCGGCCGCGGGCGACCGCGGGCGCCAGCTCTTCGACCTCTACGAGGAGCGTCAGACCGAGCTCGGCGGCGACGCTCTCAAGGTCTTCCAGGCGCGCACGTCCGAGGCGATCGACGCGCTCCTCGACATCGCGGTCTCGGCGGGCGGACGGCCGACGGCGGACGAGGTGAAGCGCGCGGAGGACGCCGCCCAGCTCATCAAGATGCTCGGCGAGCCGGCGTTCACCGAGCTCGTCGCCAGGGTGAAGGCGGCCGTGGCCCAGGGCCCCGTCCTCGCGAAGCAGCTCGAGGTCGCAAAGTCCAAGGGCGAGCAGCTCTCCGAGCTGATCCAGAAGGCGATCATCGTCCTCGTCGACGCGAAGCGCTCCGAGCGGCGCCTCGCCCTCAACCGGACCCTCGAGGAGGCGAAGACGAAGATCGGCGCCAAGGACTGGGAGGGCGGCCTCAGGATCGTCGAGGACGTGCTCGCCCGCGACCGCGACATGGAGGAGGCCCGGAAGCTCCTCTACGAGTGCCTCGTGCACGTCGCCGACAAGCGCCTCATGGAGAAGAAGCGCGGCGAGGCCGCCCGGCTCTGCCGGCGCGTCATCGACGACGGCCAGAAGGGCCGCGGCGCGGAGGCCATGCTCGGGAAGATGCTGATCGACTCGGCCCGCGAGGACCTCGACGCGACGTGCGTCCGCAAGGAGCCCGATCAGGCGTCCGAGGTCGTGAAGAACTGCCAGAAGGGCGACGTCCTCAAGATCGCGGCCGTGAAGATGACCGCCGACCACTGGTACCCGGTGCGGATCAACGACAAGGAGTACGGCTGGATCAGCCGCAACCTCGTCGACCCCGCCGGCGACGGCCTCCAGTGCTCGGTGCGCGGGAGCTCGATGCGGCCCGAGTTCATCCGCTCGACGATCGAGCTCGTGCGCAAGCTCGCGCCCGAGCGCGAAGCGGACGCCAACCTGATCGACGGCGAGCTCGTCCTCCGCGACGCGGAGGCGAAGTACGAGGAGGGGAACTACCACGCGGCGTACGCAGCCTACCAGCGCGCGCGCGAGCTCGTCCCGAACGACGAGCGGCTCGGCAATGCGTGGAAGGCGGGGATCCTCGCGAACCTGATGCTCCTCCTGATCTTCGGCGCGGTGATCATCGCCACGGTCTTCGCGCTCGTGCTGATCATGAGGAACCGCCAGAAGCGGGTCCACGTCGACGAGTTCAAGTACTACGGCAAGGACCGCATCCGCGTCGAGCGCGAGATCGACGGCGGGGCTGCGCCGCCGAACGCGGACGGTGCGCCCGCGCCGGAGCAGCCGACCGACGCGGCGCCGCCGGCCTGAGCGCCGTGATCGCGAAGGCTCGGAGCCGCCGCGCGGCGGCCGTCGCCGCCCTCGCCGCGGCCGCGCTCCTCGCGGCGGCGGCGCGCGCGCAGGACGACGGCCGTCCCCTCCGCACGGGCGACGACGCGCCGCCCGACATGGAGGTCTTCGAGCAGGCCTGGCGCGTGATCCGCGACCAGTTCTACGACCGGAAGCTCGGCGGCGCCGACTGGGAGGGAGCGCGGGGGCGCGCGCTCCCGCGCGCGAAGCAGGCGAAGACGCGCCGCGAGCTCCACGAGGTGACGCTCGGGATGCTCGCCGAGCTCAAGACGTCGCACACCGGCATCATCGAGCCCGACGTCTACCGCGAGCACGTCGACAACGAGTCCAAGGGCACGCTCGCCGCGACGCTCGGCGCGGACCTCGTCAAGCTGCCGCAGGGTTACTTCGTCTGCGAGGTCGTCGCGGGCAGCCCCGCGGCGGCGGCCGGAATCCTGCGGGGCGACCGCCTCGTGCGGCTCGACGGCGCCGTCCCCGAGGACGCCGGGCTGCGCCCGTGCCCCTGGGACGTCGGGCTCGGCGGTCCGCGGAGCTACTACCTCCCGATCGCGAAGGACAAGTCCGTCCTCCTAGAGCTCGAGCGCCGCCCGGAGGCGACGAAGGCCGGCTACAACTCGTACCAGGTCCGACTCCTCCCGCGGATGTGGAACCTCGTCGAGGCCGAGCGCGCGAGCGCGGTCCTCGTCGAGCGCGGGCCCGGGCTCAAGCTCGGCTACGTCCGCATGTACCACTTCCTGACGGAGGACGTGGTCGACGTCCTCGCATCGCTCCTCACCAAGGGCCCGCTCGACGAGGCGGACGGGCTCATCGTCGACCTCCGCGGCAAGGGCGGCCTCCCCGTCGTCGTCGACCGCACGATCGCGCTCTTCGACCGCCGCGCCAAGACCGGCCCCGTCTACGGCCGCCCCGTCGTCGCGATCACGGACTCCGAGACGCGGAGCGCGAAGGAGATGTGCGCCTGGCAGTGGAAGAACCTCCGGATCGGCCCGATCGTCGGCGAGCGCACGCGCGGAGCGGTCGTCGGCGCGCGCTTCGTGCCTCTCCCGGACGGCGCCTACCTCGTCCTCGCGAGCACCGACATGCGCTGCTGCACGGGCGGAGCGGTCCTCGAGGGGAACGGCGTCGAGCCCGACGTGTACGTGAAGGATGAGCTCCCGTACGCGCAGGGCTTCGACCCCCTCCGCGCGAAGGCCGAGACCGTGCTCCTCGAGCGCGTGCTCGAGTCCCGGCGCGGCGGGCGCCACGGATGGTATTGACCTCGCACGGCTGGTAGCATCCGCCTCCCTTTAGTCAGTTCCGGAGGCGAGAGCCATGCTGGTCGGAGTTCCGCGCGAGATCAAGCCGAACGAGCACCGCGTCGCGATGGTGCCCGCGGGCGTCGACGCCCTGCGGCGCGCGGGTCACGAGGTCCTCGTCGCGCCGGACGCCGGGATGGGTTCGGGCATCACCGACCAGGAGTACAAGGACGCGGGCGCCAAGATCGCGACCGACAACGCGGAGTGCTTCGCGCGGGCGCAGATGATCGTGAAGGTGAAGGAGCCGATCAAGGAGGAGTACGGCCTGATCCGCAAGGACCAGGTCATCTTCACGTACTTCCACTTCGCCGCGTCGAAGGAGCTCACCGACGCGATGGTCAAGTCGGGCTCGATCTGCGTCGCTTACGAGACGATCGAGACCGACGACCGCCGGCTCCCGCTCCTCACGCCCATGAGCGAGGTCGCGGGCCGCATGGCGATCCAGGAGGGCGCGAAGTACCTCGAGAAGCCCATGATGGGCCGCGGCATCCTGCTCGGCGGCGTGCCCGGCGTCGAGCCGGCGCACGTCCTCATCATCGGCGGCGGCATCGTCGGCGCGAACGCGGCGAAGGTCGCGGCCGGCCTCGGCGCGAACGTCGTCATCGTCGACGTGGACCTCGAGCGCCTCCGCCGCCTCGACGAGATCATGCCCGAGAACGTGTGCACGCTGTTCTCGAACGCGTACACGATCCGCGAGCAGTGCCGCCGCGCGGACCTCGTGATCGGCGCCGTCCTCACGACGGGCGCCAAGGCCCCCGTGCTCGTGCCTCGCGAGTACCTGTCGGAGATGAAGCCCGGCGCCGTGATCGTCGACGTCGCCGTGGACCAGGGCGGGTGCGTCGAGACCGCGCGTCCGACGACGCACGCCGAGCCGACCTACGTGGTCGACGGGATCGTCCACTACTGCGTCGCGAACATGCCGGGCGCCGTCGGCCGTACCTCGACGTACGCGCTCACGAACTCGACGCTCCCGTACGCGGTCCAGCTCGCGACGAAGGGCGTCCAGAAGGCCGTCCAGGACAACCGCGCGATCGCGCGCGGCGTGAACATCTGGAAGGGCAAGATCACGTACAAGTCGGTCGCCGAGACGTTCGGCTACGAGCACGTCAAGCTGGAAGCACTGCTCGGATGAGCGGGGGGGTATCCCCCGCTGTCCCCCCGGCCCGGCTGAACCTCGCGATGAGGCGCCGCGCGGACTCCGCGCCCGCCGCGACCGCTTCAGGGGCCCGATCGAGACGATCCGGGTCGATCCTCGGGTAGCGCGTCCGCGCGAGGTGGACGCGGACGCCGGCCCTCTCCGCGAACGCGATCTCGCGGCGGAGGCGCGGCGGCACCGTGGGCTCGCTCCAGCTCGCGAAGTGGAGGATCGCGGCGCGGAGCGGCGCTCGCTGCACGAGCGCGCGGAGCGGGGCGTCGATCTTGACGCCGCCGTCCCAGAGGAGCTCGCCGCCGAGCCGCACCGGCTGGATCACGAAGGGGACCGCGCACGAGGCGCGGACCGCGCGCGCGAGAGGGCCCTCCGTGAGGAGCCGCGGCGCGAGGAGGGGCACGCTCACCGCCGAGACGACGAGCGGCATCGGGCAGTCCTCGATGCGCGACCGAGGGAGGTGTGTCTCGAGGATGCGCTCCATGCGCTCCCCGCGCACGAGGCCGAGACGGGTCACGGCGCGGTGGAGAGGCTCGGGGTCCCAGAAGTCGTCCCGCGCGAACGAGAGCGCCATCTCGAGACCGCGGGCGGCGCCGTAGCCGCTGGCGACCGCGGCCGCCACGATCGCGCCCGCGCTCGAGCCCGCGGCGCCGGCGAAGGAGACGCCCTCGCGCTCGTGCTCGCGCGCGAAGCCGAAGTGGGCGAAGAACCCGAAGAAGCAGCTGTTGAGGACGAGGCCCGTCCCGGCGCCGCGGTGCTCCCTCGGGTCGCCCTGGGTCAGTCGAGGATCCCGATCGCGACGAGGCGCGCTTCCTGGTCGAGGGTGAGGAGCTCGCGGAGCTCCTCCTCGCGGCCCGCGAGCACCTTCTCGAGGTCGGCCTGGCTGTTCCTGAGCGCGTGGAGCCGCTCCCTGACCTCGTCCTCCTTCGCCTTGGCGCGGACCGCCTGGGAGAGGTTGCGGCGCTGCTCCTTCTTCGCCTCGCGCATCTTCTCGCGCGCCGTGATGACCGCGTCCACCTTCGGGAGGACGACCTTCTTCTCGTCCTCCGAGAGGAGGAGCACGTTCTCGGCCTTGAGGAGCAGCCGCTCCTTGGTCGCGATCTCGCCGTCGAGCCACATCGCCGCGTCGCCGCCGGGCTGGTTGCGGCCGCGCTCGAAGCGGCCGGCGCGCGTGTCGAACTCCTTGATGAGGACCTCGAACTCCTTCTTCTGATCGTCGTCGAGGTTGCCGCGGATCTTGTCGAGGATGTTCTTGCGGATCTCCTCGCCCTCTCTCCGTAGGGCCTCCTGGTCCGGCTCCTCCTCGCCCATGTGCTTCATCATCTGGCGGAAACCGTCGCGGAGGCCGTCCTCGATCGCGGTCGTGATCTTGGTCGTCTGCTCCTCGGTGAGCTCGAGCTCTTCCTTGAGGATCTTGACCATCTGCTTCGCCATCTCGGTCTGAGGGTTCCCGCCTTCCTGGGCGCGGGCAGAGCCGGGCAGGGCGAGGACGAGAGCGAAGGCGAGCACGGCGGCGGCGAGCAGACGGCGCATGGAGCGCTCCTCCGGGTGATCTACGTCGAGACGCGGTGGAGTGATGGAGGGAATTCTACACCGGACGCGTGAGGACGCGGTGGCGACGGATGTCGCATCGCGGGTTAGGATCAGCGGGGTCGCTCGGAGGATGGGCACCGCGGTGCTCCCTCCGGTCGTCCTGATGGGAGTGCTCATGGCGCACCGCCGCAAGATCATCGCCTGGGGTGTCGGGCTCGGGCTCCTCCTCGGAGTGGCCCAGACCGCCCGGCCGGACGAGCCCTCGAAGCCCCAGAACGTGTCGATCGAGGCCGATCACGAGCCCCTCCTCGCCGTCATCAAGCGGATCTGCGCGTCCCAGGGCCTCAACTTCGTGGCCAACGACGCGGCCCTCGAGAAGGCCGGCAAGATCTCCCTCAGCCTCCGCGACGTGCCGCTCGAGACCGCCCTCGAGGTGATCTGCGAGGCTTACTCCCTCGAGGCCCGGGTCCGGAACCGCATCCTCATGGTCCGCCCCCGGGGCGATGCCGCCGCCGCGCCCACCGAGCCCGCGAAGAAGAGCCGCTATCTCCCCGAGGAGAAGCGCGAGGACGCCCCGCGGGCCGACAAGCCCGGCGTGGCGCCGAGCCCCGTCGCGCCGCGCGTCGAGCAAAACCCCGGCCCGCAGCCCGCGAAGGGCGAGGCGGCGCCGATCTCGACGGTCGTCATCCACTCGGCCAGCTCGGGCGCGACGACCGGCGGCGGCCACATGGTCGTGGGGGCCGTCGTCGAGGTGGCGAAGGACTCCGTCAAGGTGAAGGAGTCGTCCGGCGACCCGCGCGAGTTCTGCATCGCACCCGACGAGGACGGCTCCCGCTCCTCGCGGCTCGTCACGGCGCTCCGCCGCCTCAAGCCCGGCGACCGCATCGCGCTCGAGTATCGCGTCGTCGAGGGGCGTGCGTTCATCACCAACCTCGTGGGCGGCGGAAATCCGCAACAGAAGCCCTGACCGGCTTCCTCGGATCGGCGGATCGTCGCGCATTTCGGCCCGCGTGGGGCGATTCGTCTCGCGGGGCGGAGCGTCAAGACGGTCTTAAGTCCCGGTGCGAGCGCCGACACGAGATTTTTGTGGCCTCGGGGAGACGCTTGCCCCTCAACTCACCGGCCGGTCCTCATTTACGTCCGGAGAGCCGCGTCGTCGGTCGCCTTGACACGCGGAAGCGAGCACGTCTATACTCCCGCACCACAAAGGAAAAGGGAGGCGCCCGGGTCCGGGGGGATTCGGGCGACCAATCGATTCGAAGTAGGCGAAGAAGGGGATCAAGGGGTTGGGTACCGAAGTGAAACGGATCTTCGTCGCGCGGGCCTCGAGCATCGAGGCCGTCGCGTCGGTTTCCTTCGGTCCCGTCTCCGACCGTAATGACCTCCGGGAGATGACCCCGTAATGATCGGACGGAAGAACAAGCTCCTCGCGCTGGACATCGGCTCGAGCGAGATCAAGGCCGTCGAAGTGAGCGATACGGGTGCGGGCATCGCCTTCACCGGCTTCGCGTCGACGAAGATCGGCTCGCAGAACGAGACGATCTTCGCGATCAAGGAAATCCTCCGTCACGCGGGCTTCAAGACCAAGAAGTGCGTGACCGCGGTGTCCGGCCGCTCGGTGATCGTGCGCTACGTCAACATGGCGCAGATGCCCATGGAGGACCTGCGCAACGCGATCAAGTTCGAGGCCGACAAGTACATCCCCTTCGAGGTCGACGAAGTCGTCATGGACTGCCAGATCCTCGAGGAGAACGTCGGCAAGGGCGAGGGTGACCAGCCCGAGATGAAGGTCCTCCTCGTCGCGGTGAAGAAGAGTCTGATCGACGAGCACCTCGCCCTCCTCCAGGAGGCGGGCCTCCAGAGCACGATCATCGACGTGGACGCCTTCTCGATCGGAAACGCGTTCGAGATGCGCGCTCGCACCCAGGGCGGTCTCGCCCCCGAGAAGGTCGTCGCGCTCATCGACATCGGCGCGAACAAGACGAACATCAACATCCTCAAGGGGCCGACCTCCTACTTCACGCGCGAGGTCTACCTCGCGGGCAACGACTTCACCGAGGCGGTCAGCCGCAAGTTCAACCTCGACACGCCCGAAGCGGAGAAGCTCAAGTGCGAGCCCGGCGACCGCATGAGCGAGGTCGAGGAGGCGATCCTCCCGACGCTCGACGACCTGGGCAACGAGATCCAGCTCTCGTTCGACTACTTCGAGAACCAGTTCGACCGCGTCGTCGAAGAGGTCTACATCTCGGGCGGCTCGGCGCAGCTCCCCGGCCTCCAGCGCGCCTTCGAGGGCGCCTTCGAGAAGTCGGTCGTCTTCTGGAACCCGATCGAGTCGGTGGACATCAAGAGCGACCGGATCGACCAGAAGACGATCTCGGCCTACTCCACCCAACTCGCCGTCTGCGCGGGTCTCGCGGCCCGCGTGAAGAAGTGGTGATCGAATGCTCGGCATGATCGAGATCAACCTGCTGCCTCAGGAGTACCGGGTCCAGGAGCGCACCCCGCTCGGCCTCTTCCTGACGATCGTCGTCGGCATCTGCACCGTCGGCGCGATCGGCGTCTACCAGATCAACTTGAAGAAGGAGCTCGCGCAGAAGGAGCTCCAGAAGGCCGAGCTCCAGCGCGAGAAGGCCGAGACGGACAAGAAGAAGGAAGAAGTCATCAAGCTCGAGAAGGAGATCGAGATCGCCAAGAAGCGCCAGGAGACGATCATCGAGATCTCCCAGTCGAAGATCATCTGGTCCCAGAAGCTGATCCAGTTCGGGAAGATCATGGCCGAGTACCCGGACTTCTGGATCGAGCGCCTCGCGCTCCAGCGCGGCGGCGACAAGGGCCGGCTCTCGATGAACTTCTACGCGCTCGGGAACGACTTCCGCAAGGCGGCCGCCTTCCGCGAGCGAGTCATCAACGACACGAACTTCTGGTACCACTTCGAGAAGTTCGACTCTCCGAGTATCCGGGTGAGCCAGACCGCGCCGAGCGCCACGCTCGCGAAGATGGGTTACACCGGTCCTTCGATGTACTTCGACGTCTCGTTGCCGGTGCGGTGAGGGGAGGACAGCCATGTCGAAGGATCTGAGAAACACGCTCATCGCCGTCGCGATCTTCATCGCCCTCGCGGGCGTGATGATCTACTTCGTGACCGAGACGCAGGATCAGCTCGACGTCATCACGAGAGAGAACGCCGAGCTCGAGGAGCAGATCAAGGCGAACAAGACGTACATCGAGCGCGCCCCGCGGCTCCAGGCGCAGCTGAACGAGCTCAACGCGAACTTCCGCGACTACGTCAAGATCCTCCCGTCGGCCGAGGTCGCCACGACCGAGAAGCTCTACCGCACCGTCCAGGCCTACGCCGACGCGGCGCAGATCACGGTCGGCGAGCTCAGCGAGCGCGGCGGCGGCGGCAAGAAGGGCGGCGGCAAGCTCGGCGAGTTCGAGGAGGTCTCCGTCAACTTCCGCATCGACGCCGACTTCGAGACGTTCGTGCGGTTCATCAACCTCCTCGAGCGTCACGAGCAGTTCATGAAGGTGAACGCGTTCGCCGTGACCCCGAGCCAGATCGTCCGCATCGTGGACGGCAAGGAGATCATCGATCTCGCCGTGACGATCGAGGTCTCGACCTACAAGTACATCCCGACGAAGCGCTGAGCAGGAGAGCGACCATGAAGAAGACGAACCGCTGGCTCCCGTTCGCGCTCCTCGCCGCTCTGTGCGGCATCATCGCGCCGTTCGGGATCGCCCCCCCATTCGCGCTGGGTCAGGACAAGCCGCAGCCGAAGCCGGGCGACGCGCCGAAGGACGCGAAGGACGCGCCGAAGGACCCGGCCAAGAAGGATGACAAGAAGGCCGAGGGCGAGCGCGAGCAGTCCGGCGCCGAGAACACGGCGACGACGCGCTTCATCGAGGCCTTCACCGTCGGAGACTGGGAGAAGGCCGAGAAGTACTACGACGAGCTCGTCCAGAACTGGCCGCTCTACGGCAAGGACCCGGTCTACGCCTACCGGTACGCCTACACGCTCTACAACCTGAAGGCCGCCCCCAAGAAGGAGAAGGCGAAGACGCAGCTCCAGGGCCTCCTCGAGCAGGACCCCGAGCACATCCTCGCGCTCTATCTCCTCGCCCAGATCGAGGCGGAGCAGTTCACCGAGGCGAAGCAGCAGCCCCTCGAAGACGCGAAGGAGCACCTGCTCCAGGCGGCCAAGAACGGCTTCTACACGCTCCGCGAGGTCCGCAGCTCGAAGGCGCCCGCGTTCAAGACCCTCCAGGAGGACCCGAAGTTCATCCTCCGGGCCATGCGCGCGTCGCAGGAGTTCCCGGCCGTCAACATCAAGAACGCGCGAAACCCCTTCCAGCAGCCGCGCGTGAACCAGGCCGGCAAGCTCGAGCAGGGCGGTCTGGCCATGACGGCGCGAGAGATCGCGACGCTCGAGGCGAAGATCGACGCGCTCTTCGTCGAGATCGAGAAGCTGATCCGCGACAAGGAGATCGACAAGCTCGCTCCGCTCTTCCAGGACCTCAACAACATCATGACGGAGTACCGGAAGATCGGCGTCGAGAAGGTCGCCGCGAACCTGAAGAAGTGGGAGAAGAAGCTCGACGAGTGGAAGGAAGTCCGGCTCGCGATCCAGCTTCAGATCTACATCAATCGCGGCAACGAGTGCCTCCGCACGATGCTCAAGGCCAAGCAGAACGAGAAGTTCGATGAGGTCTTCGAGCAGTTCAACGAGGTCAAGGCGATCGTCGAGCAGATGCGCCACGAGGAGCGGGAGGAGTTCCACCGGAACGCCGACGCCCTCCTCGTCCGCGCCAAGGGGCTCAACGACGAGGCGCTCAAGCTGAAGAAGATCAAGGAGTTCAACCTCATCGTGACGGGGATCGTCGTGGACCCCCGGCCCGAGAGCAAGAACCGCGCGATCATCGTCTTCGACGATCCGGGCTCGAACGACCAGCGTCGTGGCCGGATCTACGAGGAGAAGGACAACATCCGGGACAAGGAAGACCGCAAGGTCCCTGGTCTCACCGTGGAGAAGATCTCCGAGGGTGCGATCGAGTTCCGGTACGAGGACACCAAGTTCGTGCGCCAACTCAAGGCGCCCGAGTAGTAAAATCCAACGGCTCCAAGGACGCCCGCCGCGGACTCTTGCCGAGCGAGAGATCGAGGCGGGTGACCAAGGGAAACAAGTTTCGGCGGCGTCCCGGTCGTAGGCCGGACGCCGAGGGGAGTAAAAAGGGGGATTCATGAGAACCTCGAGACTCTTCGCCACCCTCGCAGTCGCCGCCGCTCTCGCGCCGGCGAACGCGCGGGCGCAGGGCGGGGACGCCGCCAAGACCGGTGAGGACATCAAGAAGTTCCTCGACCGGAAGCCCGAGGCAGCGCAGCTGAAGCGCGAGATCGACGTCTCCGTGGAGGAGGCGGATCTCCGCGACGTGATGGACGAGATCGGCCGCCGGGTCGGTCGCAACATCATCGTCGAGCCCGAGATCCACGAGAAGGTGACGATCTCGCTCCGCAAGATCCCGTGGCGGGACGCGGTCGACGTCATCGCGAAGATGACGAAGTGCGAGGTCGAGACCCGCGGCTCGATCCTCGTCCTGACCCAGCCGCCCAAGGTCACGATCCAGTTCACCGACGCCAACGTGCGCACGGTGCTCCAGCTCCTCGCGGCCTACTCGGGCAAGAACATCATCATCTCGCCCGAGGTCCACGGCGACGTGACCCTCGACCTCCACGAGGTTCACTGGCTCAAGGCGCTCCACGCGATCGTCAAGACCGTCGGCGACTACGAGGTCGTCGAGGAGACCGCGGACCTCCTCCGCGTCGTCCCGCGCTCCTCGATCGCGCTCCAGCTCAAGACGGAGTACATCCCGCTCAAGTACCTCCGTCCGCCGGTCAAGTACGTCGCGACCCCGCCCCGCACCGCGGTCGGCCAGGGTCAGGCGCAGCAGGCCTCCGCGAACCTCTTCCTCGGCGCACCGGCCGCGCCGACGGGTGACGGCTCGAAGGAGTTCACCCTCTTCCGCGCGCTCCAGAGCATCGTGAACGCGTCGAAGACGGGCACGGGCGGCGCCCAGGGCTCGGTGATCGAGTACGACCAGCAGAAGAACGCGCTCATCGTCCGCGGCACGCAGCCGCTGATCGAGGAGATCAAGAGGATCGTCTCGTCGCTCGACCAGGAGCCCTCGCAGATCTTCGTCGAGGTCCGGTTCATCGCGACGGCCGACGCGAACTTCCTCGAGCACGGCATCCGTCCGGCCGACCCCATCAACGGCTACTTCATGGCGGGTCCGTTCCCGAGCGGTCAGACGGTCACGGGAGGCTTGTCGGGCAGCTACGTGAACGTCGGCAAGGTCACGAACGCGAACGGCGGTTCCTCGACGACGACGGTTCCGTTCCTGGCGCCTCTCCCGGTCGGCACGTTCCCCTTCGCGCTCGGCACCGGTATCGAGCGGTTCGGGGACGCGTTCCAGGTCCCCGGCATCCTCGACTTCCGCGGTCTCCAGGCGACGCTCAACCTCCTCGACCGCGACACGCGGACCCGTCTCCTCCAGACGCCGTGCCTCTTCCTCCGCGACAACGAGGACGCGGTGATCTTCGTCGGCGAGAACGTGCCCTTCGCCCAGGTCAACACGCAGCCGGACATCAACGGCAACGTGCAGCAGTCGATCGGTCAGGGCGCCGGCTCGCCGATCGCGATCGGCTTCTCGCTGTTCGTGTCGGCGCACGTGGTGCCGGAGACGGACCGGGTCATGATGACCGTGATCCCGCGCGTCTCGTCGCCCGGCGGCACGGTCGGCAACCAGAACATCTTCGACCGGTTCACGATCGGCGCGCTCTCGATCGACCTGCCCCACACGCGCGAGC
>CAZYLP010000024.1:14200-24034 GCA_964648345.1 uncultured Planctomycetota bacterium
CGCTCGTCACCCACGTCATGCTGGACGACGGCCAGACGGCGGTGATCGGCGGCCTCCTCACCGAGCAGGACAACGAGATCATCACGCGGATCCCGATCATCAGCCACATCCCGATCCTCGGGTCGCTCTTCACGCACACGCACCGCGAGAAGGCCGTCAACAACCTCCTCATCCTCATCACCACGTCGATCATCCGGACCAAGGCGCAGTCGGTCGCGCTCTACAAGAAGCACGACGCGCAGTGGAAGGCTCGCGACTACTTCTACAAGAAGTACGAGCGCCCGGCGGTCGACGAGGGCTCGTCCGACAAGGGCGGGACGCCTCCTCCCGCGCAGACGCCTCCTCCGTCGACTCCGGCGGGCGAGGGTGGTAACGTGACGCCGAGCGGCGGCGAGCAGAAGTAAGCTCTCCCACCACGGTGTCGATCGGAGCGAGCTCCGGGCCCCCGCACGATGCGCGGGCGTCCGGAGCTCGCGCCGTTCCGGAAACTCGAACGGGACCAACATGACCAAGCGGATGCTCATCAACGTCGCCGAGCAGGAAGAGGGCCGCATCGCGGTCGTCGACGGCGACCTCCTCTCCGAGCTCTACGTCGAGCGCACGACCGAGGAGAAGTTCCTCGGCAACATCTACAAGGGCCGCATCGTGAACGTCGAGCCGTCGATCCAGGCGGCCTTCGTCGACTTCGGCCGGGACAGGAACGGCTTCCTCCACCTCTCGGACGTGATGCCCGCCTACGGCAAGAAGGACGGGACTCCGCCGGAGAAGCGCGACATCTCGCAGGTCCTCAAGAAGGGCCAGGAGGTGCTCGTCCAGATCACCAAGGACCAGATCGGCACGAAGGTCCCGACGCTCACGACCTACATCTCGATGCCGGGCCGCTACCTCGTGCTCATGCCGTCGATCTCGAAGTGCGGCGTCTCGAAGAAGATCACGGACGACATCGAGCGGCGCAAGCTCCGCCAGCTCCTCCAGGGCCTGAGCCCGCCCGCGGGCATGGGCTACATCATCCGCACGGCCGGGATCGACCGCACGCGCGCCGAGCTCGCCCGCGACCTCACGTACCTCCTCAACCTCTGGAAGGCGATCCTCAAGCGCGTGAAGACGGAGGAGTCGCCCGCCACGATCTACAAGGAGTCGGACCTCGTCATCCGCACGATGCGCGACATCTTCTCGGGCGACATCGAGGAGGCCGTCATCGACGACCACGAGGTCTACATGCGCGCGAAGGAGTTCCTCCGCGCCGTGATGCCTCGCTACGAGGACCGCGTCACCTTCTACCCGGGTCCGAAGCCGCTCTTCCACAAGTACAACATCGAGCGCCAGATCGAGCAGATCCAGGCCAAGCGCGTCCCGCTCAAGTCGGGCGGCTCGATCATCATCGAGCAGACCGAGGCCATGGTCACGATCGACGTGAACTCGGGGAAGTTCAAGGGCGAGAAGAACCTCGAGGAGACGGCCTTCCGCACGAACGTCGAGGCGGTCGAGGAGATCGTCCGCCAGCTCCGCCTCCGCGACCTGGGCGGCCTCATCGTCTGCGACTTCATCGACATGCGGGAGAGCAAGCACAAGGCGGGCGTCGAGCGCTCGATCCGCAACGCCCTCCGCCGCGACCGCGCCCGCGTGCGCGTCGCGAAGATGTCGAAGTTCTGCCTCGTCGAGCTCACCCGCCAGCGCATCCGCGAGAGCTTGAAGCGGACGACGTACAAGCAGTGCCACCAGTGCAGCGGCACCGGGTACGTCAAGTCGGTCGAGTCGCTCGCGCTCGACGTGACCCGCGAGATCCGCCTCAGGATCGCGGACCACCCGGGCGAGAAGGTGACCGTCGTCTGCCACCCCGAGGTCACGACCTACCTGCAGCAGAAGAAGAAGCAGGTGATCAAGGACCTCGAGGAGCGGGCGAAGCAGAAGATCGAGATCATCCCCTCGCGCGAGTACAAGCTCGACGAGTTCAAGTTCCTCTGAGAGGGTTCTCCGCCGCATCGCGGAGCTCGGCCGCGAGCTCCTTCGGCGTCGCGAAGCGCGCCGCGGGGTCTCGCGCGAGGCATCGCTGGACGATCTCGCGGACGCGTGGCGCCACGTCGGAGCGTGCGATCGGCGGCGGCTCCTGGTGCATCATCTTCCTGAAGAGCCTCATGAAGTCCTCCGCCACGTAGGGAGGCTCGCCCGCGAGCATGTGGTGGAGGATCGCGCCGATGCGGTAGACCACGGAGCGGCCATCGACGCTCTTCCAGTTCTCGAGCTGCTCGAGGGGCATGTAGCCGAGGCCCCGGGTCGGGAGACCGTTGCCGTGGCCTCGCGCCCAGTCGCGTCCTTCCCTCTCGACGAACGGGGCGCCGGAGAAGACGCTCACGAAGGGGCCGCGCGTCGCGTCCATTGTCACTTCCGTGGGCTCGATCGAGGCGGCTTTGATCGGCGCGAGGACCGAGAGCACGTCCGCGAGCTGGGCCATCGCCGCGACCGACCAGCCCGGCGCGAGCTTCTGCCCGAGGAGCTTCTCGAGCGGGTGGCCCGAGGGCGGGCTCTCCTCGGCCCACCAGACGTGCTCGCCCGTCACCCCGAAGCCGAGGAGGCGCAATGCGTTCGGGTGTCGGATCTCGGCGGCGCGCCGTGCCTCGGCCTCGAAGGCGTCGGCGGCGATCGGACCGAAGGACCGGAGGACGGTCACCCGGCACCGCTCGCCCGAGTCGCGAACGGCCTCGAAGACCGAGGACTCACGGCTCTCGGCGATGCACCGGCCGAGGCTCACGCCCTTGATGCGTATCCGGGCGCCGCGGCAGTGAGGGCAGATCGAACCCGTCGGACCTCGCTTGAGAGCGAACGGGAGGTCCCGGTCGGGGATCGGACGCTCGCACTGGAGGCACGCCGGTCCGGGCACGCGAGGATTGTAGCCGCAACGTTTTTGCTGGACACGACCTCCGGGCCTGGTAGACTTTCGCGCTCATTCAAGAACCCGGAGTAGCCATGTACGCGATCGTTCGGAACGGCGGAAGACAGTTCACCGCCCGAGAGGGTGAGGTGCTCGATCTCGAGCGCATCGCCGACAAGAAGCCCGGTGACACCGTCGACTTCACGGACATCCTCCTCGTCTCCAAGGGCGAGGGCGACGTGCGCGTGGGTGCCCCGCTCGTGTCGGGCGTCACCGTCCGCGGGAAGATCCTGAAGGAATACCGCGGCGAGAAGATCGACATCATCAAGTATCGCCGCCGCGAGGACTCGCAGAAGAAGCAGGGTCACCGGCAGACGCTCATCAAGGTCAAGATCGAGAAGATCAACGGCTGACGAAGCCAGTCGGATAGGAAGAGGCTCATCACATGGCACACAAGAAGGGCCAGGGCTCGTCCCGTAACGGCCGCGACTCGAACGGGCAGCGCCGCGGCGTGAAGGCGTACGGCGGCGAGTACGTCGTCCCGGGCGCGATCATCCTCCGCCAGCTCGGGACCAAGTTCCACCCGGGCCCCGGCGTCGGCATGGGCAAGGACCACACGCTGTTCGCCCTCAAGGAGGGCCGGGTCAAGTTCACCGAGAACCGCAAGGTCAAGATCGAGTCTCTCGACTCGGTCGAGGCCGAGAAGAAGGCCTAGAGCCCACTGCGGTCTCTCGCGCGGCGGGCCGGCTCCCGGGTTTCAAGGACCGGGGGAGCCGGCTCGCGCGCTTCCTTGGCGCTCACCGGTTGAGGTCGCTTCATGTTCGTCGATCGCGCGCGATTCGAGGCGCAGGGAGGCCGTGGCGGGGACGGGATGATCTCGTTCCGCCGCGAGTCCGGCGCCCCGCGCGGCGGCCCGAACGGGGGCGACGGCGGCGACGGCGGCCGGGTCGTCGTCAAGGCGACGAAGCACCGCCCGACCTTGTCCGACGTCTCGCGGCGGCCGCTCTACCGCGGCGAGGACGGCGTCCGGGGCAAGAGCAACAACCGGGCGGGCCGGAAGGGCCGCGACCTCGTCCTCGAGGTCCCGATCGGGACGGTCATCCGGGAGGCCCGGCCGGACGAAGACAAGGACGAGGAGGGACCCATCCTCGCGGACCTCGTCGCCGAGGGCCAGGAGTTCGTCCTCGCGAACGGCGGGATCGGCGGCTTCGGCAACACCCACTTCGCGACCGCGATCAACCAGGCGCCGCGCGCCGCGCGCCGCGGCTCGGCGGGCGAGCGCAAGGCTTACCTCCTCGAGCTCAAGCTCCTCGCCCAGGTCGGGCTCGTCGGCCTGCCGAACGCCGGCAAGTCCACGTTCCTCCGCCGCGTCTCGCGGGCGAAGCCGAAGGTCGGCGCCTACCCCTTCACGACGCTCCGGCCGCACCTCGGCGTCGCCGAGCTGAGCGACGGACGCAAGCTCGTCATCGCCGACCTCCCCGGCCTCATCGAGGGCGCGCACGAGGGCGTCGGCCTGGGCGACGAGTTCCTCCGCCACGTCGAGCGCTGCCGCGTGATCCTCCACCTCGTGGACGGCACCGCGGGCCCTGACGCCGGGACGCCCTCGCCCGCCGAGGCGTACCGCGTGATCCGGAGCGAGCTCAAGGCCTACGACGAGCGGCTCGCGACCAAGCCCGAGGTCGTCGCGCTCAACAAGATCGACGCCCTCTCGAAGGAGCAGGCGAAGACGCTGGCCGCGGACCTCGAGGGGACGATCGGCCAGAGGGTCCACAGGATCTCGGGGGTCGCCGGCACCGGGGTCGATGCCGTCCTGACCGAGCTCGAGAGGCTCGTCTCCGAGGCCGAGGCCGCCGAGGCGCCGCTCGTGGCCGAGCCCGCAAGGGTGCCTCCCCACGCGGCCTACGACTTCGAGGACGAGGACGAGCCCGAGGAGTCGGGGCCTCCCGACCTTTAGTCCTTGCCTGGCAAGCGCCAGGGCCGTGCTGCTAGAGTGCTTCTCGATTCACTTTACGGCGAGCGACGGGACTCACAGGGAGGCTCGGGTTGGACTTTCACGAGATGCTGCGCCGGATGGTCAAGGCGCGGGCGTCGGACCTGTTCATCAAGGTCGGTAGCCCTCCGTCGATGCGCATCGACGGACGCATCCGCTTCCTCCAGGCCGAGCCGGTGGACCAGGACACGACGAAGCAGATCTTCGAGCTCATCGCCAAGTCCCGGAACATCAAGATCTCGCCCGAGAACCTCCACAGCGAGATCGACTGCGCCTACGACCTCCCGGGCGTCGGGCGCTTCCGCTGCAACATCTCCTCGCAGCGCGGGTACCTGTTCTTCGTGCTGCGAACGGTCTCGCGCGCGGTCGTCACGTTCGAAGAGCTCTTCCTGCCCAAGGAGCAGATGGTCAAGCTCGCGAGCATGAACCGCGGCATGGTCCTCGTGACGGGCGTCACGGGCTCGGGCAAGAGCTCGACGCTCGCGGCGATGATCAATTACATCAACGAGAACTTCAACAAGCACATCGTCACGATCGAGGACCCGATCGAGTACATCTTCAAGGACAAGCGCTCGATCATCACGCAGCGCGAGGTCGGCCAGGACACGAAGGACTTCGTCGCCGCGATCAAGTACGCCGTCCGCCAGTCGCCCGACGTGATCATGATCGGCGAGATGCGCGACGTGGAGACCATGGAGGCGGCGATCCACGCCGCCGAGACGGGCCACCTCGTCTTCTCGACGCTCCACACGGTCAACGCTCAGCAGACCGTCGAGCGCATCATCAACTACTTCCCGCCGCACCAGCACGAGCTCATCCGCTCGCAGCTCTCCATGATCCTCGAGGGCGTCGTCGCCCAGCGCCTCGGCGTCAAGAAGGGCGGCCAGGGCCGCGTGCCGACCGTCGAGCTCATGATCAAGTCGCCGCTCATCCGCGACCTGCTCCGCGAGGGCAAGACGACCGACCTCTACAAGGCGCTCATGGAGTCGAGCTACTTCGGGTGCCAGACGTTCAACCAGTCGATCGTCCAGCTCTACCGGGACGAGCTCATCGACCTCGAGACGGCCATGGGTCTCGCCGACAACCCGGACGAGCTCAAGATGGAGCTCCGCGGCATCGTCAAGGGCACGCGCTCGTCGGACTTCGACTTCGGCCCCAACGAGGGCAAGGGCTAGGTCCCTAGCTCCGCGCCTTCTCGTAGGCCTTGAGCAGCGCGTCGATCTCGCGCTCGGGGTCGAACCGCCGGCGCGCGTCGCGCTTCGCGCCCTCGCCGATCCGCCGCCTCTGCTGCGGGTCGCGGAGGAGCGTGCGCGCCTTCGAGACGAAGTCCTCCGCGTCCGTGAAGATGACGCCCGAGGAGCCGAGCGCGGCGCGGTTCCCCGGGACGTCGATCGCGAGGACGCAGCACCCGAGGACGAGCGCCTCGGCGAGGGCGTTCGAGAAGCCCTCGACCTTGGAGCAGTTGAGGACGAGGTCGGCCGACGCGAGCGCGGAGGGGGCCGCGTCGGGCGGCGCCTCGACGCGCGAGCACCAGGGACGCGTCGCGAAGTCGCGCGCGAGGGCGGCGCTCTCCGCCTCCTCGAGCTCGGGGCCGAGGACGACGTAGCGGATCTCGAGCCCCTCCGCGCGGAGGCGCTCGAGGGGCTTGATCGGCCAGCGCGGCTGCTTCACGGCGCGGACGCCCGCGGGGAGGAGGACGAGCGGGTCGCGGCTCCCGCGCCTGAGGTCGAACGCGCCTTCCTCCGGGGCCGCTTCGAGGCGCACGCCCTTCGGCACGGAGACGACGCGCGGGGCGACGTCGGGGAGCGCGCGCGCGACGACGAGGGCGGCGTCGTCGCCCGCGGCGGCGAGGGCGTGCGCGTGCTCGCAGGCGTTCCGCACGGTGCGCGCCTTCGCGGAGTCGAGGCCCGGCTCGAGGTCGGTGCCCGCGAAGGAGACGACGACGCGCGCGCGCGCGCGGGCCTCGTTCACGAAGCGGCCCGTCTTCCAGGCGTGGAGGAGGTGGATCACGTCCGCCGCGGGGAGCGCGGCCTCGAAGTCGGCGCGCTTCCACTCGGGAGGGACGGCGAGGACGGTCACGTCGTGGCCCCGGGCGCGGAGGCCGCGAGCCCAGCGGTCGGCGGTCGTGGCGTTGCCCGTGAGCGCGGGCCGCGCGCTCGGAGTGGCGATGACAATCTTCACTTCGGCTGGACGATCTCGATCAGCTCGGCCGTCACCTCGGTGCCAAGCTGGACCTTGATCGTCTCGGGGAACTTGAGCGCGCGCCACGTGCGGACGATCGTGCCCGCGCTCGGCGTGTCGAGGACCGTGCAGACGAAGGCGACGCCCGAGACCCGGAGCACGTCGCTCGGGCCGGTCGCCGCCTCGCGGCTCTCGGGCTTCCGCTTGAGCGCGAAGGAGTGGACCTCGTCCTGACCGGCGAGCTCCTTCCCCGCGACGGTGGCCTTGATCTTGTAGCGGACCTCGTCCTCCGTCTTGCCTACGACTTCCCAGACGCTCGAGTTCCCGGCCGCGAGCCGGAATCGGTAGAGCTGGCCGACCTTCACGTGCGACGCGTCGAGCCGCTCCTCGCGGTCGCCCGCGAGCGCGGCCGCGCCGAGGACGAGGAGCGCGAGGACGAGGAGGCGCTTCACTTCTTCTTCGCCTCCTTGTCCTTCTTCGGCTTCACCGCCAGGAGCTCGAGCGTGACGAAGGGGCCGGAGCTGGTTCGCAACACGTGAGGCCAATGCGGAGAGATCCACTCCTTGATCACGGTCGTCGCGGGCTTCGCCTCGCGGATCTCGCAGGGGAAGGACTTCCCCGAGATCGCGACGGTCTCGCTCCCCGTCTTCTTGAAGCTCATGGCGGAGGTGATCGTCGCCGTCGGGCCATCGCCCTCGAGCGGCTCCTCGCAGGTCTGGGTCGACTTGACCTCGGCGCCGACGATGATCTCGCGGATCACCGTCACGGTGTGGGAGCCGACCGCGACGACCTCGTCCTCCCGCATCGCTCCGCCGAGGAGCTTGAACGCATAGACCTCGCCGACGAGCGGCACCGGATGCCGAGGGGCCGGGCACACCGGCTCCGAAGCCTGATCCTTCGGGCTCTCCGGGCAACCGGCCAGCACGGCGAGGGCGAGCAGCGCGAACACGAGTTGTTTCATCGGGGAGGATTTTGCCACAGCGCGGCAGGACCGCTATCCTCCCGTGTGCTCGTGAGAAACCTCCGGCTGGTCATACCGGTCATGGCACTCCTCATCTCTCTCGCGGTCGCCCGCGCCCAGGACGAGACCGGCGCGACCCAGAGCTTCACGTGTCCGCTCGACGGGAACCGCTTCTCCGTCCGGCTCGTCGTCGCGAGGAACGAGGGCGGCGGCCGCGACTCGGACGGCTGCCGCTGGGCCGTGGACCGGACGGGCCGCCTCGAGGTGCTCGAGCTCCGCGAGATCGTCGCCTGCCCGAAGTGCGGGTGCGCGCTCTACCGCGGCCACTTCGCCGCGGCCGCGAGCCTCGGCCGGCGGGCCGACGAGGCCGCGATCCAGAGCGCGCTCGCGGCGGCCGGTCCGCTCGACCCGGCGCGCTTCGACACGACCGTCGCGCGCGCCGTCGCGACCTACCGCGCCCTCGGCCACGCGCGGCTCGGGATCGCCGAGGACCCGGACGCCTTCGAGGGGAAGCTCTGGCTCCGCGCGGCGTGGGCCGTGCGCATGCGGCTCGTCCGCGACGACGAGCGCACGCAGCCGCTCCGGCTCGTCTTCGCGCCGCGCTCGCCGCAGGACGCGATCTGGAAGCTCGAGAACCTCGACCTCCAGGCCAACCCCGACCCCGACGCCCCCGCCGAGACCCCCGTCGAGGACGCCCTCACGAACCTCGAGCAGGCCCGGAGCGTCCTCGATCCGCTCGACGGCGCGGGGCCGGCCTCGCAGCACCTCGCCTTCGAGCGGGTGCGCGGCGCGCTCGACCTCGTCGAGCAGACGCTCCTCGTCCTCCGCGCGAAGCACGAGACCGACCGGCAGGCGAACGCCACGCGTCGCGCCGCGCGCCAGGAGGCGCTCGCGGTGGCGCGCGCCGCGCACCGGGCGGGCGAGGGGAACCGCCGCGACCACTGGGTGTACGTCGCCTCGCAGAAGGGGACGCCCGAGCCCGACATCACCGAGGAGGCGAACCGGCTCCGCAACTGGGTCGGGCGCGAGGACCAGTACCTCGCCCTCGCGACCGCGTCCCTCGCCCGCGCGGGCGAGCGTGCGACCGGCGCGCGCCGCTCCGAGCTCATGGCGCTCGCGGCCGACGCGCTCCGCCGCCGCATCTCGGACACGGACAGCGCGCTCATCCCGGTCGTGAAGCAGTACGTGAAGGAAGCCCTCGAGGGGAGCGGCCCGGGCGTCCAGCACGCGGAGTTCATCCGCGGTCGGGTCGGCGAGTAGTGGAGGGAGTGCGGCGGCTCCCCATCGTCGGGCTCATCGTCCTCCCGATCATCTTCATCGTCCTCGGCTTCACCTTCGCCGACCTCTACCGGACGAGCCGCGACACGAACCGCGGCCAGGAGCGCGTCGCGCGTCTCCGCGACCTCGACGCGGGGGCCGCGAACCTCGGCATGCTCCTCGACGCCGCCCGCAAGGAGGCGGACGCCGTCGCCGGCTTCGGCGTCGTGCGCGCCTACCTCGAGGCGGCCGACGAGACGATCCGCGCCGACAGGATCCCGCCCCTCGTCGAGGAGCTCGAGCGCTTCGCGAAGAAGGGCGGCATCCACGGCGTCGAGGTCGTCCGCGACGACGACCTCTACGTCGCTTACCGGGACGGCGGCTTCAAGCCGCTCGAAGGGCCGCCGGAGCCGTTCGCGCCCGAGCCGCTCGACGCGCTCGTGGCCTCGGTCCGCGAGTCGCGCTCCGCGAAGACGGGCGACCTCGCCGCCGCGCTCATCGCCGACGGCTCGACGCCTCGTCTCCGCGTCGCGCTCGCGCGTCAGCTCGTCGTCATCGTCGTCGAGCTCGACGCGA
>CAZYLP010000025.1:0-2509 GCA_964648345.1 uncultured Planctomycetota bacterium
TTCCATGACGTACGGGTCACGTCCGTCTTTGTTTGTCGTGAATGATCCGGGCTAGATCTCCAAAATCCGCTCCTAGAGCGGATTTTTGAGATCTAGTCCGGCGGATTCTGGAGATCCAGTCGTGTCCGACGACGACCTTCGCGCTCTCGAACGTGCGGCCGCGACCGGCGACGTCCAGGACGGTGCACGCTGGCTCACGGCGAGACGTCGCGTGGGGAGTCTCACGGCCTGGTGGCTCGAGCTCGCGGCCTACCTCGGCGACCCGGCCGCGAACGTCGCGCTCCTCGTGGAACGGCCGATCTGCAAGTGTCCGACCGCGGGGCTGCGCCATTCCGCGCGGTGTCCGCTCACCGGCAAGACCACGGCCGAGACTCCCACGGCGTTCCGCGTGCCCTGGCCGCTCTTCAACTGGCTCACGAATCTCCCCGCGAACTCCGAGGTGCTCGTGCGCGCGGCGGTCGCGGTCGAGCCGCTCGCCGTGGCTTCAGCCGAAGCCGCGCCGCGGAGAGCAGCACTGAGGACCGGCCTCGAGGCGTGGGTCGCCTGCCCGTGTCCGAAGCACGCGGATCCGCTGCGATCGGGCGCCCGCTCCTCCCGTCGATCGACAGTGGGAGGGAGCGCGGACGAGCTCCTCGCCTTCGCCGCGACGGTCTCCTTCGAGCCGGGTGCGCAGCGCTATCGGCGACCCTTCGCTCTCCTCGCGGCCCAGGTCGCCCGGCCTCCGCGATCGGTCGAGGTGGTTCGCTCGACGATCGCCAGGGCTCTCCTCCCCTGGGTCTTGCGCTAATTTTCGACGGCGCTGACAGCGATCCCCGACCGCCTCGTAAGGGGTGGTGTCGTTCGAATGGTGCCGTAGATCAATCAGCAGATCGGCCCCCTGTCGAGGGGTAGGTTGTGGGTGCAAGTCCCATCGGCATCGTCGCGGAGTGGAGCAGCAGTAGCTCGCGAGCCTCATAAGCTCGAGGTCGCCGGTGCGATTCCGGTCTCCGCTATCTCGGTCACGCCTCGGCGTGGCCTCATGGCGCGTTCTTCTAGCAGCCAGGATCGGGGTCCCTCAAACCTCGGGCACGGGTGCAACTCCCGTACGCGTCATCATCATCTCCTTGGAGTCCTCCCATGACTTCCGCAACGATCGTCGAGATCCGCGCCGGCGAAGGTGGCGCAGACGCCCGGCTCCTCGTGCACGAGCTCCTCTCGATCTACGTGCGCATGGGAGCCCGGAGGGGTCTTTGACCTCGAGCTCCTCGAGTCCCGACCTGGCTTCGTCTCGCTGAGGACGACGAGCCCGGCCGGCCGCGCTGCATTTGCTCACGAAGCGGGCGGCCACCGCTGGCAGCGCGTCCCACCGACCGAGAAGCGTGGCCGCGTCCACTCGAGCACGGTGACGGTCGCGGTCCTCCGCGAGCCCGCGTCGCACGAGCTCGTCCTCGATCCGCGCGCGCTCCGCATCGAGACCGTGAGGGGCTCCGGCCCCGGCGGCCAGCACAAGAACAAGACCGAGTCGGCCGTGAGGATCACTCACGTCCCGACAGGCACGACCGCGTACGCGGACAGCCGGAGCCAGCACCAGAATAGAGAGCTCGCGCTGGCCGTCCTCCGCGCGCGGCTCCTCGAACGGCGCGCCACGAGCGCTCTCTCCGCGCGGAACGAGGCGCGCAGGCAGCAGGTCGGCACGGGCCAGCGGGCGGACAAGATCCGCACCGTCTCCGAGCAGAACGGCGTCGTGACGAACCATCTCAACGGCAAGAAGATCGACCTCAGGACTTACCAGCGCGGCTTCGTCGAGGAGCTCGCCTGAGCTACGCTCGGAGCATGAAGGACGGGCCGAACCAGGCGATCTTCGACCGCCTCCTCGAGGAGCGGATCGTCTTCATCGCGACGCCGATCGACGACTCGGTCGCGACCATCGTCCTCGCGCAGCTCGTCAAGCTCGACGGCTCCTCGCGGGACGAGATCAGCCTCTACCTCAACTCGGCGGGCGGGTCCGTGACCGCGAGCCTCGCGATCTACGACCTCATGCAGACGGTGCGCTCGCCGATCGCGACTTACTGCATCGGCGCGTGCCAGGGCACGGCGCTCCTCCTCCTCGCCGCGGGTAAGCACGGACGGCGGTTCGTGCTGCCGCACGCGCGACTGGCGTTCGCGGAGATCAAGGGCGGCTTCAAGCGACCGGAGCAGGCGGAGGAGATCGTGCGGCTCTCGAAGACCGTCGACGAGGCCTTCGCGGTGCACACGGGGAAGAGCGTCCCGGAGATCGTGGCCGCCCGCGAGTCGGGGCGAAGCATGAGCGCCGAGGAGGCGATCCGGTTCGGGCTCGCGGACCATGTGATTCCAGAGGTTCCGTAAGCCGGCTTGACAGCGAGCCACCGGCTCGACCAAGCTCGAAGGGAACGGGCTGGGCGCTGGAGGCGCCCTTGGGTTTCTTCGAGACGTTGCTCGGCGTCGCGCCCGACGTACCGTCGCCCGACTACTACCAGCTCCTCGGGGTCGCCCCCGACGCCGCGATCGT
>CAZYLP010000025.1:2530-23644 GCA_964648345.1 uncultured Planctomycetota bacterium
GGTCAACGCCGCGCTCCTCGCGCGGCTCGGGCGCCTCGACGCGGCGCCGGGCGGAAAGAGCTCGCTCGCACAGCACCTCCGCCGCGAGCTGCAGCGCGCGCGCACGACGCTCCTCGATCCGAAGTGCCGCCTGGAGTACGGCGAGGAGCTCCGCGAACGGCGTCGCGAGGAGGTGAAGCGTGCGGTCGCGCAGCTCCTCGACGGAGGAGCGCTCGGCAGCATCACCGAGCGAGCGCTCCTCGAGCGCATGGACTCGCTCGGCCTCTCGCCGAGCGTGGCGAACGCGGCGGTCGAGGAGAAGCTCGCCGAGCTCGAGGCGACCCGCCGCGAGGAGCCGCGCGACGAACGCCGCACCCGCGAGGCCGAGGAGCGCGTCCTCGCCGTCCTGCACGCGGATGCGCGGAGCCAGCTCCTCGCGCTCGTGGGCGAGCCGGGCCAGCTCCTGCCGCCGGAGCCGGAGCCGGCGCCCGCGCCGGAGCCGGAGCCGGAGCCGGAACCGCAGCCGGTCGCGGAGAGCATCTGGCAGGACTCGAGTCAGATCGGGGTCAGGGCGAAGAGCGCCGCCACGCGCGAGCGCGAGGAGCAAGAATCGATGCGAGACGAGAGAGAGCGGCGCGCCGCGCGCCGTTCGTCCCGGAGCTGGATGGCCCTGTTCCTCGTGGCGCTCGCCTTCGCCCTGGCGAACGTCGCGGGGCTCCTCCTCCCCGACCTCGCGGCCCGCGTCGAGTCCGCGACCGCCGACGCGCGGCGGCAACTCCTCCAGTCACCGCTCGCGACGCGCTACCTCCTCGGAGGAGTCGCCGTCGCGTCGGCGCTCGTCGGTCTCGTCGTCCTCCTCGCAGGAAGGCAGAGCCGGCGCGCGTTCCTCGTCCCGACGGTGCTGCTCGCCCTCCCCGCGATCTACGCGGGCCTCGTGCCGGGCGGGCAGAAGCGCCTCGTCCTCAGGGAGAGGAACGCCCTCGTCGCCCGGACGCAGGCGATCGCGGCCGAGCGCGACGATGCGATCGTTCGGATCGACTCGGCGGTCCGCGCGGCGAGCGAGAGCACGGTGAGCGTCGCTGCGCTGGAGAGCCGTCACCGCGCGCAGGAGGCGGTGGTGCTCAGGCTCCAGTCGGAGGTCGAGGAGCTGAGGAAGAAGAACGGCGCCTCGGCGCAGGCGATGGCGCCGCGGAAGTGACCTGGACTACATTCCCGGCCGGGGGGACTCATGGCCCGGCCGGCGCTCCTCGTCGCGGTCGCCAGCGTCGTCGTCGTCGCCGTGGCGGCCGTCGCTCGCGCCGACGAGGCGGGGACCAAGCGCACGCTCGACGACGCGGACGAGCAGCTCAAGCGGAAGCAATGGGACCTCTGCCGCGACGCGCTCGACGCCGCGCTCGATGAGATGAAGACCGTCTCCCCCGCGGCGCGAGCCGCCGGGCAGAAGCGGTACTCGGCGATCCGCGAGAAGTGCGACGCGGGGGAGAAGACCTACAAGCACAAGAAGACCGTCGCGAAGGTCAAGTCGATGGTCGCCGACGCAAGGAAGGCGATCGAGGCGAAGGACGTGGACGGCGCCGCCCTCGCGGTCGAGCTCGCCCGCAAGGAGATCGGCCCCCTCGACGCGGAGACGCGCGACCGGTTCGACAAGGAGCTCGCCGCGATCGAGCGGACCGTGACCGAGACGCGCGTCGGCTCGCGCTTCGAGGAGGTCGAGCCGCTCCTCGCTCGGCTCGAAGCGGACCTGGCGGCGAGCAACGGCAAGACGAACGCGGCGCTCACGAGCCGCTTCGCGATCGTCGAGGGGAAGCTCACGCCCCTCCCGCAGGAGCTCGACCGCACGAAGGCCCTCCGCGCGCGCTTCGCGAAGGCGCTCGAGCTCTACGAGAAGAACACGCGCGAGGAGCGCGTCGTCGTCCTCGCGGCCGCTCTCGAGTCGTGGCGCACGACGGCGGCGGCGCTCCCGAAGCCCGCGGCGTCGCCGCCGCAGCTCGAGGCGTGGCGCAAGGCCCCCGTCCTCGCGGAGCACTGCGCGCGTCCGGTCGCGTTCCTCGAAGCGACGCGCGCGTGGCGCTCGAGCCCGGCGGCGGACGAGGCGATGCGGAAGGCGGCGGAGGAGGGCGAGCTCCGCGCGCTCTTGAAGGACCTCGACGCGAGGGACGCGGAGTCGCGGTCCGAGCTCGCGACGGCCGCGACGACGATCCTCGACTTCTACCGCCCGGAGACGCCCGCCGAGCGCGCCACGGCCCGCGAGCAGCTCGGACGGCTCGCCCAGGACCTCGAGTCGCTCTCGCGCACCGGACCCGGGCTCGAGGCCGTGCTCGCGCGCACCCGGACGCTCGCAAAGAGCTTCCAGGACCCCGAGCCCGTCGCGGCGACCGACCCGGCGAGCGCCGCGCCCGTCGGTTCGGGGTCGAGCCTCGACGCCGCGCGGCGGATCTTCAAGCCGAACCCCGCGATCCCGGAGTGGGTCCCGATCGCGCTCGTCGTGGTCGCGGGCATCGTCTGCCTCGGCGTCATCGTGAAGGCGATCGTCTCGCCGCCGCCGCGGCCGAACGCGGCCATGACGCTCCGGGCGGGCTCCGGGGTACCGCCGCCGTACGTGGCCGCGCCCCCCGCCGCGGCGCCTGCGTACGACGCGCCGCCTCCCGCCGCGACGCCCCGGGACTCGGCCGCCGACACGCTGAAGATGGCGTCCCCGACGCCCGGCGAACCGCCGCCCGTCGTCCGGGCCATGGACCCGCTCGCGGGCCCGGCGGGGACGGGCAAGCTCTCGCGCGCCGCGGCCTACTTCGAGATGGTGACGACCCCCGATGCGACCCCGGCGGCCGGCCCCTCCGCGGCTCCGTCGGTCGCTTCGCGCGAGCCACCCGCGGAGATCGCGAACCTCGCGTACGAAGCGACGTCGCAGCTCGCGCGCCCCGGGCTCGTCCT
This sequence comes from uncultured Planctomycetota bacterium, assembly GCA_964648345.1. GTDB lineage: Bacteria > Planctomycetota > J058 > J058 > JACQDU01 > CAZYLP01. The sequence goes on from CAZYLP010000025.1 coordinate 5,441, forward strand.
CGACTTCTCGATCGAGAGCCTCCGCGCCCTCGAGGCGTCGCTCGATGCGGCCTGGGCGCGCGGCGGCGCGGCGCGCGGCCTCCTCGCGTGGGTGCCCTCGAAGGCGCTCGAGCGGACGTTCCTCAGGCTCGGCTGCTACGTGGGCGAGACCCTCCGCCGCAACTTCGGCGGCGGGTGGGAGGGGACGGGGCTCGGCGCGCCGCCCCAGACGACACGCCTCGTCCTCGGGAGCGGGCGGATCGTCCTCCCGATCGACCAGGCGTTCAAGCGCGTCCGCGACGGCTCGACCGAGCCGCTCACGAACGTCCTCGGCGACGAGACCCCGCTCGTCACGAGGGCCGCCCCGGCCCCGGCGGCTTACGCGGCTCCGGCTCCGGCGCCGCGCTACGAGACCGCGGAGCCCACCTGGGGCCCCCCGCCCGTCCAGCAGCAGCAGGGCATCTGGCGCGACGTCCGCCAGGAGTGCCACATCCGCGCGATCGCGTTCTGGTACCGCTTCGCGGGCCTGCTCGTCATGGGGCTCGGTGGCCTCGGCTTCTTCACCGCCGACGACCGCATCAAGCGGAACGCCGCGCTCATCACGGGCTTCTTCGGGGTCGTCGGCCTCCTCGTCGGTCACGGCCTCTGGAAGTACATGACGGTCGCCCGCTGGATCGTCGTCGCGCTCACCGCTCTCGAGATCCTCCTGACGCTCGGCAGCGCGGGTGGCATGCCGACCGTCTTCCTCGCCGCGAGCGCCGTCCAGTGCATCTGGTACTTCGCGATCCTGCGGACGCTCCTCTCGGGCTCGGCGAACGAGATCTTCACGGACGCCTACCGCCAGGAGGTGGCCCGCGACGACGGCTTCCTCGCCGTGCCGTTCTGGTCGAGCCCGTTCTTCTGGCTCCCGCTCGTCGGCATGTTCCTCCTCTGCGGGTGCGCCTTCTGGCTCGGGTCGTTCGTCGCCGGGATGAGCTGGTGACGCCGGACTGAAGAGGCACAATCGGAGCGGGGGGTTGGGGCATGACCACGCCGACTGCGCGACCGCTCAAGGTCTACGCGTTCGACCCGAATCGAGGGCGGACGCTCGGGAACTACATGACCGTCTCGGTGCCCTACGAGCCGTTGAAGAAGGGGCCCGTGGGACACCAGCTCGCCGTCGTGGACTACGACGCGAGCGAGGACCGCTACTACCGCGCCGTGGACCTCGAGTCACCCGAGGTCCTGATCGGGAACGGGCTCGACCCGAGCGAGTCGGACCCGCGCTTCCACCAGCAGATGGTCTACGCGATCGCGCGGCAGACCGTGCACATGTTCGAGGTCGCGCTCGGACGCCGCACCAAGTGGGCGTTCACCCGGTGGTCGCCGAAGGACCACCGCGACGACGCGCACCTCCTCAAGATCTACCCGCACGCCATGCGCGAGGCGAACGCGTTCTACAGCCGGGAGCACCAGGGGCTGCTCTTCGGCTACTTCACGGCCTCGCGCGAGGACGCCGGGCGAAACCTCCCCGGGCAGACCGTCTTCACGTGCCTCTCGCACGACATCATCGCGCACGAGACGACGCACGCGATCGTGGACGGGCTCAGGAACTACTTCATGGAGCCGACGAGCCCCGACACGCTCGCGTTCCACGAGGCGTTCGCGGACGTGGTCGCCCTGTTCCAGCACTTCTCGTACGAGGACTCGCTCAAGGACACGATCCAGCGCACGGGCGGCATGCTCCACCAGCAGAGCTTGAAGCCGCTCGCCGCGCCCGTGAGCGAGGACGTCCGCTTCCAGTTCGAGGAGGCGCAGGCGAACCCGCTCGTCGAGCTGGCCCGGCAGTTCGGCGAAGCGCGCGGCAAGCGCGCCGCGCTCCGCTCGGCGATCGGCACGAGGCCGAACCCGGACCTCCTCGAGTCGCTCGTCGAGCCGCACGACCGCGGAGCGATCCTCGTCGCGGCGATCTTCGACGCGTTCTTCACGAGCTACCTCCGCCGCACGAAGGACCTCTTCGTGATCGCGTCCGAGGCCGGGAAGGACCTCCGGGCCGGTCACCTCCACCCGCTCCTCGTGGACATGCTCGCGCGCGTCGCCGCCTCGACGGCGAGCCACTTCGCGAACATGTGCATCCGCGCGCTCGACTACTGCCCTCCGGTGGACATCGAGTTCGGCGACTTCCTCCGCGCGCTCATCACCGCGGACTCGGACCTCGTCCCCGAGGACAAGTACGAGTACCGCGACGCCCTGATCCAGGCGTTCAGGCTCCGCGGGATCTACCCGGACGGCGTGCGGTCGCTCTCCGAGGACTCTCTCCGCTGGGACTGCCTCGCCTCGAAGCTCGAGGTCCCGCAGTGCGAGGTCCGCTTCGACCTCTCGGGGCGCTTCGACCCGAATCAGGCGTCCCGGAACGCGCGCGCGATCTCGAAGTTCGCGAAGGCGAACGCGGCGGTCCTCCAGCTCGACCCGGACCACCCGATCGCCGTCCACACGTTCCACCCGGTGAAGAGGATCGGGCGTGGAGGGAACCTCCTCCTCGAGAGCGTCGTCGAGGTGCTCCAGAAGAAGAAGGTCCGACTCTTCGGCGAGGGCGGGAAGGAGTCGTTCGAGTTCCGGGGCGGCGTCACGCTCGTCTTCAACCCCGACGGCACCCTGCGCTACTCGGTGCACAAATCGATCGGCTCTGAGAGTCGCCTCGAGCGCGAGCGCGCGTACCGCGCCGGGGTCGCCGACGCGCACGCGGCCTTCCACTACACGACCGACACGGAGTCGCGGGGCTCCGTCAACTTCGCCGCCCTCCACCGGGGGTTCTGACCATGGCCAAGCGAAGGCCGCCGCTCCCCACGGCCGTCTCGTCGCACCCGAAGATCCGCGTGCGCATGTACCACGTCGGCTTCGGCGACTGCTTCCTCGTGAGCTTGCCGGCCGTCGGCGCGGGCATGCGGCACGTGCTCTTCGACTGCGGCGTCCACAACGCGGGCGACCGCGCCGTGACGCCGGCGGTCGTCGAGAACATCCTCCAGGAGACGAACCGCTCGATCGACGTGGTCGTTGCGACGCACGCGCACCAGGACCACATCTCGGGCTTCGGGAAGTGCGCCGAGCTCTTCCGCCAGTGCGCGATCCGCGAGGTCTGGCTCCCCTGGACCGAGAACCCCGCGGACGTGGAGGCCGAGCGGCTCCGCCGGAAGCAGCTCGCGCTCGCGAAGCAGCTCGAGGCGCACCTCGCCGCCGACGCGAACGCGGCGCCGCAGGCGAAGGCGGCCGTCGCGAACATCGTGGGCAACGAGGTCGCGCTCCGCTTCCTCAAGTCCGGGTGCGGCGGCAAGGCGACCGTGCGCTTCCTCGAGGCCGGAGAGACCCTCGAGGACGCGGCCGGAGTCCTCGGCCTCACGGCGCGGGTGCTCGGACCGCCGCGCGATCAGACGTTCCTCGCCCGCATGGAGCCGCCCAAGAAGGAGCGCTTCTTCAAGGCCAAGGACTCGGAGGACGGCTACGAGGGCGTGCCCATGATCTCGGACGAGTACGAGATCTCGCGCGCCGCGGGCCGCGGCCAGTTCCGGCTCGAGACGGGCAACGGCAAGAAGATCGAGCTCATGAACGCGAAGGTCGAGGACGCGCTCAAGGCCTCGATCGAGTCGGCCGACACGCTCACCTTCTATCTCGACCAGGCGATCAACAACACGAGCCTCTGCGTGAAGCTCGACTACTTCGGCTGCCGCATGCTCTTCCCGGGCGACGCGCAGTACGGGAACTGGCAGTCCTGGCTCGACACGCCCGCCGCGGAGGGGCACCTCGGCGACATCGACTTCTACAAGGTCTCGCATCACGGGAGTCACAACGGCACGCCGCGCACCGCCGTCGGGCATATGCCCGAGGGGAAGTTCGCGGCCATGGCCTCGACGCAGAGCCAGCCCTGGCCGAGCATCCCTCAAGGCCGGCTCGTCGAGGCGCTCCACGCGCGCTCGGGCGGCAACCTCGCGCGGAGCGACCAGGCGGACGGGCTCCCCGCGAGCTTCGTCAAGGGCGAGCACTGGATCGACTACTTCATGGAGGCGCCGCACCTCGCCGCGAGCGCGCCGGCCACGGCGGCGTCGAGCAGTGCGGCGGCCGCGCCCGCTCTCCCGAGAGCGAGCGGGGGCGATCCGCTCGCTCGCTTCGCGAAGGTGAGGAACGCGGGGAGAAAGCCCGGCAGAAAACTCCCCTTCGAGAGCGGCGAGCACATGTGGCTCGGCGACCACGCCGCCGACGCCGCGTGCCTCGCGCTCTCGCTGCCGGCGAAATCGCTCCGCCGCCTCAAGAGGCTGCAGGGCGACCACGTCTTCTCCTACGGCGAGATCGTCGCGCTCTCGGGCGACTTCTACGAGAGGGGTGAAGAGCTCTACGAGGAGAAGCCCGCCTCCTTGCCGTGGCTCTGGGAGGACCGCGACCTCGACGACTTGAAGGAGTGCTTCAAGAAAGAGCTCAAGTGGATCAAGGCCCAGACGGACGGCGGCAAGCCGTCGCCTTACCCCGACCAGAACATCACCATGGCGTGGAACGCGAAGAACTACATCGAGATGGCGGTCCGGAATACCAGCCATTTCTCGTGGCACAACATGGAGTTCTACTGCGAGTGGCACGGGAGGGCGCTCGAGATCGCGCGTGACTGCGGCGGCAAGATGGACGAGCGCTTCCGGCGCGCCGTCTTCTACAACGGCTTCGCGGACCACTTCCTGACGGACGGCTTCGCCGCGGGCCACGTCCGCGTCCCGCGCGCCGAGATCCGCGCCTGGTGCGAGAAGAAGGGCTGGTCGGACAAGCTCGCGGGCGCCCTCTCGAAGCTCCTCCACGACCAGGACGGGCACGTGAAGTCGCTCCACGGCGAGGGCGAGAACGCGCGTCCCGACAGCGACGGTCTCCGCGTGAAGAACGCCGTCGGGCAGGAGTGGTACACCAAATGTGACGGGCAGCTCTTCCTCGGCGGCAAGACGGACAGCCTCGCCGTCTCGATCCCGGTGAAGGCCGTGACCGAGTCGGTGAAGGAGCTCCTCGTCGCGTGGAAGGACGGCGTCCTCCCGGAGGAGGAGTACGCCGCCACGCAGTACGTCGCCTTCCCGCACCCCGAGGCTCCGAAGCTCATCGAGAAGTTCCCCGCGAACATGTCCGCCGCGCGCCTCGAGGAGCTCTACAAGAGCGGGTCCTGGTTCTCGAAGATCCCGTGGATCGGGCCCGAGATGACGCGCGACTCGGTGAGGGCGCTCCTCGCGGAGCTGCCCGAGCTCATGAGGCAGTTCCGGGAGAACGTCGCCAAGTCGATCGAGGGCGACGACGAGCTCAAGAGGAGGCTCGCGCCCGAGTACGTGTCGGCGTTCGAGGCGATCAGTTGAAGGGGGCTGTAGGGGCGCATCGCCGACGGCGTTGCAGAGTGCAACTTGGATCGAGCTCGAGACGCCTCGGCGGACCGTCGAGCTTTTCAGTGTGGGCTGGCTTGCATGCGGTCCGATGACGGCCGACGGTCAAACGGGCTCGAGATCACGCCAGGCCGGGCGCTCGGGCGACGAAGTCGCTCGGACCGTCACGGCGGTCATGCGCGCGACAGCCGTCGCGTGAGCTCAGGCCGCGAACTGGTACTCGCGAATGAGCCCGTTGAGCACGTCCTTCCGGACGATCCGGCCGTGCGCGGGATTGCTGCTCGGTCCACCGGTGCGACGGGTCGTTGGTGACGTTCCAGTGGAGGACCTCGCGCGTCCCGAGCTTCATGACGAAGAAGACATGGACCTGGCCGAAGAACCAGGTCGGGTGAAGAAATCGCACGCCCACGCCGTGCTCACGTGGTTCCTTGCTCTTCAGCTCTCCGGCGATTCGCTTTGAGCCCCAGCGTGTGTCGCGCGCCCACTCGCGGATCTGTTCGCGCGCCCACTCCGGGACTCTCGGGTCGCGGCGCTTCTTCACGTTCGGCCTCGAGAGGCGCAGCCAGAGTGCCTTGAAGCCGCCCTTGGACCAGCCGACGAGCGTCTCGGGTTTCACAACGGTCAGAGACTTGCGCCACTGCGGAATGACGGCACTCAGGAACACGAGGAGCGCCCGATCGTAGGCGTCGAGCTTCGGGCGCTTTGCCTCGGCCTTGTAGGCCTGGAGCTGGGAAGCACGCGAGCTTGTTCATGCTGGCTCCCGAATCGAGGCTGACGGGGTCGCTGCGTCCATGCCATACCTGCGGGGAACCTCGAGCGGTGCCGATCTCGCTTCGCTGCTCCCGTGTTGACGCACTCCGAGTAGAGTGGCTAAGGTGCGTCCATGAAGCTCAAGAGCGACAAGGTCAAGAAGCGCGGCGCGAAGCGAGCGGCCCAGGCGGAAGACGAGGCGCTCGCCCGCCATGTCGACGAGCTCGTGAAGCGCGGTCGCGTGAAGCGCGGGAAGGCGGGACCACCGCTCGCCGAGATCCTCCGGCCAGGTCCCGCAGCTCCGGGCGCGCAGAGGGCGTTGCGCTGGGGCCGCAAGGGCTGAGAACGCGTGCCGAACTTCTGGGACAGCTCCGCGGTCGTCCCACTGATCGTCGAACAGCAGCACAGCCCCGGAGCGCGCGACCTCTACCGCGTCGATCCGGGGCTGATCGTTTGGCAGTACACGCACACCGAGATCGTGTCGGCGATCACGAAGCTGGTGCGTCAGGACGAGCTCGACGAGGCCGAGCGCGACGAAGCTCTCGGTCGCCTCGACGCCCTCGCAGCTCGGTGGGAGGTGGTCCAGTCGCTCGACGAGGACTCGCTCGACGAGGACCGCGAGCGCGCGAGGGCGCTCATGCTTCGGTACCCGTTGCAGTCGGGCGACGCGCTCCAGCTCGGGGCGGCGCTCGCCTACTTCGATCGCCCGAAGGACCGAGGCTTCGTCGTTGTCGATCGAGCGCTCGCGAGGGCGGCGGTGGCCGAGGGCTTCAACGTCCTCCAGCCTGCGAGGCGCAAGGGTGGCCGCAGGCGACGCTGAGCGCCGGTTTTGTGAGAGGCCCCCTTCGAATCACTGCCACCCCCGAGGCCCACGTTTTGGCCCGTCTTCGGTAGCGCGAGAGTCTCTGTTCACTCGGCGCCCCGTCGCTTGGCCGGCTTCGAGCGATCGCGCTTGAGCTTGTCGAGCGCTTCCTGCTCGAGCTTGACCATGCGGTCGAGATGCTGGAGCACGGCCGTGACGAACTTCGGCCGCCCCTCGTCGTACTTCTTGAGGAACTCGTCGGCCGCTCCGGCCTTCTGGAACACGCGGGAGAAATGGTCCCAGGCGCCCTCGAGCTCCTCGGCACGCTCGACTCTGAGTGTGTCGCGGTCGAGCCCGTAGATCCGGATGGACGCTTCGCCGCGCGGATTGCCGTCGATCGCCGCGACGGACCCGTTCTCGTCGAAGGCGAGATACTCCGCCGGGTCGTCGCGATACGGATTGAGGAGGAGCGGTTTCTCGAGCCGGTCGAGCGCCGCGGTGTCGCACTCCGGCTTCGTGATGTGCTTCTTCCCTCTGGGGAGAGGAAAGTGGTTCAGTTTCTTGCTCGAGTTGCAGGATGAGCATGCCGGGAGGAGGTTCCTCCAGTCCCAGGCGAGCCAGTAATAGCCCTTGTGCCCCTCGATGACCTGCGTCTTCCCCTGATCGTCGAGGACGGTGACCTTGCCCTTGGGCCGGTAGTGCTCGGCGTCGCCTGGGCTCACGGAGACGTACCGGCTCTCGCAGTAGGCGCACTTGCCATGGAAGACGTGCTCCGCGAGCTTCTCCTTGAGCTCACCCCAGATCTTCGAGTTGGTCGTGAAGTCATGCTTGCCGTTGTTGGCGATGTCGGCCTTCGCCTGTTCGATGGCCTTCCGCGCCTTCTGGAGCCACTTGGGCCACCACTTCGGCTCCTTGGCGGCGAGCACCTTCTCCACGTCTTCGTCGATTCGCCTCACTTCTTACGCCTCCGCCGGAGGAGCCGTTCGGCACGGGCGAGATGCGCGCGACGCTTCTCGGGCGGCGTGGTGCGTCGAGCCTCGTCCGCTTCCCGGAGTCGCTCGGCGTGCGCCGCTCTCTCCACCGCCGTCTCCCCGGCCGACGGGAGCGTCGCACGGAGGATCGTGCGGACCTCGAGGAACCGCTTCTCCTCCTTCGGCGTCCGCTTCGAGCGCGCGTTGAGCCTCGCGTGCTCGCGGAGGAGCTCGCGGACCTTAGGACTGATCGTGGACTCGAGCCCGAACGCCTCGCTCGTGAGGATCTGATCGGCGCGCCAGCCTTCGAAGGACTGGTCGACTTTGCGCACCCAGATCGCACCCGCGTCGTCGCGCTCGAGGACCCGCACGGAGGCGTCCGCCGCGCTCCCCAGGACGAGCGGCGAGTGAGTCGTCGCGACGACCTGGACGCGCGGGAAGAGCTCGCGGAAGAGACCGACGAGCGCGCGCTGCCACTCGGGGTGCATGTGCGCGTCCACCTCATCGATGAGGACGAGCGCAGGCTGCTCGCGCGGGCGAGTCTCGTTGTCGTGGACCTGGTACATGCGCTCGAGGAGCGTGCCCGCCCAGTTGAGGATCGAGCTCGTGCCCTGGCTCAAGGACTCGATCGGTACGACGCCGTCGCGCGTGCGGACGAGGACTTGCCACGTCGATGTGTCCACGCGCTCGAAGGTGTAATCGACGCCCGGAGTGAGGCGGCGCATGAGGTCGAAGAACTCGTCGCGGAGGCGCTGGAAGCGTTTGACCTCGGGCCGGCCGGTCGTGGACATCGCGACGAGCGAGATGTTGACGAGCCATTGCTTCACCTGGTCGAGGCGGGTGTCGAGCCGGCCCGTGAGGAGCGGGAGGAGGTCGCGCACGGACGGATCCTGCGGGAGCTCGCCGGGTCCGTCTAGTCGCTGCGACGCCGCGCCGCGGAGAGCGGGGAATCCGAGGACCGCCCAGTTCCCCGCCTGGAGCGGGGTCATCTGGTGGCATTTGACCTTCACTTCGCGGCCGGTGTGGACGAGCTCCGTCGTGAAGGTGTCCGCGCCGACGTGGAGCGTGATCGAGCCCTGCGTCGTCCCGTCGCGGAGGAGCGACGCGCCCGCGACCTGCGCGGTCGCGTCGTCACCGCAGAGGCCGAGGGCGATCGCGCGGAGGAGCGTGGATTTGCCGCAGCCGTTGTCGCCGAGGAGGAGGTTCCAGCCCTCCGCGAGCGCAAGGTCGAGCGAGGCGAACGGTCCTATGTTCGAGAGGACGACGCGGTCGAGCGTGCGCTTCGGGCGATCGGTGCGCGTGCTCACGGGCTTGATCGCGCCGGCCTTCTCGCGGACGGCTTCGAGGAACGCCGCGAGCTCCTCGGGGCCGTCGTAGTCGATGGCCTCGATCGAGTGGTTCTTCTCGAGAACGGACGCCTGGAGATACGCGCCGGGCGCGTGTCGGACGAGAGCGACGTGCGGCACGCTCGGCGCATTGAAGGGGTGAGGGAGGCTGGTCGCGTGGGTTTGGATTGACGCGAGATCGCCGCCCACGAAGAGGAGCGTGCGGGAGGAGAAGACGTGCGTGATGAGCTTCGCGAACGCTTCGTTGGTGTGGAGAGCACGCCGGTAGTCCTCGTGGGTGAAGAGGAAGTCGCTCGGGCGGCCGGGGTCGCCGAAGAGTCTGACGAGAAAGAAGCCGCGATCCTTGAGGAGCGCCTCGTACTCGCGGCGGCTCCCTGGCCAGAGCATGAGCGGCGTGCGCTTCGCAAACGTCTGCACGACAAAGGCGTCCCAGTCCGCCGCGAGCACGCCATCGAACGGGATCTCGGCGAGGATCTCGTGGGTCGGCGTGAGCTTGGCGCCCGGGGGCGTAATGAAGATCGCTGCCACGAGCTCGGGGAGGCGAGCGCCGAGCGTCGCCTTCACGACCTCGGCAACCGTCGAGTGGTCGCCCCGGTCGAGTGTCTCGCGGAGGCTCGCCCATTCACCCGGGATCTTGAGCTTTCGCGCGGTGTCGATGAGCGCTTCGAGAAGCTGACGGCCGGACGGGTAGCCCGCATCGGTCGCGAGCTGATCGCCGAGGAAGAGAACACAGCGGTTCGACGAGCAGGCCTGTGCGATGCGGTCGACGGCGCCCGTCTCGATGCCTGCGCGGTGCGCTGCAGCGAGGTCCTGAAACCCGCCGCGGTTCGTCTCCGGGAGGTTCGGTGAGAGGGACCACGCCGGGCCCCAGTCACTAGGCATCACCGCCTCGGGCGTGGAGTAGTTCTCGAGGTCGCGGAGGTCGCTCGCGAGGAAGTCTGGTTGCTCCACGATGCCGCTTGCGGTCGCGATTGCATGTGTCTGCCGCTCAATCGCACGACGGACGAGCTCTAGGTCGGGCGACTCGTTTACGCTCTCGGGACCGAGGACGCCAGGAAGAGCTGCGGCTCTCACCGCTACGAGAGCCACCTTGGCGGCATCGAGAACGAGGGCGCGATCGCGCGAACCTGCGAAGAGCCTCGTCTCTGCGAAGCGCGTCGACTTCTCGCACGCCTTGGCGGCCGCCGCTGATACGGGCCTGCCAGTCACGGACGCTTCGTGCGCGAGCTTCCACGCCGTCCGGAGCGTCTGCGCATGCGCGGCACCGTCGCGCATGTACTGAGGGAAGGCGATGAGTGGCGAGAGCCGGTAGGCGCATCGCGCAACAAGCGCCACACGTTGCCACCGCCCGAGCTTCTCGAGCCCATCCCCGCCCGCCGCCATCGAGCTGCGATCCCCCGGGGCCGAACGATACTCCCCGCGCTTCCCGCTCTGCAAGACACCCGAAACCTGGGACTCGTGAGCCCGAACCGGCAACTCGCCTTCCAGGTCGCCTCGCGCTCACTGCGTCCTTTCGAACACACACGCTCGCGTGCCAGTCGCCCGAACCGATCGGTGCTCGCGGGCTTCGAGCGAAATCCACCCTCTCTGCACGTCACGGGTCGCTCGTTGCGTAAGTGATCAGGCGGACGCTTGGGTCGGCGTCCCGGTCGAGAGAGAGCAGTCCAGTGCGCGCTTTCGCGATGAGCCTCGCGCTCGTCGCCTGCGCCGGCGTCTGCCATGGGCAGCCGAACGGCGACGGCGACGGCGTACCCGTGCCCGCGAGACCGGCGACCGCGACGGTGCGGTCCTCCGGCGTCGGGTTCCTCCGGGCCCTCGACGGGCGCTCGACGCTCCGGCAAGGAGCCCAGGGCGACGAGGTGCGCGCTCTCCAGCGCCTCCTCAACAAGGCGGGCTTCGACGTGGACGAGGACGGCGTCTTCGGTCCCGACACGGCCCGCGCGCTGAAGGAGTTCCAGCGCCGGAACGGCCTCAGCCCCGATGCGATCGCGGGCCCGAAGACGTGGGCCGCGCTCGAGGGCCAGAACGGCGCGACGACGCCCCCGACGACGCCCGCACCGTGCCCGAGCGGCAACTGCGGCGGCGGGGGCAACGGCGGCGGCGGCAACCCTGGCGGCAACACGGGCGTCGCGAACCAGCCCCTCGGCGAGGAACCCGGCAACGGCGGCGAAAACAACCCCGTCGCCGACGGACCCTCGCCCGGCGTCGCGAACGGCCAGACCTTCACGGCGAGGGGCACCGGCTACTACCCCGAGAACAGCGCCCTCCAGGGCGGCTTCAACGACCGGCTCGGGAACCGGCTCTACACGCTCCAGCAGTACCTGGCCGGCAACGCGCCGTACGTCTCGACGGCCATGGACGCGACCGCGTTCCCGTACGGCCAGAAGATCCGGATCCTCGAGCTCGAGAAGAAGTACGGCCGCGTCATCGACTTCCGCGTCGTGGACACGGGCGGCGCCTTCAAGGGCAAGGGCCGGACGCGCATCGACATCTGCACCGCGAACAAGGCGGCTTCGCGCGACGCGACGATCAACGGTCAGCTCAGGATCGTCGTCGTCAAGTAGCCGGACGGCCGGCGTTCTTCACGCGCTCGAGGGCGGCGAGGAAGCTCGAGGCCGAGGCTCCGCCCTCCGAGCCCTCGATGAACCGGCCGCTCTCGTCCGTGAAGATCACGAACGGCAGCATCCGCGCGTGCCCCATGTTCGCCGCTCCGAGCGCGCGGACCGCGGGGTCGGGGCGGTCGCAGTCCACCGCGACCGCGACGAACGACTCGCGGAGGACCTTCTTCACCTCTTCGCGGGGGATGACTCCCTCGACCAGGGAGCGGCAGCCGCCTCAGGCCTCGCGGCCGTACTCGATGAAGACCTTCTTGTTGGCCGCGCGCGCGGCGACGAGCGCGTCGGCGAGCGTCGTGAACCACTCGACGGCGCCGCGGTCGTCGAAGTGAGGATGCCTTCCCTGCGTGCTCATGGGCGGGAGCCTAGCATGCCCTCCGTGCGAGAATCTCCCGCGAGGCTGATCTCGCATGCGCACGAAGACGCTCGCGGCCGCGCTCGTCCTCCTCGCGGCTCTCCCGCTCGCCGACCTCCACGCGCAGGACGGCGGCGAGCCGAGCCTCCCGTTCAACCCCTTCGCGGAGGCGAGGGAGGGCGACTGGGAGACCCTGATCTTCACGTTCCGCCGCGCGGACGGCGCGACGACGGACAACACCTCGACGTGGCGCGTGAAGAAGGTGACCGACGACGAGGTCACGCTCGAGCTCGTGACCGTCGCGCCCGGAGTGCCGAAGCCGCAGGTCATGGAGCGGATCTTCTCGCGCAAGGGGAAGATCGCGCTCCGCGACTACTTCAAGCTCGGGCCCGACGAGAAGCTCGAGGACGTGAAGACGAGCGACAAGAAGCTCACCCAGGCAGGCCACGTCTTCGAGGGGAAGCTCCTCGAGGCCACGCGCTCGGGCGGCCGCGTGGACGGGAAGTGCTCGCTGCTACTTTCGCCCGAGGTGAAGGGCTCGGGCGTCGTCGCGCTCGAGGTCCAGCTCGCGAAGGGCGGCTCGCAGACCCACATGGTCGTCGGCTTCGGGACCGCCGAGAAGAAGCTCTGGGGCAAGACCGCCGAGGAGATCGTCGTCGTCGACACGAAGGCCGGCGAGACGCCCGAGATCTTCAACCTCTACAAGGACCGCGACCACGGCTTCTCGATCCGCGCGCCGCACTTCGCGGAGATCCAGGACCGCCAGGTCGCGGAGACGTTCCGCATCCACGGCGGTAACGTCACCTTCACCGTGCTCGTCCAGGGAGACACGTCGAACCGCGCCACCTTCAAGGCGCAGTCGCTCGCGAACCTCGAGAAGAGTGGCTTCAAGGTCGTGAAGGAGATCGAGCTCACGGTGTCGGGGAAGGACGCGCTCGAGCTCGAGTACACGAACAAGTTCGACTCCGCCGAGGGGAAGGTCGAGGGGCGCGTCGTGGACCTCTTCATCTTCCGCGACGCGCACGTCATCACTCTCCGCACGGTCGCGCCGGAGAAGCGCTTCCACGGCGGGAAGTTCGAGAAGTCGCTCCGCGCGTCCTACGCGGCGGTCAAGCTCATCGACATAGGCGGCGGCGACGCGAAGGCCGACCGGAAGAACGAGGAGCCGGGCGTCTACTACGACCACGTCTACGGCCTCAGGATCCCGCTCCTCGAGCTGCCGAAGGGCGGGAAGTCGTCGCACCCTGTCGTCGAGTTCCAGGGGCCGATCGAGCGCCACGGGAACACGAGCCGGATCGCGGTGACCGTGCTCGAGCAGAAGATGTCCCGCGAGGAGTGGAAGCCCGAGGGCCTCCCGGGCGTCGAGGTCGTCGGGCGCAAGGAGCTCGAGGTCTCGGGCCGCCCGGCGCTCGCGATCGAGACGAAGGCGACCGTGAAGGACCGCCCGACCCGCGGGCTCTCGCTCATGGTCTTCGACAAGACCCGGACCTACATCGTGGACGCGACCGGCGCGAAGGCCGCGTGGGACGAGCAGGGCGCCGCCTTCCGGGACTCGGTCACGAGCTTCAAGCTCGACCCCTGACGTGCGGAAGCGGGATCGTCTCCTTCGGCTCTTCAAGGGCTTCTTCACGAAGCCCGAGAGGCCGCGTCCGCGGCTCGATCACCTCCCCTTCTCGCTCCACCTCGTCGTCGGCGCGAGCTCGGTGCGGATCTTCCCGGCCGGTCCCCTCGACGTCCTCTCCTTCCACCAGCGTCACCACCGCTCGCTCCACCACGAGCTCGAGTACGTCGTCTGCCTCCCCGAGGGCGCGGCGGCGGAGGAGTATCAGGCCTACGCCGTCTTCAAGCTCCGCGCCGACGAGGAGGTCCCCCTCGTCTCGCTCGCGGCGATCGAGAAGAAGCTCGACGAGGCGTACGGGACGTTCGTGAAGTTGCCGCGGGCCTTCGACCTCCTCGAGCGGCAGTGGGGGCAGAACCTCCTCGACGACGACCCGCCCGAGGGGCCGAACCGCGCGCGCGCTCCGGCGGCCGAGAAGACGCGGAGCGGCCGCCTCAGCGTCGCCGAGACGCTCGACGTGATCCGGCGCGAGCTCGGAGCGGCGGAGGTGATCTCGTGGCTCGAGAGCGCGTTCAAGGAGAGGCCGTACGCGGGGAAGGTCGAGCACCGCTACTACCTCGATGCGACGGGCGTCGTCTATCTGGTCCGCGATCACTTCGAGGAAGGTAAGACCCTCTACCGCGCGAAGACGAGCGCCGAGGCCCTGCGCCCTTCACGCGAGCGCTGAGCGGTCGCACGAGCGGTCCGGTGGTACTGGTTCGACGACTACGGACCGGACGTCAGGGCCCGGCTCGGAGCAATCCTGCCTCCGTCATTCTCTTGAGCAAGCTCGGCTTTTTCTTGTGGACCTCGCGCAGGCCCTCGAGGCGCTGCACCACCTCCGCCGAGCGCGACCGCCGCGCCGCGAGGTCGCTCAGGTCTTTCAGCAGGACGACTGCTTCGTCGTAATCTTGCGGCCGCTTCGTCGCGATGAGCGCGTCGATGCGCTGCCACGCCTCGGGCTCGCGCTCCCCGAGCTTCTGGAGGAACGCCTCCCGCGCCGCGGCCGCCGCGCGTTCTTCGCGCTCCTGCTTTCGTGCCACACGCTCGGCCGCCCGGCGTCGTCGCGCCTCGTGTCGCGCGCGCGCCTTCGCGATGAGCTCACCGACGGTCCTCGCCTCGACGACGCTCTCTCGTCGCGGCTGCGCCGTCTGGAATCGCCGCAGGACGTCGCCGCGAGCCTTGCCGCTCTCACTGCCGAGGAGTCGGACGACGAGCTCGGTCTTCTCCGTCTCGGGGAGAGCCGCGACGAAGCGCTCGAAGTCGTCTCGTCGCGCTTCCTCGTCGAGAGGCGCGGAGGCGTCGGCGGCGACGTCGAGCAGATCCTGATCGACCCCCATGAACGCACGGAACGCGTCGAGCGAAGCCGAGAGCGGCTCGAGTCCGGGCGGGACGGGAGGCTCGCGCACGTCGTCGTCGAGCTCGCCGGACTGAACGCACACGAGCCAGGCCAGGTAGAGCAGCCGGTGATCGCCCGCGAGAAGGTCGTTCCTCAACGGGATCAGGGACGCGAGCGCGAAGTCGTCCTCGGAGTCCGAACCCTCGTCGTCGTTCCAGCAGAACTCCAGGATGATGTGGTCACCCTTGCGACGCGCGGCCGCGCCGTGACCGAGGCAATAGCGCTGAGCCGTCTTGAGGTCGAGCCCGGTTCGCGGGAGGCGGAATGCGAGCTCGCGCACTCCGAAGTTCGCGAAGTAGAGGAAGGCATCGAAGTACGCCTCCATCCATTTCGCCGGGTTGCCCTTGAAGTCGCCCCAGTGGTACTCGTTCACGAAGCTCGTCGGGGTGATCGTCGCGCGCGTCGAATAGTCGCGCAGTGTCTCGATCTCCTCCTCGGTCAGCCGACGGTCGATCGCCTGGAACTCGTAGTACTGATATTCGCTCATGGCGGCCGCATTCTAGAGGCGGAGTCAGACAACGAGAGCCAGGGGCAGGAAGCCCCCGCCGAGCAGCCTCGACACGAACCTGGGATCGACGACCGCGCTAACTCTCGTCGCCACCGACGATGCGCTCAGGCACCCTCGATGCGCTCGCTCCGTGGCGAGAGAAGGCAAAGAGCATGAGCCCGTTCGCCCGCGCGACCAGCGTCGTCGTGCTCCTCCTTGCATCCGCCTCGACCGCGGCCGCCCAGGACCAGGTCTCGATCGACGACTTCGGCAAGCTCTCTCTCAGCGTGAGCGCGGAGAAGGGCACGAAGACGAACGTGCCGCTCCCCGACTTCGGCCTCTACAAGTGGCGCGACGAGCTCCACGACCTCGCGACGGCGCCCGCGAGTCTCCCCGCGTCCTTCTACTCCGAGCTCCGCACGCTCCTCGCGAGCCACCCGAAGTGCAGCGCGAAGCTCCCCGCCGTGGACGCCGGGGGCGCGCAGCGCTTCCCCTTCCGGCTCCGCTTCAAGCCGCAGAAGGCGGACCCGATCGACGTCTCGGGCCTCCTTCTCTACTCGGAGAAGCAGTTCTCCGTGCCGAAGGACACGGCCTACGACCCGGTGCGCCCGGTGCTCGAGCTGCTCCTCGCTCAGTGGGAGCGGCAGCGTGCGACGGGCGAGGAGCGCGCGAAGTCGCAGGTCGGCTTCGCGCGGCTCCAGGACGGGGAGCTCGTCTTCCTCGACGACGAGTACCGCGTGAAGCCCGGCGAGGCCTTCGCGCTCGAGACGGCGGACGCATCGCTCGGCCGGCTCCTCGCGACCCTCGAGGGGCGCACGGTCCCCGTCCGGGTGATCGTGGACGCGGAGAAGAAGACGGCGCGCGTCCTCTCGGTGCTCGCCCGCTCGAAGGAGTGGGAGGCGCCGGTCACGGCGGCCGACGGGTCGCGGATCGCGCAGGTGAGGACGCTCTACGACAAGAGCGAGACCGGCCTCGAGGTGACGGGCGTGGACGCGAACGGGGCGCCGACGGTCTGGACTCCCGTCGGGCCGGGCTCGCTGCCCGCGAGTCTCGTGACCGTGAGCGCGGACCCGAAGCCGGGGCGGTTCTTCGCGCCCTGGGCCACGAGGGTCGAGACCCTCGAGCTGAGCGACCTCGTCGCGAAGATGCCCGCGCCGTCGAGGACGCCGGGCGTGCTCGGCGCGTTCGATCGTCGCTAACGGCGCCTGAGGCGAGCGATCCGCGCCTCGACCTCGGGTGTCCGCCGCTCCTTCGGCAGCCGCTCGAGGTCGTCGACGGCGCCCGCGAAGTCCTTCACCGCTTCCCGAGCCCGCGACCGCCACTCCCGGACGTTCCAGTCCTCGGGGGCGTGCGCGAGCGCCGCGTCGAAGTCGGCGAGCGCCTCGGTCATTTGCCGGAGTCTCCCCAGCGCGATCCCGCGCCCGGCGCGCGCGGCGACATGGTCCGGGTCCAGCTCGAGAGCCCTCGTGAAGTCTGCGACGGCGGCGCGGCTCTCGCCGCGTTCGCTCCTCGCCGCGCCGCGGTTGCTCCAGACGTTCGCGCGAGTGGACCCGAGGTCGATCGCACGGTCCAGGTCCTTCAAGGCTTCGTCCACGCGGCTGGTGATGAGATACCGGGCCCCCCGCGACCCGAAGGCATCGGGGTCCTTCGTGCCGAGCTCGATGGCTCTCGTGTAGTCGGCCACCTCATCGGCGTCCTCGTGGCGCGCCTCTCTCAGGCGACCGCGCGAGACCCAGAGGTCGGGGTCGTCGGGGTCGAGCGCGATCGCGGCGTTGAAGTCCGCGAGTGCTCCGTCGAGGTCGCCCTTCACCTTCACGCGCGTCCAGCCTCGGTCGAGGAGAGGGTTCGGGTCACGCGGCGCGAGCGCGATCGCGCGGTCGAGGTCGGCTCGCCCTCCTGCCTCGTCGCCGCCGATCCAGCGCATCTGACCGCGGGCGCGGAGCGCCAGCACGCAGCCCGGGTCGAGGGAGAGCGCCTTGTCGAGGTCGGCCCGCGCGGCCGCGGGCTCCTGCTGGGACCGGAGCCGCGCGCGTCGGGCCCAGGCCGGGGCGCAGCCGGGGTCGAGACGGATCGCCGCCTCGATGTCGGCGCGGGCCGCGTCGAGCCGCTGCAGCTTCTCGCGGACTCTCCCTCGAGCGACCAGCGCGAGAGCGTTCCTCGGCTCGAGCGCGACCGCGCGCTCGTAGACGGCGAGCGCTCCCTCCGGGTCACCGCGGCGCTCCTTGAGATCGCCGGCGGCGATCCAGGCGGGTGCCGGGACGGGGGGAGTCGCGACGACGGGCGGGGGGCCTCGCGTCGGACTCGCGAAGACGATCGCGGCCGCCACGACGACGAGACCCGCCGCGACGAGCGCGCCCGTCCGCGCGACTCGCGGCGCGGAGGGCTCGAGCGCTCTCCTGAGCACGACGGCGTCGGCGTGACGGTTCTCGGGTGAGGACGCGAGCGCCCTCTCGATCGTGTCCGCGAGCCAGCCCGGCGCGTCGGGACGGAGCGCGCGCAGGGGCTTGACCTTGCCCGATGCGACCGCG
>CAZYLP010000026.1:0-19483 GCA_964648345.1 uncultured Planctomycetota bacterium
TCCTGGCCGTGACCTTGAGCTGCCCCGAGAAGCGCGGGACGACGCCGCGGCCGTGGCAGATCTTGTTGTGGAGCTTCCGCTTGTCGACGTGGTACTTCTCGCCGGTCTCGAAGTCCTCGCTCTCGAGGCGAAGACCGTGGAAGTGGTTGAGTCGCAGGTAGCCCTTCGCTGCTTCGTCTGCCATGGCTTTGCCTTATCCCCGTCGAGTGTCTTCTACCAGAACTCCCTTGCCCTTGCCCTTGCCCTTGCCCTTGCCCTCCGTCGGGTCACGATTCGGGTTCCTCGGTCTCCATCCCGGATGCATCCTCCATCGGGAAGTACGCCTCGGCGTCCGCTCCGCTGACCCAGGTGTCCACGCCGACCGTCGAGGTGATGCCGACCGTGATCCCCGTGTCGACTTCCTTCTCCTCGGGGGCCGCGAAGACGACGTAGTAGTCGGTGTGGACCGGCTTCTCGCGCTCGATGATCCGGTGGATCTTCATGATCGTGGCCGCGTCCACGTCCTCGATCGGGAGCGGGATCTCGACGACGAACGCGTGGCTGCGCTCGACGTTGTGCATGAGCACCGTGTCGATCCCCACGTCGCTCTTGACGCCGACGGTGATCCCGTCGAAGGGCCACACGTTCTCGTGGATCTTCGGGTCCACGCCCGTGAAGATCCTCAGGAACACGCGCAGGCCGCGCGGCGTGCCGCGCAGGTGGTAGAGCTCGACCGCCTTCTTGATGAGGTTCCGCTTCTTCTGCTCCGGCCAGTCGTCCTCGAGCGTGAGAGCGACCCAGCTCGCGATGTAGTCGAGGAACTCCTTCGGGCACTCGAGAGGGTCGAAGAAGCGCTCGAGGCCCTCGAGCTTTTCATCGGTCGCGTTGAACTCGTGCTGGAAGACCCAGAGGAGGTCGCGCACGAAGCTGCGCCCGGTGAGGTCGCTCCGGTTGTAGAGGTTCGGGAGGTAGCGGAGGATCGAGCTGTCCGAGACGCGGAGCTTGATCCGCGCCTCCTCGTCGTCGAGGTCGATCTTCTCGCCCGGACGCGGGCGCTGGCCGATGACCTGGCCGCGGTCGACCTCGCTCTCGGCGTACTTCACGTCGAGGCGGGACTCGTCGATCGAGAGGAGGCGCAGGATCTTCCGCGCCTTCGCGAGCGGGTAGCCCTCGAGCTGCGGGACCGGGACCTCGCGGTCGGCGAGCTTCTTCTTGAGCCGCTCGAGGGCGCTCTCGCGGCGAGCGGTCACCTGGACGTCGAGGCCGTCGCCCTCGCCGCCCTCGACGGTCGCGTCGGTCACGCGAGCCGCTCCTTCGTGACTTCGCGGATCTCGACGTCCACGAGGTGCGGGAGCTCGTCCTCGCGGAGGTTCACCTGCACGGTCGAGCGCTTCCGGTCCATGTCGATGATCTCGAGGTCCTCGACGTGGTCCACGCCCTCGACCGACTCGATGACGCGGTAGAGGTCGCTCTTGAAGACGGCGCGGCCGAACGGCCAGCCCGAGCCGTCGAGGCCGCCGAGCGTCGGGTGCACGGCGCGGCGGAGGCTCTCCTCGAGCGCGCGCTTCAGGCGGTCGACGGCCGCTCCCTGGGGCTTCAGCACGACGGCGACCTTGAGGGAGATCTCGACGCTCCGCGGCTTCCCGACGCGGAGGCGCGTCGTGATGAGCCGGCGCTCGTCGAGGAAGTCCTTCACGCGGCGGATGAGCTCGGGGGTCGCGATGAGCTTCTTCCTCAGGTCGACCTGGTTCTCCTCGCTCCGCGGCACGATGAGGAGCTGCACCTCGCCCTCGCGGCGCGGAGTCTTCAAGCACTTCGCGCGGGCGACGTTCCCGGACGACTTGAGCGCGAGGTACTCGTAGTCCTCGATCGTGACCGCGCGGTAGCGGTGCCGGACGACCTGCGGGCCGCGCATCTTGGCCTCGTCGATCGTCTCGAGGTCGGAGCCGTTCGTGGCGCGGTAGTAGTTCGTCGCGCGCTCGACGTAGGCGATCGAGTGGCGGAGCACGATGATCGAGCCCGCGCCGACGTTGCCGACGACGCCGCCGCCCGTCTGGTAGCGCTCGGCGACGACGGAGTTCGCGCCCGGCGGCGGGATCATGCCGCGCCGCCCGTCGCCGAAGATCACCCTCCCGACGACCGGGTCCACCATGTAGTGGCGGTCGGTCGGGCCCGACGCGTAGAAGCTCTCGACGCGGTGCCAGCGGACCCAGATCTCGCGCGGGTTCCCGGCCTCGTCGCGGTCGATCCGGATCGCGTCCTGGCCCTCCTCCTCGGAGATCTTGCGCGCGTCGCGCTTCCCGGGCACCTCGTTCTCGCGGACGGTGATCCGCTCGCCCGGGAGGACGGGGAAGCGCGCGAAGGTGAAGCGCTGGTCCGGAGTCCCGTCCGAGTGGCCGAGCACTTCACGCTCGACCGTCATGGCGTTGAGCGCGGGCGCCGTGTTCGGGAGGACGTCCTCGATCTTGGGCGCGCGCGCGTAGCTCCCCATCTCGAGGCGCGCGCGGATCCAGTAGAGCTCCTCCCCGAACTCGCGCTTCGCCTTCTGGTCGGCCGGGCCCTTGAACTCGAGGGTGCCCGAGCGCGAGAGGCTCTGCGTCCCGTCGCGCGGGAGGAGGTCCTTCCACTGGTCGCCGTTCCAGTGCTCCCAGACCACTCGCTGATCCGGCTTGCGCTTCCTGGCGCGGCGGGTGCGCTCGCTCGCCTCCTCGGGGAAGGGCTCGTCGAGGAGGACGTCCGTCGGCGCCTCCTCCTCCTCCTCGAGGCGGAACCAGAGCTTCGCCGTCGAGCTCGGGAAGGCGCGGTCGAAGCCGAGGTAGAGCGCGGGGTTCTCCTCGCGGAACGGCTCGAAGGCCTGGAAGGTGCGGTACGGCTCGCGCATCTGCGACGTGCGGTCCACGTAGTTGAAGTCGTTGTAGGTGATGCACTTCGCGAGCGGGAACGGCACCTGGCTGTAGCGGAGCGCGACCTCCGCGAAGGCCGGGGGCTTGAGCGGCTGGTCGTCCTTCCAGACGTAGTTCCCCTCGATGATCTCGTAGCGCCCGGGCCGGCCGTAGTCGCCGCGGCCGATGCGGACGCGGATCCACGGCCCCTCCTCGCCGTTCACGACCGGCTTCACGAAGTCCTTCGGACGGATGAACGTGACGGAGCCGTTCTTCGTGAAGGCGTTCGTGCCGTCGCGGAAGTCGTTCGCCTGCTCGCCCGGCGGGCCGTCCGGCGTCGTGCGGCCGAGCTCGGCCCAGCGGCGGCCGTTCCAGTACTCGACGTGGAGGACGAGGTCCTTCGTGGCGACCGGCGTCGGGATCTGCGTCGGGTCGGCGAGGCGGACGTCGATCGCGACGCGCGCGTCTTCCTTCCCGAAGCACTCGTCCGAGAGGATGAACCAGCAGTTGTCGCGCTGCGGGATCTCGCCGAACGGGTGGAAGGTCTTCGTCACGTCGAGCGGCACGAAGACGTCGCCCGCGAGCTGCGCCCACGTCTTCTCGGGGAGCACGCCCTCCGTGAGGATCGAGGCCGTGCCCGTGACGGTGTCGACGATCGTCTCCGCCGGATCGGACGGAAGCTCGATGAGCCGGCCGCGGATCCAGAAGTCCTTCTCGCCGTTCACGTCGCCCTCGGCGATGTCCTCGAGCGGGCCCATGAAGGCGACCGACCGCTGGTGCTCTCCCTGCGCGGCGATCTCCTCCCTGGGGACGCTCACGGTGTCGAGGTCGCGCCAGCGGTGGCCGTTCCAGTACTCCCACTCGAGGAGCGGCGTGATCCCCTCGGTCTTCGCCTGCGGGCAGTCGAAGACGAGCTGGACCGTGCCGGTCTCCTGGAGGGTCTTGAAGCGCGCGTCGCCGAGGTAGATGAACCGCTCGATGGAGCTCGCGCCGCCGAACGCGGGGAACGGCCGCCGCGGGATCGTCTGGAGCGCCTCCGAGTTGTCGGAGACGCGGTCGCGCTCGATCGAGAAGCACTTCACGAGCTTGACCGGCGAGACGAAGAGGTCCTCCTCGGTCTCGAAGACGATCGGCTCGCCGTCCTCGGTCTGCTCGGTCGCGACCTGCGTCCCGCGCGGGACCCAGGCGCCGCCCTGGTAGCCCTCGACGAGGTGGAACGTGAGCATGGCGCGCGCGGGCGCCGGAGCGCGGAGGCGGATGCCGATCAGGTCGAGGAGCGTGAGGTAGACCTTGTCCGGCACCTTGTTGAGCCGGTAGAGGACCATCTCCGTCATCCACGAGAAGAGCTCGATGAGGGTGATCCCGGGGTCCGAGGGGTTGAAGTTCGTCCACTCGGGGCAGTACTGCGGGATCAGCCGGATCGCCTCGTCGCGGATCTGATCGAACGTCCGGTCGTCGAGGTTCGGCGTCGGGAGCATCGGGACTCGCCCTCCGTGGAGCGGAACGACCGAAGGCCTACGGGCTCTTCTGCAGGAAGAACGGGTAGACGATGTTGTAGACGTTGTTCGTGGCGATGACCTGGTACTCGACCTTCGTGTAGATCTTCGACGGCTCTCGCTCGTCGGTCTCGACGTCGACGGTCAGCGCCTGGATCCGGGGCTCCCATTTCATGAGAGCCTCCTTCACGTGGTAAATGATCAGGCCGTGCGTGTTCGAGTTGTTCGGCGCGAAGATGAGGTCGTGGACGCCGCAGCCGAAGTCGGGCCGCATGATCCGCTCGCCGAGGGCGGTGCCGAGGATGATGAGGATCGACTCCTCGATGTTCTCCTCGAACTGGGACATGGCGACGCCCTTCCGGCGGTCGACATCGACCGGGAACTTCCATCCCACGCCGAGAAAGGACTTCCGCGTGTCGTAGCCCGGGAGGGCCATCCCCTACCTGTCCCTAGAAGGGGGTAAATCCTAGGGCGGGAAGATGGGCGAGTCAACCACACCAAACTACTTGGGCGGCTGGGGTTTATTCTTGTTGAGGGCCTTCTCGACGCGCGCGGTCGCCACCGCCTGCTGGACTTCGTACTGCGTCGTCTTCACGCCGGCGGCCTTCGCGCGCTTCGAGACTTCCATGGCGATGGCCGTCGGACCGAGCTTCTCGTTCCCCGGCTCCGTGATCACGGCCATGGCGATGTCCACGACGGCGCGGTTCGGCTTCGGGCCGAGCGCGTTCGTCGTCCCGGGCATGGGGTTGGTCGGGGACTTCGGGTTCGTCGTCGGGAACTTCGGCATCGCCGGGCGGCGCTGCATCCCCGAGAGTTGACCCCAGCTCGCGGGCATCTGGAGCTCGAGGCCGTAGGCGTTCGCGAGCTCGACCTGGAACTCGTCGAACGCCGTCGCGACCATCCGGTCGTAGACCTCGGTCGCCGACGCGTTCTGGCGCACGTCGAAGTTGGGCGCCGGCCGCGCGATCATGGAGAAGCGGTAGCCGTGCTCCGGGTCCTCGCTCGGCTCGTACTTCGAGCCCGGCACCTGGAGCGAGAAGTCGAACGCCATGACGATGCCGATCCAGATCTGCCGCTTCTCGACGGGGAGGTTGTCCTCCGACTCCGCGGTGTAGAAGCTCCCCGTCCCGCGCACGTCGTAGTGGACGAGGAAGCGCGGCCCCTTGTCCTCGCGGTCGCCCTTCTTGAGCTCGAAGAGCTCCTGCGGGAGGACCTTCTTGAACGACTCCTGCATGACCGCCACGATCCGGTCCTCGCGGCCCTCGTTCGCCTCCTTGCTGAACGAGCCCGAGACGCCGTGGATCCGCTTCGAGCCCGTCTTCTCGAAGGTCGCCTTCTCGAGCGAGACGCCGTCCACGCCCTTCCCCGGGAGGAAGCAGATCCGCACGAGCGGCGCGTCCTCCTGCCGCATGTGGGTGAAGAGCGCCTTCATGCCCTCCGCGGCCTCGGGCTTCGCCTTCTCCGTGTGGGTGAGGTACTGCTCCTCGGCCGCGACGTAGAGCTTCTCGACCGCCTCCTTGGCCTCGGTCGCGTGCCGGCCTTGCGGGAACTCCTTGCGATAAGCGCGGAGCGGCGTCGCCGACTTCGACTTCACGGCGCGCTCGAAGCTGCTGTCGTCGTAGCGCTGCTCCGCCTCCGTCTTGTGCCACTTGAGCGGAGCCGTCACGAGGTAGCTCTTGTAGAGCGCGGGGTCGTTCACCTTCCGCGCGCTCGTCCAGAGCTTCTCGTCCACCGAGTAGAGGTTCGCGAAGTAGGAGACCGTCGTCACGAAGGTCGCGAGCGTGAGCGCCGCGATCATCTGGCCCTTCGTGGTCAGGAGGAAGGCCTCCCACGCCGGGACGACGGGCGCGAGCATCTTGATGTCGGAGTCGTACTTCGGCTTCGCCTTCACGACCGGCTTCGACGGGTCGCCGCCCTGCTCGAAGGCCTCCGCCTTGCCCGTCTCGATGAGGAAGGTCTGGATCC
Organism: uncultured Planctomycetota bacterium; assembly: GCA_964648345.1. GTDB lineage: Bacteria > Planctomycetota > J058 > J058 > JACQDU01 > CAZYLP01. The sequence continues at coordinate 6,323 of CAZYLP010000026.1, forward strand.
AGTCGAGTTCCGCGATCTTCGTGGCGATCGAGCCGTCCGTGAGCCAGCGCTGGAGCTTCTCGGGCGTCGCCTTGAGGAACGCGATGAGGCTCTCGGCGCTGTGCCGGTTGCGGATGTCGAACTCGAGCATCCCGTCCTTGAACTGGATCTTGATCGCCGTGTGCGTGTACGCCCCGTTCGTGTGGTGGTGCGTGAAGCTCGGGTTCACGAGGTCGCGGAGGTAGAAGAGCGTGATCGCCTCGCCGTCGATCCCGGTCTGGCCGATGAGGATCGGTGAGGCGACGATCGCGGGCTTGATCGTGCTCCGCTTGAGGGCCCGGATCCGGATCGCCTGCGCGATCATGAGCCACGCGGAGAAGAACCCGAACGCGAGGCCGATCACGATCTCGGGCGACTGCCAGTAGCCGCGCGAGACGGGGCTGATCCGCGCCACCGCCGCGAGCGCGACGAGCGCGACGCCGCCCAGGCCGAACGCCGCCGCGACCATCTTGAAGCTCGCGGCCTCGGTCTTGTGGACGAAGAAGTCCGGCGACAGCTCCGGGCCGCTCGTCGCCTCACCGATCCGCGACGCGAGCGTGGGCGAGAGCTTCGAGCCGTCGATCCTCATGGTTTCGGGCGCTCCAGGCCACGGAGCTTAGCTCTCCGCGTCCCGGAGCGCGATCCGCCCCGGCGGGCCCACCATCACTTGTACTTGCGGTCGAAGTTCCGGTTCCATTGATCGTTTCTCTGCTTCTCGTAGAACGAGTCCATGCGCTGCTTCGACTCGTAGTTCTGGCGGTCCTGGGCCGTGTTCCGGTTGGTGTCGTACGACCTGCTCGGCCCGGTGCCACTCGTGGCGGTGCTGCCCGTGCTCGGCTCGTCGGGCGGGTACACAGGGTGCTCGTGCATCCGGTTCGTCAACGCCGGGAGCGGGAAGGCCCCGATGGGGAGCTCGACGAGGGGTCCAGAGACCGTTGCGCGTGCCCAGCGCTCGGAGAACCCCATCGCGAACAGGGCTCGTGTTCGCGGCGACTCGTGCCCGACGACCCACCAGCGTTCCTTGTGGAACACGAGCACCGGGTACTCCGCTTCGCGCGAGACCTTGTCCTTCACGGCGGCGAGCACCTCCTCGTAGGTGAGGATCTCGGAGGTCTTCCACCCTCCGATCCCGACGCGCTTCGGGCGCTCGCCCTTCCACGCGGCCACCGCCGCGCGCTGGCGCTTCCGCTCGGCCTCGTCGGCGGCCTTCTGACGCTGCTGCGCCTGCCACGCGGGGTCGGAGTAGAGCTTCTGCAACGCCGCGCGACGCTCGTACGCAATCGGCCCGAGGGGCGGGGGCTGCGAGGCGAGGCGTCCGAGGATTCGCACGTCCTCGCCGATGGGGTAGCTCTCCGCGTGCTTCACGAGCGCGCGGGCCGTCGCCTCGACCTTTGCCGGCGGTCCGGTGCGACGGGCGCGCCGATGGGCGAGCGCGTCGAGCTCCAGCGTGTCGAGACCGAGGTCGTACGCCTCGAGTGTCGTGGGGTCGGCGTCGGCCGCGCGGGCCAGCGCCTCCTCCCGCGCGCCGGGGAGATCGGCGAGCGCGCGGAGGACACGGACACGGTCCGCGCGCGTCGCGCCCGCGGGACGCTCGTCGGTGGCGGCGAGCGCGGCCTCGACGTGCTTCGCCGCCTCGGCCGGACGCTCGAGCCGGATCTGTCGCCGTGCCCGGGCCACCTCGGCCCCGACCTTCGCGAAGGGAGCGAAGGCGTCGATCTCCCAGTCGGGAAGCGAGGATCGGGCCTTCCTGCCGAGAGGCCCTTCGACCTCGGAGAGTACGCGCAGCGTCGCCCGAGGATCCTGCTTCTCGAGCAAGGCGCTCATGACCCGACGCTCGAGCTCGATGGCGTCCGTGAGGTCGCCACGCCGGAGGGCGCGGAAGTAGCGGACGACGTGACACGCCGCCCTTGGGCCGAGCGCGTGCCCGACCGGCGCCAGGACCGGGTGCTCCCACTCCTCCGCGCAGTGGAGGAGCTCGCGGCGCGCGTCCGCCGTGGTCTCCGCGTGCTGCGCTTCGGTCCTCAGGCGCTGGGCGACCGACGGTGCAGGGAGCTTGCCGACCTCCACGAGGTCGAGCTCGAGCATCTCGAGCAGACCGGCCCACGTCGCCGCGGACCGAGGGTCCACGCGCGCGACTCGCTTGTTGGCCCACAGCTCGTCCTCGGGCACGGTGCGGCCCCGGACGTACGTCCCTGGGACCTCGACGTCGATCACGGGGGGGACACGGCCCGCGCGCAGTGCGCTCCAGAGCGGGTCTGCCAGCCGCACCGTCGCCGAGATCCGGTTCGGGTTCCCGGGGCCGATCTCGTTCTTGAAGGCGACCCCCTCGCAGGCGCCCCGGACGGGTACTGCCGGGATACCGAGGACGAATGCCGGTCTCCCGTCCTCCGTGTAGGAGGCGATCGAGGCGCAGACCTCGCCCCGCTCCGTGAGGTACGCCTCGACGGTGAAGGAGACGACGGGCGCGGTGGGCGTCACGTGGTATTGCACCGGCGCCGGTGGCTTGCGCGTCGACTTGCACCCGGCCGCAGCGGCCAGCCCGAGGATCGCGAGGAGGACGGTTCGCTGGCGAACGCGAATCACGAGTCACCTCACCTGTACTTGCGGTTGAAGTCGCGGTTCCACTGGTCGTTCTTCTGCTGCTGCCTGAAGGACTCCATGCGCTGCTGGGACTCGTAGTTGTTCCGGTTCTGGATCGCGTTCCGCTCGGCGTCGCGCGCCTGGCTCGCCTGTGCCGGCGTCTGGCCGTCGTTGCCCGTTTGGTGTTGTCCGCGTTTGTTGCCGCTCCCGTCGCCCCAACCGGGGAACGGGAGGACCTGAACGAGTGGCACGAAGACCCAGAGGCCGCGCTTCCACTCGCCGTCCACGCCGTACCCGATGTAGAAGAGCGGCGAGAACGCGAGCTCGATCGCGTCCACGATGAAGCAATAGGCGTAGTACTCGTGGGTGCGTTCGTTCGTGTACTCGCTGAAGTGGACGTCGTTGCGCCGATCGACGATGAAGGCGCAGTAACAACCGGGCGAAGAGATCAGCGTGAGCGCGAGAGCGACGGCCGCGAGGCGCCGGGAGTTCCGCATGACATCCCCCCGGGGTTGATCTTACTCTTGTTCGGGTGTCCGTCGCCCGTCTCGCGCCGGGCCCACGGGGACGCTCTCCTCGACGGGCGCGTCCTCGGCGGCCTCGACGTAGCGGGCCTCACCCTCGCCGCGGGCCCCGGGCCAGATGCGGAAGCCGCCCTTCGAGGAGGGCGGGATCGTCCAGACGCCGTAGATGCTGCCGAGGTCGTAGACGCCGTCGTAGAGCACCGTGTGCGCGCCGAGGTAGGTCTTCCGCCAGGTGCACTTCAGGTTCTCGACGTCGTAGCGGCCCGCGATCGCGAAGCGGCCGATGTCGTCCACGCCCGTGCCGGTGATCTTGCCGCCGCGGAACTCGAGGCGGAGGTCCATGCGGTGGCGGCTGCTCATCGTGCGGTAGGTGTAGAAGCCGTGCCAGGGGCCGGAGGGGATGAGGGTCTCCGCTTCGGGGGCGTCGCCGGGCATGGAGGAGAGGATAGCCGTCACTTGCCGATCGGGTAGAAGGCGCAGACCGATGTGGCCACCGCGGCCCGCGCGTCCGTGGAGTAGGTGAAGGAGCCCGTCGAGTCGAGGAGGAGGATGCGGTCGCCCGTCGTGCCTACGATCACCGGAGCTGCGACCGCCGACCAGCGAGCGCCACGGCCGGTGATCCGGAACGTGTAGCCCGAGCGTGTGCCCGAGCCGAGCACGGGATCGACGAGACCGTCGAAGTTGAGATCCGGGAGCGAGGCCCAGTAGTGGTGACGCTCCTGGAACTTCTTCTCGGCCACGGCGAGCTCCCGCAGGGTCCCTATGGCACGGGACTCGTTGCTCGGACCGTGATGCGAGTGCGTGAACGGAATGACGATCAGGGCGAGCGCGGTGAAGAGGAGTCCGAGCAGCATGAACCGGAGCATGCTCGGTCCACACCGCTCCTGTTTGGGCGCGGTGCCGCCCGCGAACTATCGGTCGCCAGTCAAACGCTTCTTCGTGCGATCCCGGACGCGAGAGTCCGGCGAACTCTTCGCGGCTTCTTCGAGCACGCTGACGTACTCCTTGGCGCGTCCCTCGTGGCGGTCGAGCGCGTCGCCGGCGCGTTTCTGCTCCGCATCGTCGGTGCTCGTCGCTTCGACCTCGAGGAGGTGCTTCCACGCGACGGGCCCGCGGGCCCGGACGAGGAGGTTGATGGTCCCCTCGCGAGTGCCCTTGCTGGCAAGGAGGTCCGTCAGCAAGAGAGTCACGTCGGAGGAGATTGGCGCCACGCGCGAGACGCGCTCGGCGCATCCGAGGAGCGTCCTTCGCGCCTGGTTCGAGTGTGCGTCGAGAGCTCCCTTGAGGAGCGCCGAGAGCGGCACGGCGGCGCCGTCGTCGACCTGCTTCGCGAGCGCGGGCACGAGTCGTTCGAGCTCGTCGTCGTCCCGCGCGATGCGGAACAAGCTCGCGATCCGGTCGCCTGGAAGCCGTTGCAGGTCTTCGCTGCGGAGTTTGAGCGCCGCGTGCCGCACACTGATGCGAATCGCCGCGTTCGGGTCCTCGAACGCGCGGTCCAGAATCTCGGCCGCCTCTCGGGTTGAGGCCCAGAGGGTGGCCTGCCGGAACACCATGTCGCGGATCTCGGGTTCGTGATCGACGGCGAGGCGCAGGAAGACTCGCCGGCGAACGTTCTCATCCTTGAGGTGCTCCGCGTTGAAGGCCGCGCGCATCCGGGCGTTGGTGTCGACGCTCGCGGCGTCCTCCTCGAGTCGGGTGGCGAACGGCTGCTGGTCGCCGAGCGCGACCCCGACCACGACGAGCAGAAGAACCGGCGCCCACTTCACGACAACTACTCTGCACCGACGAGTGACGAGGATCAACGTTGCTCCCCTCGACGAGTCGTTCGGTGCCATCGTCGGTCACGCCGCCCCGATGGTCTGTTCGACTGCTTCAACGGACGTTTACCGCTCGACCATCGGCGGCGCGCGCTCGACCACCGAGCCGTTGGAGCGCGGTAACAGTCACGAGGGCGCGGCGACGATCCCGGGGCGTACACGAATGGCTGAGTCGCGTGCGACAACGGGTCCGTCACTTCGCGGCGACGGCCCATTACCGTGCGTCCACCGTCGATTCGGGCTCTCCGCCGAGCCGTTGCCGTGCGCCAACGGTCGATGGGCGAGGTGTAACGGGGCGTGGTCGGACGGTAACTGCGACGTGGTCCCAAAAAGGTGCTCCAGGAGCACCTTTTGGGGACCACTTCGATGAATCACTGGTTTTCACCCTGCAGTTTCCGGAGCTGACACCACTAAGAGGGTGAGGGACGACATGGTGTCGGCTCCTCGGTTCGGTGATCTCATGAGCGAAGGCAACATCCTCGAGCTCGAGGTCAAGCTCGCCACGCTTCTCGCCGGGGTGCGGCAGAAGCTCCCGTCCAACGCGTCCTTCACGATCGGGGGCGTCGTCTACACGCGCGACGAGCTGGCGCGCGCGATCGAGAGCGACCTCGAGCTCTTCCGCGGCGCGCGCGAGTCGTGGGCGGCCTCGCGGCAGAAGGCCCACGAGCGCGACCGGCGCACGCCGGCGCTGCGGATCTTCCTCCAGGAGGTCCGGTCCATGCTGAACTCGCAGTTCGGCCAGGAGAGCGCGGAGCTCGTGGACTTCGGCTTCAGGCCGCGCAGGCGCCCGGCGCGCCGCTCGGAGCCGAAGCCGGGGGTGAATCCGGCGAAGTCAGCGCCGCGACCGGACCCCATTAGTGTGCGCCCGGCACACCTAATGGGGTCCGGTCGGACAGCTTGCCCCCGAGCGCACGTAGACTGACCGAGGAGCCGCTTCACGGTGTTCGACGAGGAGCTTAGAAGCCTCGAGCGCGAGTCGCAGGCTCACGCAGACGACGTCGACCTCGGCTGGCGCTACGCGCGGGCCCTCGAACGCGCAGGAGATCGCCGGTCGTTCCTCGTCGAGGCGAGCCGGCTCGCGCGCCTCGGTCACCCGGAGGCGAAGGCGACGACGCGCGATGTGGTCGCCCTCTCGACGCAGGGGCCGCAGCGGAGTCGTGGCCGCCGCTGCAGGCCGCTGCGAGAGCCGTGGCGACTCCGCGAGGGCTCGGTCGATTGTCCGCATCAGGCCATCGTCCTCGCAGCTACGGAGGAAGTCCTCTACATCCAGAACGACGAGGCTCTCGTCGCCGTGGACACGCGTCGTCTCGTCGAGCTCTGGCGCCGGCGGCGGCCGCTCAATCGCACGGGCGCGTTCGGGCTGCGCGGAGAGGACGTGGTCGTATCGGACGACCGTGATCTCGTTGTCCTCGACGGCAGGACGGGCACGGAGATCACTCGCTCGCGGCAGCTCGGTACGATCACGGAGATCGCCGCCGAGGGCGATCGCGCCGTCCTCCAGGTCGCGGCGAACGACGAGCGGCTCTGGCTCCTCGTCGGCGTCGACTTTGGCCGCGCCTTCGGACGACAACTCTGGAAGCAGATCTCTCAACGCCCCGACGAGGCACGAACGATGGGCATCCTCGAGGACTACGTCCTCATCGGACCGGTCATGCACGCGAGCGCTCTCCACGTGGAGGACGGCCGCGCCGAGTCCGGCCGCTTCGCAAGGCGGCTCACCTATCACGGCGACCTGGGTCGGATGATCCGTCGGTTGACCGTGCAATTCGGTAGCGTGCGCTTCGCCATCGCCCAGACTCACGAGACGAGTCAGCCTGCGGACGACTTCACGGGCCTCGAGATCTTCCGCGATTCGACGCGCCGTCGAGTCGACATCCCTCCGCTCCAAACGCCCTCCCAGGTGCCAGGGGCCTTTCAGCGGTACGGCTGGAGCCTCTCGCTCGCCGGCGATCAACTCGGCTATGCGGTCTCGGTTCCTTTCCTCGACGGAGGATCAGGTGAAGGGAACTTCGTCAACGTGCTCGCGGTCGATCTCGAGTCTGCCAGGCTTCGCCTCAATGTGGGGCTCCCCGTCGATCTGCACGGTGAGTTTCACAGCGTCCAGGGCATCGCCCTCGACGGCGCGCTTCTTGTCGTGGTGACGACGCCCGCCCGATGCACGCTCCTCCGTCTCGAGGGCAGCTGACTATCGATCTCCCGCGAGCCGCTTCCGCGCGAGGTCGCGGACGCGGGAGTCCTTCGCGTCCTTCGCGGCTTCCTCGAGCACGGAGACGTACTCCTTCGCGCGGCCTTCGTGGCGGTCGAGCGCGTCGCCGGCGCGTTCGCGCTCCGCGGCGTCGGGGCTCGTGGCTTCGATCTCGAGGAGGAGCTTCCATGCGACGGGCCCGCGCGCTCGAGCAAGGAGTCCGATCGTCTTCGCTCGCGTGTCCTCGCGCGCGAGGAGCCTCACGAGGAGAGGTGCGTCCGTGGATGAAAGAGCCGCGATCTGCGTCGCCTTCACCGCGCACGCGAGGGACTCGTTGCAGCTGTCGACCGAGCGAGCGTCGAGGGCGCTCTGGAGGATCTCGGAGATGTGAACGCCGATGCCGACGTCGATCTGTCGCGCGAGGAGCGTCAGCCAGCGACCTCGCTCCCTCTCGTCGCGCGCGGCACCGAGACGGATGGAGATCCGGTCGAGAGGGAGTGCCTTCAGGTCCTCGGCGCGGAGTCTCAGTGCGGCGCCGACGGCTGTTTCACGGACCATTCCGTCCTCGTCGTCGAGAGCTCTCGCGATCACCTCTGCCGCCTCGACTCCCTCGGCCCAATACTTCGTCCAGGACAGCACCTGGCACCGGATACGCGGCTCGGGATCGACCACGAGGCGCAGAAAAACCTGACGTCGTGCGCTCGGGTCCTTGATCTCGGTGGCGCGATACAAGGCGCGCTCGCGGACCTTCGTGTCCACGCTCGCGACCTCCGTGTTGACACGATGGACGAACTCCTCCTCGTCGGCGAACACTACGCCTACGACGAGGAGCAGAACGACGACGACCCACTTCACGCTGACAGTCTGCACCTGGACGACATCTCGATCAATGCGCCCAGCCGTGCCACGCTGAGCCCGGAAGTCTTCGAGTGACCGCGTCCAGAGTCTGCCCCCGAGATGGCAACCCGCTCCTATCCGCAGGCGGAGCTGGTACGGACCCCGAGCTCTTCATCTCCGCCGAGTACTGCCCCGTCTGCGCGACCGCGTTCACCTTCGTGGACGGGCCGAAGGCACGCTCCGTCACCCTCGAGTGGAGACTCGAGGGCGCCGAGCTCATGCCCATCGACCCCGCGCGCCTGGCCGAGGTCGGCGAAGCGGAGTTGCGAGTGCCCCGGTCGATTCTCCAGCGCTGGTTGATCGGGTTCCTTCGGGACCGCGAAGCGCGGACGTTCCATTCGCGGTGCCAGATGGACGGAGGTAGTGTCCCTGTGATCGCCGAGAAGGAGATCAAGGGGATCCCCGTGAAGGCCACGTGGTGTCTCTACTGCGCTCTCATTTTCGTCGAGGCGTTCGACAAGCTCTATTCGTGGGAGCTCGTCGGCCAGTTCACCCGTCCCCCTGCGGGGAGGAAGTTCGAACACGTTCCGGGTCTCCTGCCGGGGAGAGCGGGGACTTCGCTGTCACTCGATGACATGGACACGCTCCTCAGGGACGCGCGTTTCCCGTCGAAGTGATCTGCGTTTGCTCACGCGCGCTGCAGGAGCCAGTTGCGGAGGACGAGATGAGGGCTCAGGACGCGTTCGCAGATTTCGTGTCGCGCGAGGTCGTGCCGGTCCTGAAGGCGGAGGGGTTTCGAAAGAAGGGGTTCACCTTTCATCGGGCCTTCGAGGAAGTGGTCCACGTGATCCAGATCCAAAAGAGTGCGTACTCGACCTCCGCGACGGTGAGGTTCACGATCAACGTCAGCGTGTTCAGCTTTCGCCTCAACAGATTGAGGCGCGAGCTCAGTGGTTGGGCGCCGGAAATCGCAGGCGTACCCAGGGAGTCGGCGTGTCAGGTCCGAGTGCGGATTGGCCGCTTCACGCCGAAGCAGAACGACCTCTGGTGGGATGTCGAGGACTCGGGCCATCTCCCGGACGTCGCGTCCGAGGTGCGGAGACTTCTCTCCGCGCACGCTCTCCCGTTCCTCGCGGCGCTTCGCTCGGACACCGACCTCCGTGATCGTTGGCTGCGCGAGTGGAAGGCGAACGAGACAGGCCTCGAAGGCCTGGAGCTCGCGTTCCTCCTGCTCGAGCTAGGACCCCGCGACGAGTTGAGCCCACTCCTCGCGTCGCTCAGAAGCGAGGCGCCCCCGCATGCAACGGGTTTCGTCGCGACGCTCGATCGCCTCGAGAAAGACCCGCGACGAGCGTCCTAGTGCGGACATGAACTCCCCCGCCCGGGCGGCTAGGCTTCCACCATGCTGTTGGGCCTCCTCATCGTCGCGGCGGTGATGACCTTCATCCTCGTAGGGTTCGCCTTCGCGCTCCTGGGCGCAAATCGCACCCACCGCGAGCCCCTCGTCGAGCGCGTGGACGACCTCGCTCTCGTCAACGAGGACGACCTGGACCGCCTCGTGGAGGACGCGACCGCCCTCGGGTTCACGAGCGTCGGCACGTTCTCGTTCGTCGGCAACCGCGACAACCATCGCAGCCAGAATTTCGTGACCGCGTTCATCTCGCCCGATCGACGAATCCAGCTCGAGCTCCAGTTGACACGAGTCATTGCCGGCCCGCCGGACATGCCCACCTCGACTCGCGTCCTCAATGCATCGGCCTTCTCGTTCGGCAAGAACGGTCGCGTCGTCGCGACGGGCACGGCGTCTTCCTTCAGTCCCTTCCCGCGACCCGCGTTCCAGAGCGGCCGGCGCGTGAAGGGTTCGCTCGCGACCGTCGTGAAGGAGCACGAGCGTCACGTCGCAGAGTCGGGCGTCGACGTAGAGGCCCTGGACCCCTCGCCCGAGGCGTTCGTCGCGAGACTGAAGAACCTGAGCTCACGCGTGGTCGAGAGCTGGTGCGAGCACGGTCTCATGCGACCCGACGGAGACGCGCTGAAGCCGACTCTCAAGCTCGTACTCCGCAGCTTCCTTCTCTACGCGGTGCTGCCGGGAGGCTGCTCGCAGAAGGCCTGGCGCGCCTTCGGAGTGTTCGTCGCCGTGGCGATCGCGGGTCTTTCGGCCGTGCCTTCGATCTGGTCGCTCGACGCCGGGATGCGCGTCCTCGCGGCGTCGGGGCTCTTCGCCGGCCTGACCGCCTTCGTCGTGGTCGCCTTCGAGGGGCCCTTCACGTGGGTGCAGCTCTGCTCGGTGCTCGCGGGCGCGTTCCTCGTCTGCGGGGAGACGTCCGGGGTGCCGTGGCTCGCGGCGTTCGGGGCCTGGATGGTGCTCACGCCGATCGTGCTCCGCGTGCGGAGCCGGCGGCAGGAGCTGCTCTTCGAATCGGCGAGCGCGCGTTCGAGCGCCGGTTCGTAGTCGCGCCTCTCGAGTGGGGGGAAGCTCGAGGATACGGGGAGAGGGCTACTTCCTCGTCTCGAGCGGCCCCTTGGCCCACTCCTCGCCGAGCTTGCGCGCCTTCTTCGCGAGCGGTGCCCCCGCGAAGTCGCGTTCGATGGCGCGGAGCCTCTCGGTGGCGGCCTTCTTGTCCACGTCCTTGAGATCGTCGAGCTTCGCGAGCTCCTCCTCCGCCTTCTTCTCGAGCTCGTCGAGCATCTTCTTCGCCTCGACGCGCTGCTCGAGCTCGAGCTCGACGGCGCAGGCCTGGAGGAGGGCCTTCACGGCCTCGCCGCGGTTGTTCTTCTCGAGGGCCTTCTTCGCCTTCGCGAGGCAGACCTCGAGCGTCGCGACGGTCTGCTCGTCGCCGATCGTTCCTATGTGCGTGGCCGCCTTGAACGGCTTCCCCGCCTCGTCGGTGAACTTGCCGCCGTCGTAGGCGCGGAACTTCTTGCCGAACGTCCAGCCGGCGATCGCCTTGCCCGGGAGCGTGACCTCGACCGAGCGCGTGAGGAGCTTCTGGAGCACGCCCGGGCGCTTCTCCATGTGCTCGAAGATCTTCGTGACGTAGGTCTCGTTCGCGCGGCCCTGGTAGAGCTGGATCGGGTAGTACCAGTTCTCGATGACCTTCCGGTCCGCGGGGTCCGCGTTGACCTTGCCCTCGCGGAGAGCGCGGTCCCACTTCGCGCAGAGGACCTTCACGCCGCACTCGAGGTTGTACTTCCAGTCCGACTTGAGCCGCTCGACGTCGTACTGCTCGGCGGTCGCGCCCGTGAGCTGCATCATGCCGAGCCCGCAGTCGGACGTGTTGTAGACGAACGTCCCGTCGGCCCTCCACTGCTGGACGCCGGACTCCTGGTAGGCGATGCACTTCAGGATTTCCGTCGGCACCGAGTGCTTCGCGGAGAGGGCCTCCATGGCCTTCGAGATCTCGGCCGGAGTCGGGTTCTTCCCCGACGGCAGATGACCGCAGTCCTTCGCCGAGGCGACGGACGCGCATACGAGAGGGATCGCGAAGGCGACCGCGACCGTGCTGAGCTTCACCCGACTTCTTCTCTCTCTCAAACCGTTGCTGCTCGTGCTCTTTTACCTACCTCGAGCCCGGTTTCGTGCATTGGTTCGGTCGATCATGGTGTCGAGTCCGCCCAGCACTCCCGGGGTCGCAGGATTGAACGTCGCCGCGCGCGCGCGCTCGGCGATCGCGCGGGCGCTGAAAGTGCCCTCAAGCTCTCGCAGAGCGAGGACTTGACGTGTCGCATCGTCGGCCGTCGTGCCGCCGTTTCGCATGAGCTCGCGCGCTCGCTCCGCGAAGAAGGCCTCCGCCGCCCGCGTGTCGTACCCGCGCGTCAGGTCCTTCGCGGCGTCGGTCGAGCGGTCCACGAAGGCCGTCGCGTCGCTCGTCGGCTGGGACACCCAGTTGATCCGGCGGTTCGAATTCATGCGCTCGTCGAACGTCGCGAAGTCGAGGTTGTCGAGCGCGTGCTTGTCGCCCTGGCCGTGCCAGCTCGGGTCGAACATGTAGGGCTTCCCGTCGGCGAGCCGCACGATCAGGAAGCCGTGGCCGAAGTCGTTCAGGTAGGTGTAGCCGCCCATGGCGCGCGACGTGAAGCCGCGGTCGCCGATCCCCTCGAGGATCGCCTGGATCGCGCCCGCCTGCTCGACGCAGATCCCGGCCTGCGACTCGAGGAGACCGCCCACCTTCCCGACGAGGTCGGGCCGGCGGAGAGGCAGCTCGGCGAGGCGCTTCTTGGCGTTGTCGTTCCGGATCGGGTTCGACATGAAGTTGTCGTTGTAGATCCGGGTGAGGAGCTTCTCCTGGAGCTTCGCGATCTCGACGAGCGCGGCCTTGCGCTCGACGGGGTCGGTCGGGAGGACGAGCTTCTCGGTCGGGAGGACCTCGTCCGCGATCTTCCGCGCGCGCTCGATCGCGTCCTTCAAGACCGGATCGTTCGCGGGGTCCACGGCCCAGCGGCCGACCATGTAGGTGCCCTTCGGGCGGACCTTGCCGTTGAGCGCGTCGATCTGCTCGTGAGTCAGGATCACTTCCCGCTCGTTCGAGCGGACGAGCCACGGCTCGCGGAGCACCTTCTCGAAGATCGAGCCGTTCTCCGTGATGTTGACGCGCGTCGGCTTCGCCTTCGCGTCGAGGAGCTCGCCCGTGAAGACGTCGGTCTTCCCGACGTCGTGGTGCTCGAGCGGCGTGGGCTTGTCCCAGAGCTTCACGCGGTACTTGCCGTTGGGCAGAACCTCGAGGATCTCCGCGCGGTTCGAGTAGGTCCCGCCCGAGCCCGGGTCCTCGACGAGGATCCGGTCGCCCGGGTGATAGCGGAGCTCGTTCACGTGGTTGAAGAAACGGTCGGACGCGAACGCCTTCTGGAGGAGCGCCGCGTCCACCTTGAGCTCGGTCGCGTCCTTGGTGACGAGGCCGCGCGCGAGGAGCCGCGCCTTGAGGGCCGGGTCCGCCTTGAGGTCGATCGTCGTCCCGGACTTGGTCGCGAGCTCGGAGCCGATCCCGTCGGCGAGCGCGACCCCCGGGACGAGGAGGAGAAGGAGGAGGAAGGAGAGACTCGCGGACTTTCTCACGTGAGACGAACGGTGCATGTCCCGTTCCCGTCGTAAGCGCCCTTCGGACAACGAGCGGCGGCCTGCGTCGCGCTTCAGGATTTGGTGGTCGGTCGCGTATCCTTCTCGGTCCGTGCTTCTCGACTCCGAGCTCGACCCCGTCCTCGC
>CAZYLP010000026.1:19493-23547 GCA_964648345.1 uncultured Planctomycetota bacterium
GAAGACGAGCCGCTCCTTCGCGCTCTCGCTCCGCGCGCTCCCCCGAGCGACGCGCCGCGCCGTCGCGCTCGCTTACCTGTTCGCTCGCTCCGCGGACACGATCGCGGACACGCGGCTCCTCCCCGCCGCGGAGAGGCGCGGTCTCCTTCGCGCGTTCCGGAACCTCGTGAAGACGGTCCCCGCGAACTCGAGCGACCTCGCCGAGCGGAGCTTCGTCCTCGACGACATCCGCTCGAAGCTCCACGGCCCCGCCGAGGTCGAGGAGGAGCGCGCGCTACTCGCGAGCCTCCCGCGCGCGTTCGCGGTCTGGGACGGCGAGCCCGCCCTCGAGCGAGCGCTCACCGAGAAGGTGCTCGCGACGATCGTCTCCGGCATGGACCAGGACCTCGAGCGCTTCCCGGACGGCGAGGACGGCCGCGTCCGCGCGCTCGAGACGCGCGAGGAGCTCTTCGACTACTGCTACCAGGTCGCCGGCTGCGTCGGCGAGTTCTGGACCGCGCTCCACCGCGCGCGCCTCCCCGCGCTCAAGAAGTGGAACGAGCGCATCATGCTCGAGCGCGCGCGCCGCTTCGGGCGCTCGCTCCAGCTCACGAACGTGCTGCGCGACATCCCGCGCGACGTGCGCCACGGGCGCTGTTACCTCCCTTCGCGCGAGCTCGCGTGCGCCCCCGAGGAGCTCAAGGATCCGCGCGCCTTCGCGAAGGTCGAGCCGTTGTTCAAGGAGTTGATCGCGGCGGCCGATCGTGACGCGCGGTCGGGGTGGCGTTACGCGCTCGAGGTCCCGGTGCGTGAAGTGGGGCTGCGCCTCGCGACGGCGCTGCCGCTCCTCCTCGCGCATCCGACGCTCGGGCTCCTCCTCAAGGGGAACCCGCTCGACCCCGCGCAGCGGCGGAAGATCTCTCGCAAGAAGGTCCTCGAGCTCGCGGGCGCGCTCGTGATCGCGCTCCCCTCGAACGCCGCGCTCCTGCGCCTCTTCCGGCGCACCGCGCGCGAAGCGGGGTTCCGCGCCGCGCGCTGAGGACTCAGCGGCTCTCGATCCGCATGCGGTTCCGGTACGTTCCGGGCGCGTGCCCGACGCTGTCCCACCCGCGCCCGACGGACGTGGCCGCGAGCTGTACGAAGATGTCCGCGATCTCCTGCTTCCGGCGCTTCCTGAACTCGATCGCGTTCACGGGCAGCCCCCACCCCGCGGTCGGTGAGAGTCCGGTGCCGGCCTGCGCCGAGAAGTCCTCGAGGACGATCGTGAAGACCGGCCTCCGCGCCGCGCTGAGGGTGATCGCGAGCGGCTCCCCGCGGCGGAGCGGCCCGGACGCCAGCTCGTGGAACGGTCCCTTCTCGCCGCTCGTCGCCTCGACGACGTGGAGGACCTCCTTCGCGTCGAGGTACGCGAGGCGTGCCGGGCGACCGACCGGGTAGTCGCTCGGCTTGATCTCGATCGGCATCGGGCAGGGAGAGAACGAGATCTCGAGCGGGGGCTCCGCGTCCTCGAGGGTGAGCTCGCACCAGCTCACGAGGTGCGCGTCGATGCGCCGGTCGAGGCGCGTCCACGCATCGATCGTCGCCGCGCTCCCTGACGCGGCGACGTCGAGGCGCGTGACGCCGTCGTCCGCGTATCCGATGCGGGCCGCGCCGTCCGTCTCCTCGAAGCCCGTGATCTTCCGGCCCGGACCCACCCGCGCGCGCCCCGCGAAGAGCGTCCAGAACCCGTCCGGCGAGCGGCTCTCGAAGGTGAGGAGCGGCGAGATCGAGAGCCCCGCGTGCTCGTGCTCGACCCGGACCGCCGCGAGCTCCGGATAGACCCGCGTCGCCTGCGCGAGCGTGACCATGGACGGCGCCGAGTGCGTCGAGGAGACGAGCGCGGCGAACGCGACATCGAGCGGCCTCGTCGTCACCTCCGGTGCCCGCTGCGCGAGGACGAGGAGCGGCCCCACGACGAGCGCCGGCACGCCCGCGACGAGGAGCGAGCGTCTCCTCTTCTCGGTTGCGAGACCTGCGACCGCGAGAAGGCCCAGGCCCACGACCGCTCCGCCGATCGCGACGAGCGTGCCGCTGAGCGGGAAGACGACCTTCGCGGCGACTCCGAGGACGAGCCACACGAGCGCGAGGAACGCGAGCGCGGCCTCGAACGCGGGCCTCAGTCGCGCGACGAGCGCGCCGCTCGATGCGACGAGGAGGAGCGCGCCGAGCGCGAGCGGGAGGAGCTCGTTCGACCAGAAGCGGAGGTGGCCGGCCGGGAAGCCGTGCGGCAGGAGCCAGAACCACGCGAGCGCCGCGAGCCCGTGGCCCACGAGCGCGATGAAGCCGACGAAGCGAGCGAGGTTCCGCGCGCGCGATGACACCTTCGCGGCTCAGTCCTCCCGCGCGAGCTTGTCGAGGTCGGCCTTGCTGCGACGGCCGCCCCTCCCCGGAGCCTGCGGCGCGGGGCCCGCGGGGCCGGAGCCCGGCGTCCGGCGCTTGATCGTCCCGAGCTCGGGGTCGTTGAAGACGGCGGCAGCCGCGGCCGGCGCCGCCGCGGCCGGAGCGTGGTAGACGGGCTGCGGAGCCGCCGCCGCCGCGAAGCCGGGCACCGCCGTCGCCGGAGCCGCGGCGCCGCCGCGCGGGCGCTTGAAGACGAGGACCACTTCTCGATGCACGTTGTCGAACGACGTCGAGACGAGCTCCCAGCGGTCGTTCCCGTAGTGGTCGAGGACGACCTGGAGCGTGCCCTCCCCCGCCGGGTTCTTGAGGAACACGTTCGCGCCGTCGACGTTGTAGTGGCCGGAGACGACCTTGTAGTCCCACATCTTCGGTCCCTCAGCTCTTGATGCCCACGGACTTCTTCTCGCGCCGCGCTTCGCTGACGGCGTCCTTCGCGCGGACGAGGGCCTCGGAGGCGCTCTCGCCCGTCGTGAGGTGGACGATGCCGATCGTCGCGCTCGCCTCGACGATCTTGTCGCCCACGCGGAAGCGATGGTCCTTGAAGATCCGGGCCAGCCGCTCGCCGACGACGAGCGCGCCCTTCAGGTTCTGCTCGGGGAGCACGACGGCGAACTCATCGCCGCCCGTCCGCCCGGTGATATCCACGTCGCGGACGTTGCCGCGGACGAGCTTCGCCGCCTGCTCGAGGACCGCGTCGCCCGCCTGGTGGCCGTGGTTCGCGTTCAGGAGCGCGAAGCCGTCCACGTCCACGAGGACGAGCGCGAGGTCGTGGCCGTAACGCTTGGCGCGCTTCGACTCTATGTCGAGCCGCTCGACGAGCGCTCGGTGGTTGAACAGAGCGGTGAGGCTGTCCGTGCGCGACGCGTTCTGGACTTCCTCGAAGAGGCGCGCGTTCCTGAGCGACACCGCGAGCACGTCCGCGGCCTGGCGCACGAGGTCGAGGTCGGCGTTCGGGTCGAAGGGCCGTTCGTCGAAGCGATCGGCGAGGTTGAGGACGCCGAGCGCCTCGCCGCCCGCGACGAGCGGCGCGACGATGCAGCTCTTCGTGCGGTAGCGGTCCTTGTTGGGCCGCGCCGGGCTCGAGCCGTCCTCGCGCTTGTACTCCGAGAGGTCCGACAGGAAGAGGAGCGAGCGCGTCTTGATCGCCTGCGCCATGAGCGAGGCGGGCGCCTTCTCGATGTCCACGATCGGGTCGATCGGCCGGTCGTGCGTGCTCTGCTTGAGCGTGAGGAGCTTCTTCACCGGGTCGAAGAGGTAGAGCGAGGCAGTGCGCGCGCCCACGAGGTAGGGGATCCGCTCGACGCACGTCTTGAGCACGCCGTCCTGGTCGAAAGACGCGAGGTCGCGCGTGAGGGTCGCGAGGATCCCGAGCTTCTCGCTCGACGCGCGGAGCTCGTCCTTCAACTTCTCCGCGAAGACGCTCCGCTCCCTGGACCGGTCGAGCTCCTTCTTGAGCGCCTCGACTTCCTTCTCGAGGACCATGAGCCGACGCCGCTGCTCCTTGGCCTCCTCCTCGAGGCGCGTCTTCTCCTGCCAGATCTCTTCCTTCTTGGAGCGAGGGCTAAGCTGTTCCTTCACGGCTTCTCTTGGGGGCTTCGCCCCCAAACCCCGAGACCGGTCCTCGCGCCCGCAAACG
>CAZYLP010000027.1:0-5429 GCA_964648345.1 uncultured Planctomycetota bacterium
CGGCGGACGTGATCGCCGCGGCGGACACGCTCGCGCTCGAGGTGATCCTCGAGACCCAGGCGGGCGCGCGGTGCGCGCGGGCCTTCGCCGACGCGCTCACGGGCCTCACGAGCGCGGCGCTGCCGCCGCTCCCCGCGAAGGGCGGCGTCTCGCAGGCCGAGCTCCGCGCCGTCGCCGAGGCGGCGCGCGAGAAGGCGCGGCGCGCGCTCGACGACAAGATCGAGAAGGCACTCGCCGCCTACGAGAAGAAGGACGCCTCGTGGCCGCAGCTCAAGGCCGAGGTGTCCGGGAAGCGCGCGCTCCTCCGCATGGTCGAGAAGAAGCACTTCCGCCTCCTCCGCGCGGTCACGGGTGAGCTGATCCCCGACGAGGCCGAGGTCTGGAAGAAGTTCCTCGGCGCCTGAGGGCCGTCGCTTGCTCCCGCTCCTCGCATGAAGGAGCGGAACACCATGAGGTCCGTCGAGAAGACGACGCACCACGACCGCGACACGGCCGTCCTCCGTGCCGACAAGTACGGCTTCCTGACGACGAACGTCGGGCCGATCGAGCGCAAGATCTCGACGGTCATCGGCGGCTCGCTCATCGGACTCGGGCTCTACCGCCGGACCCTCGGCTCGGGGCTCGTCGCCGGGCTCATCGGGATGCCGCTCCTCCTGCGCGGAGCGCTGGGCCATTGCGCTCTCTACCAGGCGCTCGGCATCAACACGGCAGGCGCGTCCGGCTCCACGACGCGCCCGCGCGTCCTCCGCGGCCTGAACGTCGTGAAGTCGTGCGTCGTCGACGCGCCGCCCGAGCAGTGCTACGCCTTCTGGCTCGACTTCGAGAGGTTCCCGGAGTTCATGGAGCACCTCGAGTCGGTGACCGTCACCGGCGAGAAGACGTCGCACTGGGTCGCTCGCGGGCCGCTCGGCCGGACCGTCGAGTGGGACGCCGAGATCGTGAAGACCGAGGAGGACCGGCTCATCGAGTGGCGCTCGCTCGATGGCTCGGACGTCCTCCACGCGGGCTCCGTCCGCTTCGAGCCCGTCGCGCGCGGCAAGTGCAAGGTGACCGTCACGCTCCGCTGGTCTCCGCCCGCCGGGATCGCGGGCTTCGTGCTCGGGAAGCTCTCGGGCGAGGAGCCAGCTCGGCAGATCGAGGATGACCTCTGCCGCTTCCAGCAGATCATCGAGAGGGGCGTGACGGAGGAACCAGAGGAATCACCCTGAGCGTGAACGGCGTTCTCGACCTCAGGCTCACGTGTGTCTCACGTTCACAGCGGCGCGACCCTCCTCGGGTCGCGCCGCAAGCACTTACGACCTCGGCATGGCCTTCGCAAAACAGTTTTCGTTGGATTTATCAGCTCGAATCGGACGCCGATCTGCCGCCTAAACAGTCGAAATGACGGCACTTATGGCGCGACCCATTTACAGATGATTTACAAAAGTGCACGAACGAGACGCCTCGTCAAAGGGCTAATACGGGCGTCAACGGAAGTGACAGGCTGAGAGAGCAGACCCGGGAGGGTCGTCGGTCAGGGGAGTAGCCCTGGCGTCTGCTCGCATCAGGGGGTTGGTCCCATGCTCCGCACCCGTCGAGCCCGGCTCGCCGTCGGCGTCGTCATTGCCCTCGGCACCCCGGTGGTGTCGTACGCTCAGGAAGGTCATGTCGGCCCGGACGAGGCCCGCCTCGATGCCGCCGCTGCCCTCGCACGCCGCTACGAGGGCTTCGACGTGAGGTGGAACCTCGACTCGGGTACCCCGGCGCGGATCCGCTTCGCGGCGGGCGCCTCGCTCCGCGGGGAGACTCCGGCCGACTGCGCGCGCGACCTCATCGACTCGGACCTCGCGATCCTCCTCGAGCGCGGCGTCCGCACGGCGCCGAGCGCCGAGCTCGCGCGCGCCGCCGGCCCGGCGCTCGTCGTCCGGGGTACGCGCGACCTGGGCGACGGCCGCTTCGGCGTCGAGCTCGACCAGCTCTCGGGCGGCGTGCCCGTCCTCGACTCGGGCGTGACCGTGGAGGTCGCCCGCACGGAGAAGGGCTACGACGCGGTCTCGGTGTTCGCTCACTACCGTCCGGGCGCGCTCGCGGGCGGGTTCTCGAGCGAGGTCGAGGGCGCGCTCCGCGACCGGTTCCCCGACTACAAGGAGGGGAGCCTCGAGTCGAAGACCGAGTGGTCGCGCGTCGTCGCCCCCGTGCCGGGCGGCTTCCGCTCGGCGTTCGCCGTCACCGCGATGATCAAGGGCGAGACGTTCCGCATCCTGGTGGACGCGCAGACGGGCCAGGAGCTCGGGCGCATCGAGATCGGCTGCAAGGCGAACGTCACCGGCTACTGCTACGAGAAGGACCCCGTCCAGACGCCCATCGGGCCGAAGCCCCTCGCGAACCTCTACGTCACGCAGGGCGCGAACCGGGTGACGACGGACGCGAACGGCAACCACAACCTCGCGGGCAGCGTCACGATCGATCAGCCCGGCCTCTCGGGCCCGCTCATGCACGTCTACGTCGACGGGCAGCGCGAGATCATGTATTCGGGCGCGGCGGACGCGGTCCTCAACTACGGCGACGCGAGCTATCACACGGACGAGGTCGCCGCGTGGTGGCACCTCAACTCCTACAACGGCTACTTCCAGCAGACCTACGCGGGCAGCACGGCCGCGGCGAGCGTCCGGATCGCGGTCATGGTCCTCTCGAACTTCCGCAACGCCTACTTCTCGCCCTCGCAGGTCACGATCGAGAACGAGACGTTCCGGGGCATGATCCGCATGGGGATCTTCTCGGGCCGCTCGTCGGCGCGCGACGCGACGGTGATCCGCCACGAGTACACGCACTACCTCTTGAACACCCTCGCCACGCTCAGGGGGACGAGCCAGGCGGGCGGGATCAACGAGGGCCTCTCGGACTACTTCCCGTGCGCGCAGATCGAGAGCCCGCTCCTCGGGACCTACGTGTCGCCGCCGCGCATGCGGACCCTCGAGAACACGCTCAAGTGGCCGCAGGACTCCATGAACGGAGAGGTCCACCGGGTCGGCAACATCTTCAACGGCGCGCTCTGGCGAGCGCGCAAGGCCGCCGAGGCGGCGAAGGCCGGCGACCGGCTCCAGATCGACCAGGCGGTCTTCAAGGGCGTGCTCCGCTTCCCGCGGACCCCGACGCTCATGGACGCTCGCGACGCGATCGTCGCGGCCGACGTGGCCGCCTACCAGGGCGCGCACAAGGCCTACCTCGAGCAGGCCTTCTTCGACCACGGGATCGGGCCCCGCCCCGCGACGCCCCCGCCGCCTCCGGGCGGGACGCCGCCGCCCTCCCAGGGCAACCAGCCCCCCGCGCTCGGCGCGCTCACCGACCAGGACGTGGTCGTCGGCAACACGCTCAACGTCCTCATCACGGCGACGGACCCGAACGCGGACCCCGTGACGATCGCGGCCTCGACGCTCCCGGGCTCGTCGATCCAGCAGATCTCGACCATGCCCGCCCAGGCCATGTGGACCTTCAAGCCCACGGCCGCCCAGGTCGGCACGACGCGCGTCACGTTCACGGGCACGGACGGCATGCTCTCCGCGAGCAAGACGATCGCGGTCCGCGTCCTCGCCGCGGGCACGACGCCCGGCTCGCCGGCGCCGACGGCCTCCGGCACGCCGACGCGCGGCGGCGGCACGACGGCGCCCGGCTCGCCGAGCGCGGGCGGCGCGGCGAAGGCGACGGGCGGCGGCGGTGGCGGCTGCGAGGTCGCCCCGGCCGGCGCGGAGGGCGGGCTCGCGTGGCTCCCCTGCGGCGTCGCGCTCCTCGTCCTCGTGCTCCGGCGCCGGACGGCGCGATGAAACAAGTCTTCTCCCGTAGTCGTACCTAACCCCGGTGTTTCTTCTCTTTTCCTTTTCCTTTTTTCTCTCCCTTGCACCTGCTCAAACCGTCCCGGTGCGTCGCGGCTTGGAGCCGCGATGCACCGGGACGGCTCCTATTTGGCCACCAGCGCGCCCCGCGGACCCCGGATGTGGTCGAATCAGCGCGTGGACCACTTCGACATACCGCTCGACCTGCCGCACGCGGGGACCGTGGCGCTGAGGATCCTCCGGCACGTCGGCCGCCACGCGGAGGCCGTCGAGGTGCTCGAGAGAGCGCGAGCGCTCGCGGAGCTGCTCGAGCCCTACCGGACGGAGGGCACGAACCCGGCGGCCGACGACGCCGAGCCGGTCGTCGCCGCGGCGGCGCAGCTCGCGCGCGAGCTCGTGGATCACGTCGAGGCGCACTCGCTCCGCGACGACAAGCTCGGACAGCTCGTGCGGAACGTCTTCGAGTGCCTCGAGCTCGGCGCCGAGGGGGCGCGGATCTCCCTCCGCGCGGGGGAGGACCCGGCCTCCCCGATGCGTCCCTGAGCCCTCACTTCTCGGGCGAGCGGGTGTCCTTCTCGACCGGACCGGTCTCCCGATCGATCCGATCCGCATCGGCCCGGCTCCTGGTCGCCCCGTCGCGGAACTTCTTCGCGCGGTCCGAGGACTCCTTCGCGTCCTTCTCGAGCGCCTCGGCCTCGCGCTCCTTGCGGGCGGCCTCCTCGCCGAGGAACTTCGACTGGAACTCGAGCCGCCCGCGACGGGTCTCGTCGCGCTCCTTCCGCGCCATCTCGCCGCGCGCCTCGGCGAGCGCTCGCTGGTCCTTCGCCTCCCGGCGGAGACGCTGCGCGCGGTCCTGACGCTCCGCCGCGTTCCGCTCGGCCGCCGCCGCGAGGAGCTCGGCCTCGTCGGCGTCGCGCCTGAGGGAGAGCGCGCGGAGCCGCTCCGCGCCGGCCTTCTGGTCGCGCGAGGCGAGCTCGGCCTGGATGCGCATGGCATCGCCGCGGCGCTGCTCCGCCTGCTCCTCGCGCCGGTTCGACTCCGCGCGGAGACGGAGCGCCTCCTCGTGGAGCACCTTCGCCTGATCGAGCGCGCGCTGCGCGCGGTCGCGCAGCTCGCCCGTGCTCGTCCCGTCGCCCCCCGTGTCCTCGGTGCGAGCGCCGTCGGCGCGAGCGTCCCGGGCGCGCTCATCCTGAGCGCGAACGGGGCCGAGGGCGAAGAAGATGAGAGCGATCGCGGCGATGGCGGTGCGCATGACGGTTCCTCCGGCGGCGACCCAGGTGCGCGATCCGTGCCACTCCGCGGTCAAGGCCGGCGTCCGTTGTCAAGACATCAAGACTGATGCTCCACGGCCCGCGCCGGGTTCGCTATCACCGTACCCATGGGCACAGGCTCGAGAGGCACCACCCATCCAACCAAAGCTCTCGCCGAGCCCCCGCGCGAGGTCATCCTCATCGTGGACGACGAGCCGTCGAACCGCTCGCTCCTCCGCGCCTACCTCGGCCCGACCTGGGACCTCGTCGAGGCGAAGGACGGCCTCGAGGCGCTCGACGCGTTCGAGCGCCGCGAGCCCGACCTCGTCCTCCTCGACCTCATGATGCCGCGCCTCGACGGCCTCGAGAC
>CAZYLP010000027.1:5439-23337 GCA_964648345.1 uncultured Planctomycetota bacterium
ACCGCGGACCGCCTCCTCCCCGTGATCCTCCTCACCGCGCTCAGCGACCAGGCGGACCGGAACGAGGCCTTCGAGGCGGGGGCCGACGACTTCCTCTCGAAGCCGTTCGACCGCCGCGAGCTCCTCCTCCGCGTCCGCGCGTTCCTGAGGCTGAGACGCCAGGAGGCGCTCATCCGGAGCCACGTGAGCGCGATCGAGGCGCTCCGCGCGCGTCAGGCCGACCTCTTCCACCTCCTCATGCACGACCTCAGGAACCCGCTCTCGGGCGTCATCGGCTTCCTCGAGCTCCTCTCGCTCCCGGACGTACCCCCGAGACCCGAATACGCCCGGCAGGCCCTCGAGGGCTCGCGGCGCGTCCGCACGCTCCTCGAGGACGTGCTCACGGTCCGGAGCCTCGAGGAGGGGGAGCTCTCGCTCCACAAGCAGCCGACCGACCTCGCGGCCGTCGCCCAGGACGCGGCCATCTCGCTCCACGGAGCGGCCCACGCGGCGAACGTGACGATCGCCGTGCCCGCCTCCGGTCCGACGATCGAGGTGGACCCATCCCTCGTCCGGCGCGCGATCGAGAACCTCGTCTCGAACGCGATCCGTTACTCGCCCCCGGGCGCGAAGGTGGAAGTCGAGATCCACGCGAGCGCGACGACCGCGCACGTCGAGGTGCTCGACCGCGGCCCGGGCGTACCCGACGACATGAAGGAGCGGATCTTCGGCAAGTACACGAGCGTGGAGACGGCCCGCGGCCTCCCGACCCGCGGCTTCGGGCTCGGCCTCCACCTCGTGGACCTGGTCGCGCGCGCGCACGAGGGCGCGGTCATGGTCCGCGACCGCGAGGGGGGCGGGAGCGTCTTCGACCTCCAGCTCCCGATCGACGCCGACGGGGGCTAGGGGGCGGCGCGCCTCATCGCTCGACCTCGTACTCCGTGACCGTCCCGTCGCGCCCGAGCGTCGCGAAGCGGCTCCCTCCGAGGAGCACGACGTCCGTGATGTGGCGCACGAGGCGCGATGCGGCGCCGAGCCTCACGTCCACCCGGTGGAGGTCGCCGGTGCGGTCGAGGAGCAGGACGCCGTCTCCGTCGGCCGGAACGCCGAGCCACGCCGCGCGCGGCGCGCTCCGCGCGACTCCGAGCGGGGTCCCGGCGGCATCGCAGACCGCGACCTCGCCGTCGAACGACTGGACCGCGATCCACTCGCCTCGCCCGGAGAGCCCGGCGAGGAGAGGATTCCGGACCTCGGATGCGGGCCGCCAGCGGCCGGCCTCGGTCGGCCGAGCGGCATCCGCGCGGAGGAGCTGCCCCGCGGACGTGACGGCGATCGCCACCGTCCCGTCGAAGGAGAGCGCCGTGACGGCGCCGCGCTCGGGGAGGATGGTGTCGTCGCGGCACGTCCCGGCGGTCTCGAGGTCGACGATCCTCAGGCGCTTGCGCGTGGCGAACGCGAGGAGGCGGCCGTCGCGCGACAGCGCGAGCGCGATCGGCGTCCCCGCCCGATCGCCGCCGCGGTCGAGGAGCGCGACGCGCCGGCCGCCCTCCGCGAAGACGGCGATCCGGTCCGCCCGGTCCACGACCGCGACGCGGCCCGGAGCCGCGGCGACGGCGACGAGCTCGCCGAGCCCCGTGAGGATCGTGCCGGCGACCTCGCCGTCCCGGAAGTGGCCGTCCGCCGCGGACGATCGCGGATCGGCGTGGATGCGCACGGCGCCGGAGCTCGTCGCGACGAAGATCCGGCTCTCGACGGCGGCGATCGCGACGGGGCTCCCGACCTCGCGCTCGAACGACCAGGACGCGACCCGGTTCACCCGCTCGCCGTACCGCGCGAGGGGGAAGGCCGTCGGCGCGGGCCATGCGGGCAAGGGCGGCGGAGGCGTCCAGACCGGCGACGGAGCAGGCGGTCGAGACGGAGCGCACGCCCGGACGAGGATGAAGCCCACCATGAGGAGCGCGAGCACGTTGAACACCCCGCTCCATGGCGACGCGGCCGGGCGCGGCGGCGGCGGGTAGACGGCGCTCCGGCCCGGCTCTCGCCCGCGCGGCGCGCTCCTCCGCCGCGCCTCGACCGCGCGCGACCACTCGCCGCCCGTCCGGATCTGGAGCTCGACCTTCCGCTTGAGCTCGACGATCGCGTCGAAGCGCGCCGCGAGCCAGGGTCGCGCGGCCCTGAGGACCGTCGCGACCGCGAGCACGCCCGCGAGGCACCCGAGGAAGAAGCGGGTGAGCTCCTCCGCGCCCCCGAGCTGCTTCGTGCCGGCGAGGATGATGGACATGGTCCCGAGCGCGATCGCGGCCGCCTTGAGCGTCGTCGCCCCGTCGTGGGCCTGGCCGGCGGCACTCAGCCGGACGAGCGCCTCGAGCCGCCTCTGCGCCGAGGCGAGCTCCTTCCAGTCGCTCGTGACGCCGGCGCGGAGGAACGCGAGCATGGGCCCCGCGCTCGCGAAGCGGTGGCGCGGATCCTGCGCGAGCGAGCACGCGATGAGCCGGTCGACGACGGGCGGGAGCGACGGGTCGAGGTCGCTCGGCATCTTGAAGACGCCCTGCGGCCGCTCGCCGGTGAGGAGCTCGTAGAGGATCACGCCGGCGGCGTAGACGTCGCTCCGCGCGTCCGGCTTGTCGCCCGCGCGCTGCTCGGGGGCCATGTAGTCGAGCGTGCCCGCGAGCCGCGCGTCCTCGAGCGAGAGCGAGACCGAGAGCGACGCCGAGCGCTGCGCGATCCGGCGCGAGAGACCGAAGTCCGCGAGGAAGAGCTGGTCGCCGCGCGTGAAGAGAACGTTCTCGGGCTTGAGGTCGCCGTGGACGATGCCCTCCCTGTGGACGCGCGCGAGCACGTCGAGGATCCGCTCGAAGTAGAGGATCTGGGACGCGGGGGCGATGAGCTCCTTGCGCATCCGCTGCCTCAGGTTCCCGCCGTCGAGGAGCGTGAGCGCGATCCAGGGCGGGTCGTCGTCGAGGCCGATCGCCCGGATCGGGACGATCCCGTCCCCGCGGACGAGCGCGAGCGCGCTCGCCTCCTGCCGGAGCTGGCCGACGTGCTCCGGGTGGATGAGGAGCTTCAGCGCCGCCTCCTCGCCCAGGTTGCTCCGCGCACGCCAGACCTCGGAGAAGCCGCCGCGTCCGACGGGCGAGAGGAGCGTCCACGGCCCGACCTGCTCCCCCGTGATGCGCGTGTAGCCCTCGCTCACCGCGCCTCCTCCAGGGCCGCCGTCGTGCGCCGCACGAGGAGCGCGGAGCGAGCGCGGTACGCGACCCACGCGGCGCCGAGGACGACGGCGCTCAGCCCCGCGGCGGTGCCGGCGACGATCGCCGCGGGGAGGAAGAGCCCGCAGACGAGGAGGATGATCACGGGGAGGAGCGCGCAGTAGAACGCGACCCACCCGACGATGATCGCCGTGTCGAGGAAGCTCTCCTGCGCGAGGCCGGCGAGGAGCGGGTTCGGGCCCTCGACCCGCGAGCGCTCGACGGGAGCGAGCTCGAGCCCGGCCTCGCCGGCGAGGAGGTCGGCGAGCATGACGCCCGCGTCCGGGTAGCGGTCGCGCGCCTCGTGCGCGAGCGCGCGCGCCACGACGCGGTCGAGGGCGGGCGAGAGGAACTCGTCCTCGTCCGCCGAGAGGCCGGCCTTCGGGGCGAGGATCTCCCCCGGGAGCTTGAAGAGGCCGTACGGCCGCTGCCCGACGAGGAGCTCGTAGAAGAGGACCCCGAGCGCGTAGACGTCGCTCGCGGGCGTGATCTCACCGCCGCCGCGCACCTCGGGCGCGAGGTAGTCGAACGTCCCGCGGACCTTGCTCGGCTCGGTGCCGACGGACGCGGAGGCCTGGAGCTCGTTCCTCCGCACGAGGAGCTCGCGCCTCCGCGCGCGCGAGAGGCCGAGGTCGGCGATCTTGGGCTCGCCCTCCCCGTCGAGGAGGACGTTCTCGGGCTTGAGATCCCCGTGGACGACGCCCTCCTCGTGCGCGAACGCCACGCCCTCGAGGATGCCGCGCGCGAGCTCCTCGACGCGGCCCGGCCGGAGGCGCTTCTCGGGCTGCGTGTCGAGGTGGGCCCGGAGGTCGCCGCCCTCGCAGAGCTCGAGGACGACGAACGGCGGCTCGGAGTCCAAGTGCTCCTCGATGATCTGGACGAAGCGCGGCCCGGAGAGGCGGCGGAGGACGCTCCCCTCCGCGCGGAGCGCCTCGACGAGCTCGGGCCGGATCGCGACCTTGATCGCGACGGCCGGGCCGCCGGCCTCGGGCACGGCCTTGAAGACCCGGGAGAAGCCTCCC
This sequence comes from uncultured Planctomycetota bacterium, assembly GCA_964648345.1. Classification (GTDB taxonomy): domain Bacteria; phylum Planctomycetota; class J058; order J058; family JACQDU01; genus CAZYLP01. The sequence continues at coordinate 9,689 of CAZYLP010000027.1, forward strand.
TGGCCGATCTCCTCGGAGAGGAGGTGACCCGAGAGCTTGACCCCCTTCTCGATGTCCCCGCGCCGTTCGTCCACGCGGGAGGATTGTGGCTCAGGTACGGCGCCAGAAGAAGAGCTTCGAGAGCTTGATCTTCTTCAGGCCGCTCGGGAACACGAACGTCGTCGTGAGCGCGCCCATGCAGAAGAAGAAGCCGAAGAGGAGGACGATCGGGACGACGGGGACGCTGTAGACCTCGTACTTGAAGGGCGCCACGGTGATCGCCGCCGCGAGGAGGAACGCCCCGCCGAGGATCGCCTGGATCATCCGCACGCCGAGGATGCGGCCCGTCGTGTCGAGCGAGTCGAGCGCCTCGCCCTGGAGGCCGACGCGGAAGCGGCCCGTCGAGAGGTCGAGGAGGAGCTGGTTGATCTGGCTCGGGACCTCGCGCACGAAGTCCTGCATGCCGAGGAGGAGCCCCATGGCCTCGGGCCCGGACCCCGAGATGTCGAGGCGCTTCATCATGAGGCGCTGCACGTACGGGAGGACGAGCTTCTGGAAGTCCATCTCCGGGTTGATCTGGCGGACGACCCCCTCGAGCGTCGCCGTCGCGCGGGCGAGGACCGCGAAGTCGGTCGGGAGCTTGATCCGGTGGCGGCGGATCGCCTCGATGGAGTCGGTGATGATCGACGCCGAGTCGAGCTCCCGGATCTCCTTGCCGACGTACTTGTCCATGAGCCGCGCGATGTCGCGCTCGTAGGCGATGCGGTCGAAGTTGGCCGGGGGCTGCCCGACCTTGAGCGTGAGCCGGGCGAGCGCCGCCGGGCTCTTGAGGCCGATCGCCGCGAGCCACTGGACGAGGAGGTCCTGCTGCTCCTTGGTGAGCTCGCCGAAGAGCCCGTAGTCGATGAGCCCGATCCGGCTGTCCTCGAGGACGAGGAGGTTGCCGGGGTGCGGGTCGGCGTGGAAGAAGCCGTGCTCGAAGACGGCGAGGTAGCTCATCTCGACGAGGCGGTTCCAGAGCTTCTCGCGGTCGTAGCGCGGGTCGCCGCGCGTGTCCGTGATCTTCACGCCGTCGAGGAACGTCATCGTCAGGACGCGCGCCGACGAGCGGTCCGGGAAGGGCTGCGGCACGACGAGGAGCTCGGGGTTCTTCGCGAAGTTGCGCTTCGCCCGCTCGATGTTCTTGAGCTCGTGGACGAAGTCGAGCTCCTCCTCGACCGCCTGCTCGAACTCCTCGACGACGGCCGTCGGCGAGTACGCCGAGACCTCCTCGATCGTCCCCTCGAAGAACCGCGCGAGCCAGTAGAGGAGCGAGAGGTCCGAGCGCATCGTCTCCCGGATCCCGGGGCGCTGGACCTTCACGACGACCTTGGTGGACACGCCCCCCCCATCGACACCCTGGCCCCGGAGCGTCGCGCGGTGCACCTGCGCGATCGACGCCGTCGCGAGCGGCACCTTGTCGAAGGTCTCGAAGAGCTCGTCGAGCGGACGGCCGAGGTCCTCCTCGATGACCTTGCGGACCACGTCGTACGGGAACGGCTCCGCGTGGTCCTGGAGCGCCTTGAGCGCCTTGGCGACATCGTCCGGGACGATGTCGGCGCGCGTCGAGAGGATCTGCCCGAGCTTCACGAACGTCGGCCCCAGCGCCTCGAGGACGCGCCGCACGCGCTCGGCGAAGGGGAGGCTCTTCACCTTCTCGTCGGCCGCCGCCGGGTTCACTCCGGGGACGGCCGCGAGGATGTTCGTGTTGAAGAGGTGACTGAAGCCGTGCTGCGCGAGGATCTGGATGATCTCCGTCGCCCGCTTCAGGTCCTTGAGCGGCGCGAGGGGCTTCCGGTTGGCGGTCGAGGACGGCATCGGCGTGAGGATTGTAGCCTCACCGGGGGACGAAGTCCGAGTACGGTCTCGGCGGTTGCTCGAGGTCGAGCGCGCTCGTGAGGTCGTCCGCGTTCGCGTCACGCGCCGTCATGGGCGGGATCCCGTAGAGCTTCTCGACGAGCGCGGGGATCGAGCTCGTCTCCCGCACCGTGTGCTGGATCAGGCCCTTCTTCACGTAAGGGCCGATCATGATGAGCGGGACGCGGAACCCGAGGCCGTACCGGTCCACCTGGGGCGGCGGCACGTGGTCGTAGAAGCCCCCGTAGTCGTCCCACGTGATGAGGATCACGCACCGCTCCCACTCGGGGGAGCGGCCGATCGCGTCGACGACGCGCCGGGTCCACTCCATGCCGTCCGAGATCTTCGAGACGATCGGGTGCTCCGAGTGGATGTCGTTGGGCTTTATGATCGTCAGGTTCCCGGTCCACCCGTTCGTGATGAGCTCGGGGAGGCGCTTCGGGAGGTTCAGCGGCAGCTTGATCCGCTTCGGGTAGTCGCGGAGCGACCGCACGACATCGATGTCGCGCACCGACGCCGGGAGGTCGAGGAGCCACTGGAGCGCCTCGCCCACGACCGCCGAACCGGGCGCCTCCTGGATGACCGTCCAGGTGAGCCCCTTCTTCTCGAGCTCGACGGGGAGCGCCGTCGGGATCTCGCGCGCGGAGAGCTCGGTCTGCTTCACGCGGAGGAGCGGGTCGCCCGGGACGAGGACCTCGAAGGCGCCGCGGAGGTTCGGGTTCGAGATCGCGCCGCCGCTCGTGGCCGCGACGAGGTAGAGGTGGTTCGGGAAGCTCTGGCCCATCTGCGCCGTGAAGAAGCGGTCGGAGAGGACGCCCTGCTCGGCGAGGAACCAGTAGTAGCCGACGTTCCTCCGCCCGCGCTCGGGGGTGAGCGCGTAGCTCGTGTAGGCGCCATCGCGCCCGTCCGCGTGGAGGATCCTGTCGATGACGCCGCTCTCCGCGGGCTGGTGCCAGGGCTGGGCGAAGCCATCCATGCGGCCCTCGTCCCAGTCCGTGTGCGCGACCTCCCAGGTGTTCTCGCCCGGGTTCCAGCGCTCGTCCGTGGGCTCGAAGAGCTTCACGACCCGCCCGCCCTCGGCCTTGCCTTCGAGGGTCGGCGGGTCGCCTCCCGGGTTCGGGAAGCTCGCGAAGTAGTTGTCGTAGGAGTGGTTCTCCTTCACGATCACGTAGACGCGGTCGATCTTCTGCGGCAGCCGGCGCGAGGCCGGGGCCTTCTCGATCGAGCCGAGGAGGTCTCTCTCCTCCTCGCGCAGCGCGGTACCCTGGCAGCCTCCGTGGAGGAGGATCGCACCCGCGCCGGCGAGGAGGAGAGGCATGAGCACGGAGCGCGCGCGCATGCTCCGAGTTTAAGCGTGGGGCTCAGTCCTTCTTCTTCTCGAGGAGAACTCGGAGAGAGCCCTTCGTGCCTTCGAGCGCGACCTCGTGCGCGGAGCCGTCTTTCGACGCGACGCGGAGGGCGACGAGACCCGTGCCCTTCGCCTCGGCCGAGACCCAGACCGCCACGGAGCGCGTGTTCGCGCCGTCCTTCACGTCGAATGTATGGAGCGTGCACGCGAGCGAGCGCCCGCCGACCTCGACGGTGACCTCGCGGCGCGCGGCCGACTTCGAGACGACCAGCTTCGCGTCGACGCCGGCGAGCTCGCAGACCGTCTTCGGCTCGCGGCCGAGCGTGCGCTCGCCCTCGAAGCGGAACCCGACCGACTCGAGACCCGCGCGGAGGTCGCGGCGCGCGCCCTCGAGGTCGCGCTGCGCCTGCTCCATGTCGCGGCGCGCCTGCTCGACGTCGCGACGGGCCTGCTCCACGTCGCGCTCGGCCTGCTCCATGTCGCGGTCGGCCTGGGCCATGGCGCCGTCCGCGTCCTTCATGGCGCCGTCCGCTTCCTTCATCGCGTCCTGCATCTCGGCGAGCGCCTTGTTCACGTCGTCGTCGCCGACGTGCACCCGCGCGGAGCGCCCCGCACGCTTCTTGGCGTGCTCGGAGCGCTCCGCGCGTCCCTGCACCTCGGAACCCGTCGCCAAAGCCCTCGCACTGACCGTGACCTTCTTCTCGCCGTTCTCGTTCTTGCTGACCGCGACCTCGAGCTTCGTCTCGCCCTTGACGGTGCCGTCGTGCGCCTGTGTCCGCGCCACGAAGACCGTCTTCTCTCCGCCCGCCTTCGGCTGGAAGGTGAGCTGGAGGGACGCCTCGTCCGCCCAGGCCGCCGAGCCGAAAGCCGCCACGAAGAGGACCGCCGCCATTCCCTTCCCGTTCATCTGCCACTCTCCTTGTTCATGGGGGGCCGCACCCACCGGCCCCCCATGGTCCCCCCTACGGCCCCGCTGTCCCTCTTTTGCTCACGGCGTGCCAGACCGAAGTCCCGGTCGGGGCGCGACGGCGTCGGGGATGGGCCGTGCGGAATCTGCGCACGTGGTAAGGGACGCAAGTGGGAGTCACACTGCAAGTCATGAAGGGACCGCAAGCTAGGAGATGACCGATCCGGTCCTCCTCGCGGCTCTCGGCCTCGTCCTCGGCGCCGCGGTCGCGGTCGTCGTCGCGGCGCGGAGGCTGGGCGCCGCTCCGGGGCGCGGACGCGTCTTCGCGTTCTGCGCGGCGACGAGCGTCTTCGCGTGCGCGCTCGGCGCGAGCTGCTACGCGCCGCGCGTGGCGCTCTGGCGCGCGCTCCTCGCGCCCCCCTCGATGCGAGTGGCGCCCGAGGTCTGCCGCGGGCACTTCGCGCTCCTCCAGTACGCGGACCTCGGCCTCGAGATCGAGAACCCGATGCACCGGGTCATAAGGTGGCGCCTCCTCCCCCCGCTCGTCGGCCGGGCGCTCGGGCTCCCCGGCGCGGGCTACCTCGCGCTCTCGCAGCTCGCGTGCTTCCTCGTCGTCGGGTTCGCGGCGTGGCTCGTCTGGCGCGACACCCGCGACCGCCGCGCGTCCGTCGCCGCGGCGGTCCTCGTCGCGACGAGCTCCTGGTTCTTCGCCGCGACGGGGTGGCTCGCGTACTTCGACTCGTGGTGCGTCCTCGCGATGCTCGCCGCGAGCCTGATCCCGCACCCCGCCGCGCTCGTGCTCGCGTGCCTCCTCGCGCCCTGGGTCGACGAGCGCTTCACGGTCTGTCTCCCCGTGGTCCTCGCCGTCCGCTGGGCGCACGCGCGCGAGCTCCGCGGCGAGGGCGCCCTCCTCCGCGACGCGCTCGTCGCCGCCCTCGCGAGCGCGCCCTACCTCGGCGCGCGCGCCGCGGCGTTCCTCGGCGCGGACGCCGAGTCGCGCGACTTCGTCCAGAACCGCATGACGTGGACGCGCGTCTCGAACGTCCCTCGCGACATCTGGCCGCGCGGCGCGTGGCACGGCCTCCGCGCGTTCTGGGCGGCGCCGGCGGCGCTCCTCGTCTGGCCGGAGGGAGCGCGCGCGGCGCGCGCGGCCGTGCTCCTCGCGTCGCTCGCCGCGAGCGCGGTCCTCGTGTTCCTCGTCGCCGACATCTCGCGGGCGATGAGCATGCTCCTCCCGGCCGCGCTCCTCGGTCTCATCGCCGCGGTGCGCGAAGCGCCGCGCCTCGCGCGCGCGGGTCTCGTCGTCGCGTGCGCGCTCAACGTCTTCCTCCCCGCGCGGCACGTCCTCACGCTCTTCGAGGTGCCGATCGAGAACGTCGCGGCGGAGACTCGGCGGTGGCGCTCGCCGCCAGCGTGGCTCACGCCCGAGTTCCACGCCGCGCGCGCCGCCGTGCTGCGCGCGCGCGGCGCGGAGGCCGAGGCGCGCGAGCACGAGGAGGCCGCGCGCGCTCTCGCCCGTTAGCTACTTCTTCTTCTCGTAGATGATCTCCATGACCTTCGCCTCCTGCTCCTGGCCGGGGAAGGTGTAGAAGAGCTCGTAGGTGTGCTTGTCCGCGCTCACGATCGTCGTGACGGTGCGGACCTTCGTCTTCTTGTCGGGCCCCGCGGTGGGCTCGGCGACCTCGCCCTTCGCGATGATCTTGTCCCCGTCGCCCTCGCCCTCCGTGTGCATGGCGGAGGTGCTCGCCGTGTCCATCCAGGTCGAGGTGAACTTCTTCTTCAGGTTGTCGTACCCGAGGTAGCCGAGCCCCTCGAAGGGCTGCCCCATCATGTTGCCCTTGTAGCTCTGGCGGATGAAGCGGCCCCCGAGGACGGAGACGTTCTCCGACTCGGACGTGCCCTCGACGGGCGGCTTGCCCGGCTCCCACCAGAGCTTCGACTTCGCGGTGAACTTCCCGACGAGCGCCGCGAGCTTCTTGTGCTCGGGCCCGGGCGCGGCGAGCTTCGCGGCCTCCTGGGCCGCCTTGTCGTGCTCGTCGTCCGAGAGGACGGTCCGGCCGGCGAACGCGGACGAGGCGACGATGAGCGCGGCGTAGATGACGTGTGCTCTCTTCACGGTTGCTCCCTCCGAGGCGGGACAGGAGACCAAATCAGGCGGCGCGGAGGGCGTCCATGGCGTCTGCGGCGGCGACGGCGTCTAGGGCGACGAGCGCGCGGTCGATGTCGGCGACGAGCTCGCCCGTGCTCTGGTAGCGCTCCTCGCGGTTCTTGCGCGTGAGGCGCTTCACGATCGCGGCCGTCTCGTCGCTGACGAGCGGGTCGAACGTCCGGGGGTCGGGCATCTCCTCCTCGACCTGCATGCGGACGATCTCGGCGACGGGCGCGTCGTTGAAGGGGAGCTTCGCCGTCACGAGATGGAACAGCGTCACGCCGAGCGCGTAGAGGTCGCTCCGCAGGTCCACCGTCTCGCGCGCGACGGCCTGCTCCGGCGAGAGGTACTGCGGCGTCCCTCCCCGGTCCGTCGAGGGTCCGTCCTCGTCCCGGCCCAGGAACTTCGCGAGACCGAGGTCGTAGAGCTTGACCCGGTCGCCGTTGATGAAGACGTTCCCCGGCTTCACGTCGCGGTGGACGAGGCCGACGCGCGCGATCTCCTCGATCGCGAAGGCGAGCTGCCTCACGACGGGGAGGGCCTCGCGGTCGGGCATCCGGTTCGTTCGGAGGCGCGTCGAGAGGCACTCGCCCTCGAGGAGCTCGAGCGCGAGCCAGTAGTAGCTCTCGCACGCGCCGAAGTCGAAGACCTTGACGAGGTGCTCGTGGTCGAGGCGGAGCGTGGCGAGACACTCCCACCGGAAGCGCTCGGCGCGCGCGAGCGGGACGATCGAGAGCGGCAGGATCTTGAGGGCGACGATGCGCCCCGTCGCGATGTGGCGCGCCTTGTAGACGACGCCCATGCCTCCCCTGTCGAGGCGGCGCGCGATCTCGTAGCCGTGGACGAGCGAGTCCTTCACGCGGAGGAGCGTGCGCGGGCCCGGAGGCGGCGCCGCGGCGCGCGGCGGGTCGGCGGCCGGAACCGGGAGGAGCGGGTCGGGCTCGGTGCCGAGGTCGAAGACCGCCCGGATCTCGACGTCCGACGGATCATCGGGGAGCTCGGCGAGGCGCTCGAGGCACTCGAGGACACGCTCCTCGCGCGTCTCCGCGAGCGCGAACCTCCGGCGCTCGAACAGCCAGGCGATCCTTTGCTCGGAGACCTTCCCTCGGCGGACGAGGAGGGGGGCGAGCCACTCGGCGAAGCCCGCCGCGCGGCTCTCGGCGATGAGCGCGGCGAGCTCCTCGCGCGTCACGACCTTGTCCGCCACGAGGAGCCGGAGGAGCGCGCTCTCCGCGTCGAGGTGGTGGACGAGACCGAGGCCGCGCCGGGCGCGCTCGAGCGCGCCCGGCGAGATCCGCCCCTCGAGCGCCGTCTCGAGCGCGAGCTCGAGCCCCCGGATGCCCGCGGCCTCGACCTCGAGGACGCCCGCGAGGAGCTCGCGGGGCGCGACCTCGGGGTCGCGGAGGAGGAGCTGCGCGAAGATCGCCTCGGAGTGGTTCACGGAGCTCTCGGGTCGTTCCTGATCAGGTGGGGAGGCTCGGCGGGGAGGGGACCGACGGCACCGAGGGCGGCTTGGCGGCCTTGCTGCCCTTCCGGGCGCCGCCGTTCAGCTGGAGCAGCTGGGCCTCGGGCAGGTCCTCGAGGCCGAGGTCCTCCGTGTCGAATCCGAAGTCGTCCATGTCGGTTCCTCTTTCCGTTGAGCCGTCGAGCAACGCCCGGTCCTCCTCCTCGGGGCCAGGTCCCACCGCCGAGATCCTTGACGTCCGTCGCGTGGTTGAACCCGAAGTCGAGTACGGCGATGCGCGAGTTGAGCAAGGCCGTGCGCAGGTCCCGCCCACCACGGGCCTGATGAGCCTCGACGGCCGCTCCCCCTTCCGCGCACGGGACTTGCAATCACCGGCACCACCGGATTCACTATTCACCTGGGAAACGGGATCGTGCTCCGCAGCGTCGCCTGCCCGAAGTGCAAGTACCCCAACGCGGCCGGCGCGCCGGTCTGCGTGAACTGCAAGAGCTCGCTCGTCGAGCCCGCGAACGCCGCGAACCAGACCGTCCGCCGGGTCTACAAGCCGGGGGAGACTCCCTCGACGACGGCGAAGCCCGCGTCCCCGGCGCCGAAGCCGGGCGCGCCACCCCCGACCCCGCTCGGGATCACGCGCCCGCCCGGTCTCAAGACGACGGACCTCGCGCGCCCGATCCCGACCGTCGGCGACCTCGGCGCCGGCGACGACGACGAGGACCTCAAGTTCGACGACGAGATCACGGACGTGGTCACGCCGCCCACGACCGTGGCTCCTCCCAAGGAGAAGAAGGGCGAGACGACGCAGCGCGTGGACCGGGCGTCCGTCCTGGCGCAAGCCGGTCTCGCGAAGCCGGCGCCGCCGGTCCCCCCCACCGCGAAGGTCGAGAAGCCGAGTGCGGGCCTCGCCCCGCCGCGGATGGGGTCGCTCGTCCAGTCCACGGCCCCCGGGCCGCCCGAGAAGCCCACGCCTCCGGCCGCGCCGCGCGACCCGAAGCAGCCCTTCGGCTGGCTCTGCAGCCCGCCCCTCGCCTCGCTGCCCGTGGGGAAGGGCTCGCTCCTCACGATCGGCCGCCAGCCGAGCTGCGACCTCTTCCTCGCTCACCCGCAGGTCTCGCGCGTCCACGCGCGCGTCCTGGTGCAGGGTGCGGGCGTCTTCATCGAGGACGCGGGCAGCTCGAACGGCACCATGGTGAACGGGAAGAGCGTGACGGGCATCCAGCTCAAGCCCGGCGATGTGATCTCGATCGGCCCCTTCGAGGTCGCGTTCCGCGAGGTCCCGCCCGAGGAGGCCGAGCAGGAGACCGAGCACCCGACCAGCCGGAGCCTCGCGCCCGTGGGCGACGTGGGCTTCGCCGGGAAGATCGGCGACGACGGCCTCGCCGAGGTCCTCCAGCAGCTCGAGTTCAACGAGAAGACGGGCACGCTCCACGTCGAGAGCGGCAAGCTCCGGGGCAAGCTCCAGGTCGCGAACGGCAAGCCCGTGAGCGCGGGCTGGGTCGGCGACTTCGACGAGGACGCGGTGCTCGAGATGCTCCGCCTGAAGAGCGGGACCTACCGCTTCACGGGCGACCTCGAGGCCGGGACCCCGACGATGCGCGCGACGATCACCAGGCTGCTCCTCGACGCGTCGCGGGTCCAGGACGAAGGCGAGCGCACCGAGGCTTAACGGGTCTCGACGAACAGCTCGGGGTAACCGGTCCGCGCGTCCTGCTCGCGCACGAAGCGCAGCTCCGGCGCGACGCCGAGCGCGACCTCGGCCGTCGTGTAGACGGGCGAGCCCTCCTTGAGGTGACCGCCGACGGTGCGGCCCTCGCCGTCCGAGACCGAGAGGTGGAGGTGCGTGCCCCCAACCGCCGAGACCATGCCGGTGAGCGAGACGACCTCGAGCTTCCCCTCGACGAGCGTCGGATCCCTCCGGTCGGCGAAGCGGACCATGGCCCTCTCGAGGCTCCCCACGCAGCCGAGGACGACGGCCGCGTCGATCTTCCGGTCGCGGACGACGCGCTCGAGAGAGGTCTTCAAGTCGTCGCCGGGGAGGAGACGGACGACGAGGACGTCGAGCCGAGTGGGGCGGGAGCTCTCGAGGGCGCGGACCGGAGGAGAGTTCGAGGAGCAGCCGCCGAGCAGGATCAGGAAGAAAGAGAACGAGAACGAGAACAAGAACGAGAACGAGAACGAGAACGAGCCGGAGCGCACGGAGCAGCCTCCTTGGCCCATGCTCTCACCGTGCCCGCGCCGCGGGGAGTAGCCTGAAGCGCGAAAGACCCCGCTCACGCAGGGTCTTTCGCTGTTCTTGTTCTCGACTTAGCGAGGCCGACGGGAATCGAACCCGCAACCTCCGGATCGACAGTCCGGCACTCTAACCAATTGAGCTACGGCCCCCTGCGACGGGTCGGGATCCTACCATTGAGCGACTTCGTGTCAAGCGTGGAGACTCGCGAGATTCTAAGCTCTGTCGCGTGAACCAGGCCCTCGGCATCGCGGCGCTCGTGGCCATCGGAGCGGCGACGTTCCAGCTCGGAGGAGCCGCCCCGGGAGCGGCCCCTCTCGTCGCGTGCGTGGCCGCGCTCCTCGCGCTCGTCCACGCGGTCCGCGGCGCGCGCGCGCCGCGGGCCCTCGAGCCGCGCTTCGCCGCGATCGTCGCGCTCGCGAGCGTCCCGCTCGCGGTGGGTGCGCTCGAGCTCGTGCCGCTCCCGCGCGGCGCGGTCGCGACGCTCGCGCCGGCGACCGCGCGGGTCTACGACGCGGACGACGCGGCCTCGGGCGCCGCGCCCGGCGCGCGTCCGCTCTCGATCGAGCCCGGCACGAGCCGGCGCGCCCTCGAGCGCGGCCTCGCGTGGGTCGCGCTCTTCGTGCTCGCGGCGGGGATCGCGCGCCAAGCCGCCGACGCGCGCGCGCTCGCCTTCTGGCTCATCGCCCTCGGCCTCCTCGTCGCGACGTGCGGCCTCGGCCTCTCCGACACGAGCTCGTTCGCCGAGGACGTCTTCAAGGAGCGCGCGCGGGCGCCGTTCAAGAACCCGAACCACTTCGCGACCTTCATCGAGCTCCTCCTCCCGCTCGCGCTCGGGGTCGCGCTCGGCGGCGCGGACGGCGACGAGCGGCGCCCGCCGCCGTCCCTCGCGCGCCTCGCCGAGAGGCCGGACCTCCTCGCCCGGCTCGGCGCGGTCGCGTGCGTCGGCGTGTTCGTCGCGGCGATCTTCCGCTCGCAGTCGCGCGCCGGCGTCCTCGCCGCCGCCTTCGGCTCGCTCGTCGCGATCGGCGCGTCGCGCGCGCTCTCGCGCGGACGGTTCGCGGTGGCGACGGCGCTGTTCGTGGCCGCGGCGCTAGGCACGACGTGGGCGAACGCGCGGATCCCGCCCTCGCGGCTCGCCTCCGCGCGCGAGAGCTTCGCGACGCGCGTCGAGTACTGGCGGCTCGGCCTGCGCGTCCTCGAGGGGCGAGCGCTCACGGGGAGCGGCCTCGGGACCTACGACGCGGCGTCCTTCGCGCGGCTCACGAGCGAGACGTCGAGCGTCCTCTTCCTCCGCCCCGAGCGCGCACACAACGACTACGTGAACCTCGCGAGCGACCTCGGGCTGCCCGCCGCGGCCGCCGCGATCGCCGCCGCGGCGCTCGCGGTCTTCGCGGTCTGGCGACGCCTGGGCCCGCTCGGCTCGGAGTCGCGCGCGATCGCCGCGGGCGCGCTCGGCGGCGCGATCGCCGGGCTCGTCCACGCGTTCTTCGACTTCGGGCTCGAGCTCGCCCCGATCGGCGCCCTCTTCGCCGTCGTCCTCGGGCTCGCCTGGGGCGCGAGCACGCCGCCCGGAGCGGGAGCCGCCGCGCCGCGGGGGAGGGCGAGTCTGCGCTGGGCCGCGGCGGCGCTCCTCGCCGTCACGGCCGGCCTCGCGGCGCTCGACCTCGTCGCGGAGCGCGCGGCCGTGGACGCGGGGCTCGTCGCGGGGCCGCTCGACCCGGCGAAGCTCGACCCCGAGAAGCTCGCGGCGGCCCGACGCCTCGCGCCCGACGACGCGCTCCTCGCCGTGGCCGAGGCGCACGCCCGCCGCGCGAAGGGCCTCGGCGGCGCGATCGAGGCGGCGCGCGCGGCCGTGCGCGCGGCGCCGGCGAGCGCCACGGCCCAGGCCGAGCTCGCGCTCGCGCTCCTCGATGCGCCCGCGAGCGAGCGGAGCGAGCCCGCGCGCGTCGAGGGCGAGCGGCGCCTCGCGCTGGCGCTCGAGCTCGGGCCGAGCTGGGGCGCGCTCCACTTCGCGGCGGGCTGCTACTGGGTGGACCGCGCCGCCGCGACGAACGACACGGCCATCGCCGACCGCGCCGTCCACGAGCTGCACGAGGCCTCGCGCCTCCAGCTCTCGGATCAGCCTCCGTTCCTCGAGTCGGGACGCGCCCGCGTCAAGAAGCACCTCCAGGAGGGCCGGCTCGGAGCGCTCGGCGAGGACATGGTGAGGCGCCTGGCCCCAGCCAAGTAAAGTCCTGTTTCACGGCCATTTCTGCCCGTGCGTTCCGTCCGGGGAACGGCTAAAGTGTTCCCCATGTACGGGGGTTCAGGGACAGGGCTCAAGGCGGCGGTCGCGGTCGCCGCGCTCTGCCTCGGCGCCGGTCTCGCCCGCGCGGAGGACTCGAAGCAGAAGCTCGAGCTCCGCGGCGGCGACAAGCTCGAGGGCAAGATCCTCTGCGTGGGCACGCGCCACGTCGTCTTCGACGGACCCGGCGGCCCGCGCTTCGTGGAGCGCTCGACGGTCCTCGTCGCCAAGGAGTCGGACGGCTCGACGATCGACCTCGCCGCGCGCGAGACCGCGAGCACGCGAGACCTCTGCGGCCTCTTCCTCGAGATCTTCAACGAGAAGCTCCGCGTCAACCGGGGCGAGTCCTCCTTCGAGCCGACGGCCCTCTCGAGCGAGAAGGGCCTCTCGAGCGCGCTCCTCCGCACCGGCGACGAGCTCCGCACGGGGCCGTGGGGCCGCGCGAAGGTGCTCCTGCCGAAGGGGACGCAGCTCTCCGCGAACCGCGACGCCGTCGTCCAGTTCTCCGAGACCGGCCCGGTGCTCCTGCGCGGGAGCGCGCGCTTCAAGGACGGCGACGTGAACGTCGCGATCCCCGAGGGCCGCGTGAGCGGCAAGACGGTCGACGTGGCGCTCAACCACACGGCCGGCCGCACGCAGATCACCTGCTACCAGGGCACATGCGAGGTCGAGGGCGACGGCTGGCGGCTCGACCTCTTCAAGAACCACACGGTCGACGTCTCGAACGGCCGCGGCGACCAGTCGCCCTACGTCGCGGCGAACGCCGCGAACTCGTTCCCGGTGGACCTCAAGGTCGCCAACAAGCGCCTCCAGGTTCAGCCCGGCCAGACGGTGTGCCTCGTCGTCATCCGCTCGACCAGCGCCGACGCTCGGGGGGCGGAGCCCCGTGGGGCCGAGCCGGCGCGCGAGCCCCGCCGCGAGACGCCCACCGACACGGGCTTCGACGACCCGCCGCGCCCGCGCCCCGCGCCGCGCGACGAGCCCCAGGTCCGCGAGACTCCACGCGACGACTCGACGACCGGCGGCGTCGGCCGGGTCGTCAAGGCGACGGACGCGTTCTGGCACATCCGCAGCGCGACCCAGCAGTGGAAGATCGCGGCCGACAAGAGCGGCAGCGTCGTCCTCAAGCCCGGCGACGAGATCGCGACCGAGGAGGCGCGCGTCACGCTCGCCTTCGACCGGCCCCAGGCCGCGATCGAGCTCACCATCAACACGTCCCTCGTCGTCCCCCAGGACGACGTCTTCGTGGGCTCGGCGGCCTTCAAGGTGAAGCGCGGCCAGGTGACGGCGCGCGCCACCTCCGGGGCCGTCGCCCTCTCGGTGCCGTCGGGCGAGGTCTCGATCCAGGAGGGCGAGTCGAGCGTCGCCGCGGCGGGCGCCGCGGCGAAGGT
>CAZYLP010000028.1:0-23091 GCA_964648345.1 uncultured Planctomycetota bacterium
CAGCCCGAGCGGCTCGAGGCGCGCGACCTGCTCCTTGAACACCTCGTGCGCGTCCACGTTCAGGTCGCGGCGGAACCGAGCGCGCTCGATCCCGCGCGCGGTCCTCAGCGCGAGGTAGGCGCACTCGCGGACCTTGTGCGCGTCATCGAGCCGCTCGACGGACGCGATCGCCTTCTTCTTCGCGAGGACCTTCTCGATCCACTCCGCGGGCTCGCGCACGTTCGCGATCCGGGCACCGAGCCGGTGCGAGACCGCGGAGTTCCCGATCCCGACGTACGCGCCGTTTCGCCAGTAGACGCGGTTGTGCGCGCAGAGGTGACCGGGCCGGCCGAAGTTCGAGACCTCGTAGTGGACGAAGCCCGCGTCGCGGAGCCCGCTCCTCAGGATCGCGTAGAGGCGCCGCTCGCGCTCCTCGCCCACGGGGACGACCGCGCCCTCCGCGCGCTGCTGGAAGAGCTCGGTCCCCTTCTCGTAGGTGAGGCCGTACGTCGAGACGTGGTCCGGCCGGAGCGAGAGCGCGCGCTCGAGGTCGCTCGCGACGCAGGCCTCGGTCTGGCCGGGCACGGAGAAGATGAGGTCCACGCTCACGTCTCTGATCCCCGCTTCGCGGATCGCGCGGACGCTCCGCTCGACGTCGGCAGGCTCGTGGGTCCGGCCGAGGGCGGCGAGGTGACGCGCGTCGAAGCTCTGCGCCCCCAGGGAGATGCGCGTCACGCCCATCTTGACGAGCGTCGCGAGCTTCTTCGGCGCGAGCGTCCCCGGGTTCGCCTCGATCGTGAGCTCACGCACCCTGGTGATATCAGAGGTTGCGTGAAGGATCGAAGCGAGGCGCTCGAGCCCACCCTGGGAAAGTTCGGTGGGGGTCCCGCCCCCGATGAAGATGGTCCTCGGCCGGAAGGGGCGCGGAAACCGTTCGCGGGCCTCGACCTCGAGAGCGTCGAGGTATCGCTTCTCGAGCCCGGCGCCCTTCTCCGTGACCGCGAAGTCGCAGTACGGGCACCGCCGCACGCAGAACGGAATATGCACGTAGAGAGCTATCGGACGTCGTGCCCGCATGGACCTTTACATGGCGGGGGATCCGCCGCGTAGCTAGTATCTCGTTGCTGGTCGCTAGTTGCTAACACCAGGGTGGGGGGCGTAAGGCCCGAGCATGAGCGGCGCGAGCTTCAAGGGGAATCTCGAGGTCCTCAACCTCAGCGACATCTTCCAGTCGCTGGCGATGAACCGTCACTCGGGGACCCTGATCATCTCGGACGGCAAGCGCGAGAAGAAGATCTTCTTCTCGGAGGGTGAGATCCAGCTCCTCTCCTCGAGCCGCCGCATGAAGCTGGGCGAGCTCCTCATCGCGACGGGCAAGATCACCGAGGAGGACCTCGACCTCGCGCTCAAGCTCCAGAAGCAGAACCGGAAGAAGCTCGGCGAGATCCTCGTCGAGGAGGGCTTCTGCGCCGAGGAGGACGTCGCCCGCATCGTCAAGTTCCAGATCGAGGAGGAGATCTACGACCTCTTCCTCTGGAAGAAGGCCGAGTTCGAGTTCATCGCGGACCACCTCCCCGAGGACATGAAGCGCGACACCGCGAACCTCATGCGCCTCAACCTGAACACGAACTCGCTCATCATGGAGGCGCTCCGCCGCCTCGACGAGTGGGAGGTCGTCAAGCAGGCGGTCCCCTCCACGAAGGAGATCTTCATCATCGTCGACGAGCGCAAGCTCGAGGCGATCGACCTCCCGGAGCGGCTCAAGAACGAGATCCACCTGATCGACGGCAAGACGAACGTCGAGGGGCTCGCCGAGAAGACCATGATCTCGGAGTTCGAGCTCTGCAAGCTCCTCGCCGAGCTCGTCCACCAGGGCGCGATCATCGCGCTCCCGGTCCAGCGGCTCGTGCAGAAGGCCGAGGAAGCCTACGCGGTGAACGACTTCGCCGCGGCCGCCAACCTCTACAGCCGCCTCGCCGAGCTCGCCCCGGGCGAGCCCAAGGTCCTGATCCCGCTCGCGGAGAGCCTCCGCCGGAACGGCGACGACCGCCAGGCGCTCCTCGTCTTCACCGAGATCGCGAACAAGCTCGACGCCACGCGCGACGCGGAGCGGCTCCGCCGCTGCTACGAGGCGATCGTCGCGCTCGACCCCGAGCGGAACGACATCGCGCGCAAGCTCGAGCAGATGGACGCGCGCGCCCAGGCGCGGAAGCGCACGGGCCGCTCGCTGCCGATCGCCGTCGGGCTGATCGTCGTCGTCGCGGTCGTCGGCGGGATCTTCAACAAGCAGATCGCCGCCTACGTGAACAAGCTCAGGAACCCGGACACGGGCGAGGCCGCGCTCAACGCCCAGGCCGAGGAGCTCCTCCGCCAGCACCTCCAGCGGCTGAACGTGGACAAGGACTACCCGACCGCGTTCAAGCTCGGCGTCCAGATCGTGCGCGACTGCCCGAAGAGCCCGGCGCGCCAGCGCGTCGCGCTCCCGCTCCTCGTCCGCACCGAGCCCGTCGGCTTCGCGGTCTCGGTCAACAACATCCCGCAGGGCGAGACCAAGCCCGGCCAGCCGGTCGTCGTCGCGACGTACCCCTCGACCGAGACGAAGGTCGTCATCGACATCCGGAAGGTCTCGCGCGTGGGCGACAAGTCGGCGTTCGAGGGACCGATCGTCATGACGCAGTCCCTCTCCGACCCGCTCAAGTGGCCGGACGCCGGCGAGGTCAAGTTCGTCGTCGAGGAGAAGTACGAGGCGCGCACGACCGCCGACGCCCCGATCGAGACCGAGTTCGCCTACTGGGCGACCGGCAAGGCGTGGGTCGCCGTCGACCGGCAGGGCGGCGTCAACATCCTCGACGAGAAGACCCTCGCCCGGCAGGGCGGCTGGGGCGAGATCGTCGTCGGGCAGTTCGGCGACAACTACTCGCGGCCCGTCCTCGTCGGCAACAAGGCCTACGTCGGCCTCTCGGCGGGCGGCGTCGCCGCGATCGACCTCGAGTCCAAGGCCGTGACCTCGCCCTTCCCCGTCGACTCGGGGAGCGTCCGCGGCCGCCCGCTCGCGGTCAGCGGTCAGGGGAAGCTCGTCTGCGCGACGAACACGGGCACGATCTACGGGTTCCCGCTCGCGGGCGGCAAGCCCTGGAAGGTCGAGACCGACGGCCCGATCGACTTCGCCGGGGTGCTCGGCGACGACGACGGCGAGACCGTCGTCTTCGCCTCCGCCGACGAGCGGCTCCGCTCGGTCGACGTGGTCAGCGGCAAGCTCCGCTGGGCGCAGCTCCCGACCGTCGGCGTGCCCGCCGCGCCGCCCCAGCGCGTGAAGGGCGACATCCTCGTCGCGAACACCGAGGGCGAGCTCATCGCCGTGAACGCGCGGACGGGCGTCGTCCGGGAGCGCTGGCGCGATCCGCACTCGAAGCCGTTCCGCTTCTGCGCGGACGACACGGGGGAGCGCGTGTTCCTCGCCTCCGCGGACGGGCGGGTCCGCGGCCTCTCGGCGTCGAGCTTCGCGACGCAGCTCTGGCCCGCGGAGTTCACCCGCACGACCAAGCTGGCGCCGCGGATCGCCTACCTGCCGAAGGTCGGGTCCGACCAGAACGCGCTCCCCGAGCGCCTCCTCCTCACCTTCGACGACGTCCGCCTCACGGGCCTCGACCCGAAGACGGGTCAGCTCTCGTGGCAGGGCTCGGTGAACCAGGGGGTCGCGTGCCTCCCGATCACCGTCCAGCAGGACGTCTTCATCGTCCTCGTCACTCCGTGCGACGTGACGCTCTTCCGGAGACAGTAGGTGACCTCGATGCGACACCGCTCGACCGTCTTCGCTCTGGCCCTCGCTCTGCTCGCCGGCGCTCGCGCGCACGCGCAGGACGTCGTGCCGATCCCGATCACCGAGGCCGAGCTCACCGCCTCGAGCTGGGGCGCCAAGGAAGGGAAGCTCGTCGAGCTCTCGAACGTGAAGTTCCGGGACTACTTCGACCCCCACGTCCGCCTCGTCAAGCTCCCGAACGACAAGCTCCGCCTCGACTCGGCGACGCACTCCGCGCTCGCGAACAACCTCTCCGGCTTCAAGACGGCGACGGGCGCGCTCGACAGGAAGGGCCGCTCGAACGTCCGCGTCGTCGGGGTCGCGCGGGACGACGCGACGCACGGGCACATCATCGACGTGACGGACGTGACCCGCCTGCCCGACGACCTCGAGCTCTTCAAGAAGCGCGCCGAGGGCCTCCCCGCCGGCGACGCCGACGCGCGGCTCGGTCTCGCCGCCGAGGCCAAGAAGCGGGCCGAGACGTTCGCGCAGGACGACGTGCGCGAGCTCTCGCGGCAGCTCTACGAGGCCGGCCTCGACATCAAGAAGGGCGCGCTCGCGAAGGGCGACATGGCCGCGGCGATCGACCTCGCCATGAAGTACCGCGACCTGGCGGGCACGCCGAGCAAGGCGATCGCGCTCCTCGGCGAGCTCGTCCTCGACGCGAGCATCGAGTCGGGCGAGCGCGACAAGGCGCGCACGATCCTCGAGAAGGACCTCGCCGCCGTCCTCCACCGCGACAAGTGGATCTCGAAGGAGGAGTTCAAGGCCGCCCTCGGCTACCTCCAGCGCCGCGACGGCGCCGGCCAGATCAGCTGGGTGCGGCGCGAGCGCGTGGAGTTCGAGCAGGCCGTCGCGCGTCAGCGCGAGGCGAACAAGAACGACCCGAACCTCCGCAAGCTCCTCGGCAGCGAGTACGAGACCTCGGCCGCCGACGGCCGTCCGACGATCGGCATGCTCAAGCAGGAGCTCGTCCGCACGAAGGGCTACGGCTTCCCGGACCTCGTGGACCGCTTCTCGGAGAAGTCGCCCGGCCGCTCCGACCTGACCTGGGACCAGTGGGTCATGCCGGACGGCTCGCGCTTCTACTTCATGGACGGCGTCCTCTTCGAATGGAAGAAGAAGGACGTCGCCTGGCCCACGAAGGGTTAGGCCTCGGTTCGCGACGCGATCAGCTCCAGCGTCCGCGCCACGGTCGCATCCTCGAGGGGGTCGATCGTGCGCGGGTCGATGACGACGCGCCCGTCGTGGATCCGCGTGAAGACGGGCGGATCCCCGCCGCGGAGGCGGCGCGCGAGCGCGTCGGCGGACGCTCCCTGCGGGAGGAGCGCGAGGACGCGCGTCGGGATCCGCTCGATCGCGTAGCTCCCGCCGCCGACCATGGAGGCGTCGTCCCTCACCTCCGCGGTCCACGCGTTCGAGAGGCGGTCCGCGACGGTGAAGAGCGCCCGGGCGCGCGCGTCGATCTCCGACAGCGGCGCGGCGATCATGCGCAGGGTCGGCACCTCCGCGACGGCGCGCGCGGGGTCGCGGTAGAGCATGAGCGTCGCCTCGAGGGCGGCGAGGGTGAGCTTGTCGGGGCGGACCGCGCGGAAGAGCGGGTGCTTGCGGATCCGGTCCACCTCGGCCTTCTGGCCGACGATGAGGCCCGCCTGCGGGCCGCCGAGGAGCTTGTCGCCCGAGAAGGTCGCGACGTGCGCGCCCTGCTCGATGCTCGTCCGGACGACCGGCTCGCCGCCGAGGCCGTAGGGCGCGAGGTCCACGAAGCAGCCCGAGCCGAGGTCGTCCATGATCGGCCGCCCGAAGCGCTGGCCGAGGACGACGAGGTCCGAGAGCGGGACCTCCTCCGTGAAGCCGACGATCCTGAAGTTCGACGGGTGGACGCGGAGGATGAGCGCGACGTCGTTCCTCGGGTCCTCGAGGGCCCGCTCGTAGTCGGAGAGGTGCGTCTTGTTGGTCGTGCCGACCTCGACGAGGCGCGCGCCCGACTGCGACATGACGTCGGGGATCCTGAAGCTCCCGCCGATCTCGACGAGCTGGCCGCGCGAGACGACGACGCCCCTCCCCGCGGCGAGGGCCGCGAGGGCGATGAGGGTCGCCGCGGCGTTGTTGTTGACGACCGTGGCCGCCGGCGCGCCGGTCAGCTCGCGGAGGAGCGAGCTGATCGCCTCCTCGCGCTTGTTGCGCTCGCCCGAGCCGCGCTCGACCTCGACGATCGCGTAGCTCCGCGCGACGTCCTCGAGCGCCTCGCGGGCCGCCCGGGCGAGGGGCGCGCGGCCGAGTCCGGTATGAAGGATCACTCCGGTCGCGTTGATCGTATGGATGTACGTGCGGCGCGAGTGCTCGACGAGCCGGGCGGTGACCCTGTGAAAGACCGTGTCCGGCTTGCATCTCTCTACGACGTCCGGGCCCACCAGGTTCTCGCGGCGCACGGTATCCCGCACCGCGTCCAGGTCGTGGCGGATCGCGGCGATGACCGGAGTCCGCCCGAAGCGCTCGATGAGCATGGTCGCGCGGTCGTGCTTCAAGAGCTCGTCCACGGACGGGACGGCCCGATAAGGATTCTGGTCGCGTGAGCCGGTCATGCCTTCGAGAGTCTAGAGTATCCGTGATGACCGATGAGCGCATCCGTGGTCTCGAGCGCTCGGTCGCGAACGCCCCGGCGGACGCGACGACGCGCCTCGCTCTCGCCCGCGAGCTCGCCCGGGCCGGGCGCCGCGACGAGTCGCGGGGTCACGTCTCCGCGATCCTCCGCGCGGACCCTCTCTCCGTGGATGCCGTCCGGACGCTCGACGACCTCGGCTTCGCGCCGCTCGCGCACGACGCTCCCTGGCCGACGCCCGACGGTCAGAACGACCGCGCGCGGCGGAGCGCTCACCCGGGCGCGCGCCGCGGCGAGCTCGTGAAGCGGATCCGGATAGGCCGCGACGGCGAGACGGCGAGCTCCATGACGGTCGGAGCCGCGACGGTCTACGTCGCGTCCTCCTCGCAGCGCCTCATCGCCCTCGACATCGAGACGGGCTCGCCGCGGTGGATCCGTGACTTCCAGTCTCTCCTCGGCGCTCCCGTGATCGGCGAGGGCGAGCGGCTCCTCATCGTGGCGGACAGCACGCTCCAGCTCCTCGACAGCTCCGGCCAGACGCTATGGTCGACTCGCATCAGGGCGGAGCAAGCGTCATGCACGCTCGCTCCTCGCGGACTCGCGTTGGTCACGAACGGCGACGTTCTGCAGGCTCACGACGCCGTGACAGGGGCCGTGCGCTGGTCCTTCAAGGGTGCCGGTCGCATCTCGGATCCGTTGGTCGACGCGGACACCATCTTCACGGTCGGCACCTCGATCTGCGCTCTCGGGCTCGACGGCAAGACCCTCTCTCGTCTCCGGCTTCCGCGCGGTAGTGCCGGGAGCATGGTGCTCCTGCGCCACGCCCTCTACCTCAAGTCCTTCAAGACGGACGCGTACTCGCAACCGATGGCCTTCGTCGTGAAGCGCGAAGGAGCGCGACTCGGTGCGAAGACTCCGATCACTACCGGCCTGACATGGTTCGGGTGTGCGATCGACGACGAGCGCTTCTTTGTTTGCGGACTCGAAGCCTCGATCCAGTCGAGTGACGGGACGAGTGAATCACTCGGTCGCCACGTTCGCGCGACCGTCTCGGATTCGGGGAGTTGCATTTTTGCAATGGAGGGGCAGCGCATCGTCTGGCTCGACGGTACAGGTGCGCTCGTCAAGTCACTGATGCCGATCGGGGGCGACTTCGGCTCGCGCCTCGACATGGCTATCGGGCCGAACTCGACGCTCCTCGTCCCATCCCCCCGCGGCATTCTTCACGTGATCGCGTGAACCATTTTTGCCACAGAGGACACAGAGGGCACAGAGGAGTGGAGGACGTTCGTTCGCTCTTCTCGTCAGTGAAGAACGGCCATCGCCGCTCGTTTCGCCGACTCTCTGTGCCCTCTGTGACCTCTGTGGCCAAATCCGGTTCGCCTACACCGCCCGTCTCCGCTAGTCTCGGGGGCGAGGCGCCCTGAGTTGGAGGAACTCTCCCCCACCGCACGCTTGCCCGCGGATGTCGAGGCCGTCGCCCAGGATGCGTCCCGGCGCTGGGGGCCGTACGTCATCCTCTCGGAGCTCGGCCGCGGCGCGAGCGGAGTGGTGAACCAGGCGTACGACCTCCGCCTCCACCGCCGCGTGGCGTTGAAGACGCTCCTCGAGATGTCGCCCGTCCAGTTCGAGCGCTTCGCGCGCGAGGCGCGCTCGGCGGCGAAGCTCGAGCACCCGGGGATCGTGCGCGTCCTCGACCTCTCGCTCCTGAACGGCCGGCCCTGCATGGCCATGGAGGTCGTCGAGGGCCGCTCGCTGCGCGTCTGCTTCCGCGAGCAGTCCCTCCGCACGCGCGAGCTCGTGTCGATCCTGCGCGACGTGGCCGAGGCGCTCGGGCACGCGCACGCGCAGGGGATCGTCCACCGCGACGTGAAGCCGGGGAACATCTTCGTCGACTCGACGATGCGCGGCCGGATCATGGACTTCGGCATCGCGCGCGACACGGAGGCGGACGAGAACCTCACCTCGACGGGCCAGACGCTCGGGACGCCCGAGTACATGAGCCCCGAGCAGGCCTCCGACCCGCGGAGCGCGTCGCCCCGGTCGGACGTCTACTCGCTCGGCGCCGTGCTCTTCGAGGGCCTCACGGGCCGGCCGCCGTTCCTCGGCTCGACCCCCGTCGAGACCATGTTCAAGGTCATGTCGGAGAACCTCGTGCGCCCCTCGGCGCTCGGCGAGGTCCCCATGGTCCTCGAGGAGGTGATCCTCCGCTGCCTCGACCGCGACCCGGCGAAGCGCTTCGTGGACGGCCGCGAGCTCGCGCGGTCGCTCGACAAGTTCCTCGCCGGGCGCGCCGCCATGGAGGCGAAGAAGCTCGCCGCCAAGAAGGCGGCCGAGGACTCGAAGGGCGACTCCCAGGAGGGCCTCGAGGGCGCGGCGTCCCCCGCGAGCGCGCGCTCTCTCATCGCGATCGGCATCGGCATCGGGCTCATCGTCTCCGCGAGCCTCGGGTGGCTCCTCTACGAGCGCTGGAAGAAGGAGGAGAAGGCGAAGGCCGTGCTCCGCGAGGAGAAGCGGCGCGAGGAGGAGAAGCGCAAGGCCGCCGAGGCCGAGGAGCAGAAGAAGAAGCAGGCCGCCGAGGTCGTGAAGCGCCGCGAGGAGGCCGTCGCGCGCGCTCTCGCGACGCGCGACCCCAAGGCCCGGATCGTCGCGCTCGACGCGTGCCACGCGCAGGACGAGCTCGACCTCCGAGTCCTCCTCGGGCGCGCCGCGGCGCGGGTGGACCTCCAGGAGGACTGCGCCGAGCGCAACGTGCCTCAGACCGAGCTCGCCGCCCTCGCGGCCAAGGACATCGAGGCCGTCCTCGCGCTCGACCCGGGCGCCGGCCAGGCCTACATCGAGCGCGCGCGGAGCGCCATGCTCTCGGGGGACGGGGAGTCCCTGAACCGGGCCCTCGCCGCGGCCGAGCGCACGCGCACGCCGCCCGCGTGCGACCTCGCGGAGCTCATCATCACCCAGCAGCGGCAGCGCGCGATCCCGCTCGAGCGCTCGGAGGAGCTCGTCAGGAAGCACGAGGGCTACTCCCTCGCCTGGCAGTTCCGCGGGCAGGAGCTCACGCGCGCGCACCGCTGGAAGGATGCGGTCGCGGCCTACGACCGCGCCCTCGCGCTCGAGGACCGGCCGCGACTCCACTCGGAGCGGCTGAACGTCGTCCTCTACACGAACGACCAGGACGCGATCGTCGCCGCCTGCAACAAGTGGCTCGAGACGTGGCCCGGGACGCCGATGGCCTACTTCCGGCGCGGCGGCGCGCTCCTCGCGAAGAACGACATCGCGGGCGCTCTCGAGGACAGCAAGCGCCTCCTCGAGATGAGGAACGTCGTCATGGGTCACGAGCTCGCCGGACAGGCGTACGTCCGGAAGCGCGACTGGGACGCCGCGCTCGCCGAGTCGGAGGCGCTCCTCCGCGAGGAGACGGGCTCGCCGCGGGCGCGGCCCATGGCGCTCCTCATGCGGGGCCTCGCGCTCGAGGGGAAGGGCGACCTCGAGCACGCGGCCCAGGCCGTGCTCGAGGCCGGGGTCACCAACGACGCGGACGTGTTCGTGCGCGCGACGCAGCAGGGCGTGCGGATCGCGCTGCGCTTCCTGAGCGAGCGGGGCGACCCCGCGATGGCGGACGACGTCCTCCGCCACGTGGGGGAGATGCGCGCGCGCACGTTCTCGGTCTCGCTCCAGCGGATCCGCGTCAACATGGCCGCGGGCGACCTCGGCACCGCGCGGCAGCTCCTCGCCGAGGCGAAGGCGCTCTCCGCGAACAACCCTCAGGCCCAGGGGAGGATCGTCGAGGAGGAGAAGCTCCTCGAGAAGTGCTGGCAGGAGCTCCGCGACCACGAGCGGTTCCGGCCGGTCGACGCGGCCGCGAACCGGGGCGACGAGGCGGCTCAGATCGAGGGGGCCACGATCCTCGCGTCCCTGGGCGAGCGCGACCGCGCGCGCGACGAGATCTCGCGGATCGCGAGCGCGGCGAGCACGGACGCCGTCCGCGTGCAGGCCCTAATCGCCCGGTCCCGCTTCATCGCGGAGAGCCCCGAGGAGTCCCTCTCGGACATCGCCCGGGCGCTCGCGCTCCGCCCCGACGATGCCGTCGCGACCGCCGAGCGCGGCGTCCACCGGGCTCGCCTCTCGCAGGAGGCCGCCGCCAAGGAGGACTGCGCCCACGCCGTCGCGCTCGCGGCGCAGGACACGGGCGCCCGCGCCGCGGAGACGCGCGCGCTGGTCCACGCGCGCCGCGCCGAGGCGCTCTTCATCCTCGGCGACATCGCGGGCGCGGACGCCGCCGTGAAGGAGTCGCTCGGCCTCGACTCGCGGCTCATCGACGCGCTCTCGATCCGTCACCACATCGAGGCGCGTCGCGGCGACCGGGCCGGAGAGGCCGCGACCCTTCGCGCGCTCCTTCCGTACGAGCTTTACTCGGTGCGCGTCGAGGTCGTGAAGACGCGGATCGCCTGGCTCGAGAGGATCGCGGGGAAGGACAAGTAGCCAGGCGCCCGGGCGTCAGGACTTCGGGGCCGCCGGGCCGCCCTTCCGCCGCTCGAAGAAGAAGACGTCCACCTTCGCCTCGACGAGCGCGCCGAGGATCTCGCACGAGCGCGCGGGCGGGACGCGGAACTCGAAGCGGCCGCCCTCGACCTCGAGCGACTTGGCGCCCTCGCGCGAGAGGACCTCGAAGGTCTTCGTCGTGTCCTTCGCGTTCACGCGCACGACGACGCGGTCGAGCTCGACGGACTGGGTGCCGCTCGAGCCCTTCGCCGGGCCCGCGGCCGCGAGCGGCTGGCCTGTCGTCGAGGGCTTGAGCGGCGCGTTGGGCGTCGTCTGCGGCCGGAACGGGACCCCCGTGGGCCGCGGGGCCGGGGCCTTCATGACCTGACGCTTCGGCGCCTGGGCGACCTCGGCGTTCATGAGCTTCAGGATCTGCGCGGCCGCGTCGGACGCGAGCGCCGAGCCCATGCCGGAGCGCGCCCCGCTCGCGGCGGCCGCCGTGAGGCGGTTCTCGACCCGGAGCGTCGCCCGCCCCCGCGAGCGGAAGCTCGGCGCGATGGTCTGGCCCGCGCGCGCGCGCTCGTTCGGGTAGAGGTCGAACGCCCGCTCCATGGTCGCGCGGAGCTGGCCGATCGTCCCGCGCTCCTTCGCGTCGCGGGCGAGCGTGTGGGCGAGGATCGCCTCGAGGGCGTCGTCGAACGCGGGCCGGGACGAGCCGCTGTCGGTCTCCCAGGTCACGTCCTCGTGCCGCGCCGAGCGGATCGCTCCGGGCGGGAAGGCGGTCGCCTCGCCGCGCCGCTCGGCGGACTTGATCTCCATGAGCTGGGCGAGGTCGTTCCGGTCGTAGCGGTCGGCGAGGTGCTCGTAGGGCGAGCGGCCCGTGAGGAGCGTCCCGAGGAGGAGGCCCGCCTGGTAGACGTCGATCCCGGCCGAGTAGATCGGGCGGCGCCCCTCGCGCGTCTCCGCGCCCACGACGGCCTCGGGCGGCGCCCAGAGCGGCGTGAGCTCGGGGGGGACGATCGACGGGTCCACGTTGCCCGAGTTCAGGTCCTCGAGGAAGCTCTCGCTCCGCGCTCCGCCGACGTCGATGAGGACGGCGCGGAAGCGCCCCTCGATGATCGCCCTGAAGAACTCGGAGTCGTCGAGGTCGCGCGACGCCGGCTGGACCTCGACCATGACGTTCGCGGGCTTCACGTCCGAGTGGACGAACCCGTTCGCGTGGAGGTGCTCGAGGGCGAGCACGACCTCGAAGACGACCTCGATCGCTGTCGTCGCGGGGAGCGCGAGGCCGTTCACGCCCTGGTCCCGCCAGGAGGCGGCGTTCTCGCGCGCCGGTGACGCGTTGAGTCGCAGGAAGGGGTTCTCGTGTGCCCAGCCGACGATGACGAGGGGCATGCCGCCCTCGTCCGAGGAGCCCAGGTACTTGACGAGGCTCGGGTGGGGCGACACCTTCTTTAAGATCTCGCGCTCGATGATCGCGGAGTAGGCGGCACCCGGGGCGCGGCTCGGCCCCTTGAGGACGGCCGGGCGGCCGTCCTGGTCCACCACCTCGAACACGAGACCCCGGCCGCCTTCCTGGAGGAGACCCTGGACCGTCCACCGAACGAGCTCGCCCGACTCGGGGTTCTTCACCTCGAGCCGGTGTCCGGGTTTCAGGATCTCGCGGAGGTCGGCCATCGCCGCCGCCAAAGGTACTGTCCGCGGACGACCGCGGCAACGGTCACCGTGCTGGCGGTCCTCCTCGTGGGGTGCTCTTCCTCCGAGAAGCCGAAGGACGAGGCCGTCCAGCCGCCGGCCGCCCTGGGGCGCGGCCTCGCCGTCGTCACGGGCGTGGACACGGACGCGCCCATCGCCCTCGGCGCGGTCGTCCGCGTGACGCACGAGCAGGCCGTCGTGCTCGCCGCCGTGAGGGCCGACTCGCCCGCGCCGTTCCGGGTCCGGCTCCCCGGCGACGCCCCCGCGCCCGCGAAGGTCCTCGCGCGCGAGGACGGCGTGCTCCTCCTCGCGGTCCCGCGCTCGGGGCGCGACATCCGTCCGCTCGAGCTCGCGCCGGACCCGCCCTCCCCGCTCGCCCGGGCGCGGTACCTCGCGCCGCGGCCGCCGGGGGCGCGTCCGCCCGTCCTCTGCGCGATCGCCGCCGACCCGCCCGCGGGGGTGACGCGCGCCGCCGGGCTCGCCTGGCTCGCGGGGGCGCCGCCCGCGACGGACGACGACGACCGCGGACCCGAGGCCCGCGCCGAGCAGGCCGAGGGTGGCGTCGTCTTCGACCGGCAAGGCCGCCTCCTCGGGATCCTGGGGCCCCCCGACAAGGGGCTGCCGCGGCTCCACGTCGCCGCGCCCCTCGCGCTCAAGCTCGAGAGCGCGATCCTCTCCGTGCCCGGAGCCGACCTCGTGCGACCCGACGACACGACCCTCGCCTGGTCGATCGGCGTCGAGTCTCTCGGCGAGCTCCCCCGTCTCGGCGACGAGGAGTCGAGCGGGCCCATGATCGTCCTCGAGGTCCGCGTCGCGAACGAGCTCGTGGGGCGCATCGAGGTCACGCCCGGCCGCCCGCGCGCCCCCGTCCTCGTCACCGCGCGCGCGCCGGGTCCGGTCTCGATCCAGCTCGCCGCCCTCGACCGGAGCCTCGCGCAGGGCGAGACGCGCGCCGAGCTCTCCCGCCCCGCGACCGCCTTCGCGATCCTCCCGCGCATGGACGCGACGCTCGAGCTCGACCCCGACGTGCTCGCCCGCTACGGCGGGCCGCGCGAGCGGCGCGGTTCGGTCCGCGCGCGCCTCGCCTTCGAGCCCGTGGACCCCGACCGCGCGGGCGGCCTCCGCCGCACGCCGCTGCTCCCCGCGGCGATCGCCCCGGGCCGTCCCGCGGAGAGCGTCCTCGACCTCGCCGCCGGCCGCGCCACGGAGTTCTTCACGATCACCGACTCGACGAGCGAGGACGTGGTCGCGCTCCTCTATCGCCGCCGCGTGGACGCGCGCGTCGAGCTCGCCGTCTTCGCGCCGAACTACGAGAGCGACCTCGTCGCCCTCTCCGTCAAGGAGCGCGGCCCCCACGTCGCCCTTGCGAGCGGGCGTCTCCTCAAGGGCCGCGTCGTCGCGCGCCTGCGTCAGCTCTCGGGCGAGAGCTCCGTCCCGTGCGAGGTCCTCATCGCGCCGCGGAACGACGCGAGCGGGATCGTGGGCCCTCTCTTCCGCCTCGTGAACCGCGAGGCCGCGAAGCCCGGGACCGCCTTCATGGACTCCGACCTGTTCGTCGAGGAGGTCGCCGAGGCCCTCGCGAAGGTCGGCCTCCCCGCGGGCGCCATCGAGCGCGCGCTCCTCGACGAGCTCGGCGGCCGCGTCCAGGTCGCCCGGCGTCTCGCGTTCTGTCTCCTCGAGCGGCACTTCATCCCGTCGCGCGCGCTCCTCGAGGAGGCGTTCGCCGCGGGCGGCGGCGCGAGCGGCGCCTCGCAGGACGCGGGCCTCATCCTCGCCGAGCTCGACCCGCGCGAGCCGCGCGTCCGGCCCGTGATCCGCCGCGCCTGCGGGGACACGGACCCCTACGTCCGCGCGCGCGCCGTCCGCTCGGCGTCGCGCGGTGGCGACGCGGGCTTCATGTAGGAGATCGCGGCCCTCTGCGCTCGCGACACCGCTCCGATCGTCGAGCGTGCCGTCGCGGCGGCGCGTCTCAACGCGGCTTTGCTGAGAGAGGCCGAGCGGCGTTGAGCGAGGCCGGGACGTTGAGAGAGGCGGGGCGAGAGGCAGGGAGCTCCGCGTCGGCCGAAGCGGACACCCTGCCCCACGAGCTCGTGCCGCGTGGAGCCGCTCTCCTCGTGCGCGGAGGAGTCGCGGCGACCGCGGCGCTCGTCCTCCTCGGCGCCGGGGCTGCCGTGACCTACCTCGGGTCCGTGGCCGTCGATCAGCTCGATTGCGCCCCGTTGAGGTTCGCCTTCGGGTTGGTCGCGACGCTCCTCGTGATCTGGGGAGTGGCGTTACTCTTCGCGGCGCCTCTCGTGGTCTTCGCGCATGCGTGGCGCGGAACGCCGGGTCTTCGGTCCGTGCTCCGGGCCTCCGCCGCCTTGACGCCTCGAATCATCGACAAGGTTTGCGGTGGGCTCGTGACGAGCGCCGTGGGGATCGGGCTCGCCCTCTTCTGGTTCTGGCTCGCGGAGGACGCGCGCACGAAGCCGATCGTCGGTCTCATGTGCCTCGTCATCGGCGTCGCCATGCTCGCGTTCACCGCCTGGTTCCACGGATTGCTCGTCCTGGTGGGCAGCGCGAGGGTCGCACTCGGCCGGCGCGGGGCCTTCGCGGGCGGGCTCCCTTCCGAGCTCATCGCGACGGGTGCGCCGCCCTTCTTCGCGGCGGGTGTGTTCGTGGGTGGCTGGCTCATCCAGCAGTCCGGAGCCGCGAAGTGGGGCTCGCTGCCGCCGGCCGCGTTCGTCATCGGTGGAGTCGTCGCCGTGGCCGTAGCCCATGTCGTGAGCTGTGCTCTGGGAGTCGCGATCGCGAGCCGCGAAGAAGGCGTCGAGGAGCGCGTCGAGTGAGCCAGGCTGCGCCGACGCGATCGGTCGAGCCCGAGTTCGGACCGAAGCTGGACCTCCCGTTCGAGCTCATTCCGCGGGCGTTCGAGCTCCTTCGGCGTGGTGGAGTCACCGCTGTCGTGGTCTCGCTCGTGGCCGTGTGCCCGGCGGTTCCGATCCTGGCCGCGCTCTTGCCCGCGCCTGCCGGGTTCGACTCCGGGCCCGTCGTGCTCCTGGTCGGGATGTTCGCGTTCGCCGCTCTCCACGCCGGATCGCTCGCCGCGTTCGGCGCGTCGGTCTCGAGGAGACCCTGGACGAGAGATGCGCTGACCCGTGCGGTCCAGCTCATGCCGCACGTGTTGCTGCCCGCCACCCTCGACTTCCTGATCGACGGGATGATCGGCGGCCTGGGTGCGGGCGCGGTGACGGCCGCGCTGAGCTCGTGGCCCCAGCCCGAGGTCGTCCTCCCCCTCGGCGCCATCGGTGTCCTTTTGCTCGCGACGGCGTCCATGATCCACGGAGGGCTGGTCGTCGGCGTGGCCCAGATCGCTCTCACGCGTCCGCAGGTCCAGGGTTCGAGAGTCGGCCTGGTGGAGGCCGTCGCGACCGGAGCGCTCCCCTTCTTCGCGGTCGCGATCGTCGCCGGGGCGAACCTCGGCCCCTCCCGGGGTGTCTGGACGGTTCCCGGCGAGCTGCTCCTCGTCGTGAGCGTCCTCGCGCTCCTCGTCGCGCACTTCGTGAGCTGTGCGGTCGCGGTCGCGATCGCGAGCCACGGGGAGTCCGTCGAGTGAGCGACGTTGGGCCGGCGCAGCCCGCGGCCCCCGAGCTCGACCCCTCCCTGCCCGAGGAGCTCCCGGCGCGGACGGTCGAGCTCCTGAGGCGAGGAGGGCTCGCCGCCTTCGTCGCCCTCGTCGTCTTCGTCGCGACGGGGATCGCGATGATGCTCGGGGCGTCGGTCTCGCGGCTGCCCATCGATCCCCTGTTCATGTCGATCGGAGTCGCGTTCGTCGTCATCGGTGTTCACGCGGCACCGTTGGCGGGGTTCGCGACGGCGGTCGGTGGTCCCGCCGCGATCGGAGTGACGCTCGGTCTGGCGCTGCGCCTGCTGCCGCGCATGTTCTGGCACATCGTGGTCGGCGTCATGGCCTGGGGCATCGTGGCCTCGGGAGGCGTGATCTCGCTCGGCGCCGTGGCTCGCTCGACGGGATCGCTCGGCGCGCTGATCGCGGTCGGCGCGTTCGGTGTCGTGCTTCTCCTCATGGCGGCCTGGATCCACGGCGCCACGGTCGTCGGCGCCGCGCACATCGCGCTCGGGATCAGCCTGGCGCCCCGTCACCGGAAGGGGGAGAAGCTCGCCGTCGGAATCGGCGGCGCCCTCCCGTTCCTCGCGGTCGCGGCCGTCGTCGGCACCCAGCTCGACCAGGGAGCTAGAAGCTGGACGGGCCCCGAGGAGCTCCTCCTCGCAGCTCTCGGCTTCGGCCTGCTCTCGGCTCACCTCGTGAGCTGCGCGCTCGCGGTCGCGGTCGCGAGCCGCGGGGAGCGCGGCGAGTGAGCGATCTCGCGCCGGCGCAACCCGTCGAGTCCGACATCGTCGCGACGACGAGCGGCCTCCTCCGCCGTGGAGGAGTCCCGGCGGCGGCGGGGCTCGATCCCGCTCGCGGCGTTCGCCGCGGCTCACGAGCAGGCTCCAGGCATCGGGGCGACGCTCCGTCGAGCGGTTGCGGTCACGCCGATGATGCTCGCGCACATCCTCTTCGGTGCCTTCCTCGAGTCGCCTCACGTGCTCTTCCTCCTGCTCATAGGACGCAGCGGCTGGCTGCCGCGAGACGGGGGTTCGGTGGACGCCGCGGTCGTCATCGCGTGCGGTGTGCCCTTCTCGCTCATCGCGATCTGGGCGTACGGGACGGTCCTCATCGGCGCGGCCGATGCGGCGGCGAGCAGTGACCGTGCGTGGGCCATGGCCGGAGACACGATGGACTCGATCGTCGTCGGCGCGGGTCCCTTCGTCGCCGCGGCCGCGGTCGGGGGCGGCGTCGTCGTGCGCGACGCGGGCTTCGCACTCGCCGAGCTCCCCCCGGCGGCGCTCGCGGTGTCCGGGCTGCTCTCGGTCGCAGTTGCCCATGTCCTCAGCTGCGCGCTCGCCGTCGCGATCGCGAGCCGCGTGAAGCGAGTCGACATCACTTCGTGACGGGTCGCCAGATGAGCAGAATCGGCTCACCTGGAGCCCCTTCACG
The DNA here is from genome assembly GCA_964648345.1 of uncultured Planctomycetota bacterium. Classification (GTDB taxonomy): domain Bacteria; phylum Planctomycetota; class J058; order J058; family JACQDU01; genus CAZYLP01. The sequence continues at coordinate 17,593 of CAZYLP010000028.1, forward strand.
CGTGAAGACGCGGCAGGCAAGCGCAATCGGCTCATCTGCGGGGTTGTCACGCACACCCCGACAGCGCCCGTCCTGCCGGTACGCACCGCCGATGCTCGTCCAAGGGGGCGTCGCGCGCGACGGGAGCTCAGACGAGCACTTTTTGCTCGGGGCTCGTCCGACCTCCAAGCCCCTCCGCTGATTGCACGGGTGCGCGTAAAGTGCTGGCGTGACCACCGAGACGCAGGACCCCCTCCCGGAAGACCTCGTCCCGAGGACGGCCGCCCTCCTCCTGCGCGGAGGCGTCGCCGGTCTCCTCGCGGTCCTGGTCCTCGTGGGCGGCCTCCTCGTTCTGACGGGCGCAGCCGCGCTCCTCGCGCAGACCGCGGAGCACGGAGACTGGCCGAGACCGTTCTTCTCGATCGTGTCCCTCGTCCTCGCGTTCGCGTGCGTGATCCTCGTCCCGCTCCTCGCGCAGGCGGGGCCGCTCGCGGCCTTCTCGCTCGCGCTCACGGAGAAGCCCCGGCTCGGCGACGCCCTCGAGGTCGCTCTGGAGTCGCTCCCCGGACTCGCCAAGCCGACGATCGTGATGCTGATCCCGTACGGGCTGCTCACGTTCGGCGTGGACTCACTCCCGGTGCGCGGCTCCCTCGAGCCGGGCGTGGTCGTGGTCATGGGCTTCGCGAGCTTCTGTGCTCTCGTGCTCGCGGCATGGATCCAGGGGCGTTTCGCGCTCCTCACGGGCACCGCTTACGTGCTCCGGTCCGAGGTGCCCGTCCCCGCGACCGGGCGCGAGACCCTCGAGGTCCTCGGGCTCGGGGCGCTCCCCGTGTCGGTGCTCGTCGCGTTCCTCGGCCGCTCCCTGGTCACGCAGACGCCGCTCGTGCCGGGGAGCGCCGGTGACTTCGTCGTCATCGCGGGAGCCGTCGTCGCGTTCGTCGCCACGCTCTTCGTGAGCTGCGCGCTCGCGGTAGCGATCGTGAGCCGGCCGTGACCAGGGATAGCGAGATCGCCGAGCTCCCTCATGAGCTGGTCCCGCGAACGGCGGCCCTCCTCGCGCGGGGAGGAGTCATGGCTCTCGTCGCTCTCATCCTGCTCGTCGTGACGGCGGTCGCGCTCGTGGGGACCTCGGCCGCGTTGCTCGGAGCCTCGAACTCCCTGCTCGCCAGACACGAGCGGGTCGGCGCCTGGCTCGTGGCCGTGACGGTCCCCTTCCCCGGGATCTTCGGCGTCACCGTCGCGTTGATCGGCTTGAACGCGGCACCTCTCGCGGCGTTCGCCGAAGCGACCACGGGCCGCGCGCGCATCGAGGCGACGCTCCGTGGCACGTGGAGCCTCCTCGCTCCTCTCGCCGCGCCGTGTCTCTTCGACGTGCTAGCTGGTGTGCCGCTCCTCGCGTGCGCTTGGGCTTTCCTCGGCACCATCCCCGGAACCTCCGAGCCGGCCGTCCTCGTCGCCTTCTACGCAGCGATCGCCGCGGTCGTCGTGTTCTTCGTGGTCTGGATTCACGGAGCGCTGCCCCTGATCGGCGGGGCACGCCTCGCCCGCGGAGCGACGGACCTTCGCGACGAGCCCTCGGCGCGCCCGCTCCACGCGATCGGTGCCGGCTCGCTACCGTTCCTCGCGGCGGCGGCCGTCGCGGGCTCCGCGCTCATCCCTCACGCTCCGTGGGGTCCACTCCCCGAGGCGGCCCTCCAGGCGACGCTCGTGATCGCCGTCCTCCTCGCCCATCTCGTGAGCTGCGCCTTCGCCGTCGCCGTCGCGAGCCAGGGAGATGCGAGACCGTGACCTCCGACCCGCTCCCGAACGACCTCGTCCCGCGCACGACCACTCTCCTCGCCCGCGGAGCAGCCGCCGCGCTCATCGGCCTCGTCGTCTACGCGGCCGCCGCGGGCGTGATCCTCGGCGTGGCGGCCAAGCTCCAGGCGATGGACGCGGGCGAGAGCGCCGCCGCTCACTCGGGCGGGTTCGTGCGGCTCCTCGTGGCCCTCCCCGCCATGGCGCTCTTCACGACTCCCCTCGTCGCCTTCGCGCTCGCGAGCAAGGGCGAGGCCTCGCTCGGCGCGACGCTCGGCGGCGCGTGGTCGATCGTCGGGCGCCTCGCCGGACCTTGCCTGTTCGACTTCATCGTGGCCGGGACCCTCCTCGTCGGCTCGGGGCTCACCGCGATCATGGCGGCCGATACGAAGAACGAAGTCATGGAGCGCAGGCTCGCCCTCGTCGCCGCAGCCGCGGCACTGGCCGCGTTCGCGGCGAGGTTCCACGGCTCGCTCGTCCTGACCGGCGCGCACGTCGCGCTCGACCCGAAGAGCCCGAGGGCCCGTTGGGCCGCGCGGGTGCGCACGTCCCTCGTCGCCGGGATGCCCCCGGTGCTCGTCCTCGTCGTCGTCGGCGCGAACGTGGTCGTCCGCTACACGACCTGGATCGGTGTGCCCGCGTGGGCGTTCCAGGCGGCGGCGACGGTCGCCCTCCTCGCGGCCCACGTCGTGAGCTCGGCCTTCGCGGTCGCGGTCGCGAGCCGGAGCGCGCCCAGCCTCGAGCCGCCGAAGCCATGAGCCTCCCGGAGGAGCGCACGCTCCCGGACGAGCTCATCCCGAAGACGGCCGCCCTCCTCGCCCGCGGAGGCCGCACGGCCGCGCTCGCGACGATCCCCGTGGTCCTCCCCGGGATCCTCCTCGGCCTCCTCGCGGACTCGATCGCCGCGGGCCGCTCGAGCACGGATCCGCACGTCGCCTTCTTCGTCGGAGCCTCGAGCGGCGTCGTCGGAGTCGTCGCCCTCCACGCGATCGCCGTCGCCGCGTTCGTCCTCGCCCTCCAGAAGCAGCCCGCCGTCCGCGAGTCCTACCGCCGCGCCTTCACGGGGCGCATCTCGTTCCTCGGTCCGGCCCTCGGCCTCGTCGGGAGCCCGATCATGGTCGCGCTCGGACTCTACACCGTGCTCGCCCGCGGGCGTGGCTTGGAGGCGATCCTCATCGGCGGCGGCGCGTTCGTCCTCGGCACCGCGCTCTACAGCCTCGCGCTCGTCGCCGTCACGGAGACGATCCTCCCGCCGCATCCGATCCGCGTCCGCTGGGAGCGGCCCTGGTTCCTCGAAGCCGTCGTGGGCTTCCTCACGCCCGCGGCGGCGGTCGCGATCGGCGGGCCGTCCTTCACGAACCAGCTCGGCCTCCGAGCGGCGCTGCCGGGGCCGGTCGTCGTCGTCGTCTGGATCGTCGCGGTCTGGGCCTCGGTCCTCGTGAGCTCGGCGGCGGCCGTGGCCTTCGCGAGCCGCGGGAGCCGCCCTCCGGGCTGAACTGAGGCCGCTTCGCGTGTAACATGGGCCCGTGCTCCGGGAGCTTCTGAGCCTTTTCGACGACTGGCGGAACCCCGTCGAGGTGGTGATCCTCTTCTTCCTCGTCTTCGGGCTCCTCACCTTCCTCCGGGGCACGCGCGGCGAAGGCATCCTCAAGGGCCTCGGCGCGTTCCTCATCTTCTCGTTCGTCGGGCTCCTCGGCATCGCGCGCGTCTTCCAGTTCGAGCGCCTCGAGTTCCTCCTCGACTCGATCTTCCGCACGTCGATCATCGCGCTCGTCATCATCTTCCAGCCCGAGCTGCGCCGCGGCCTCGTCAAGATCGTCCAGATCCCCTTCGCGGAGGCGCTCCCCGAGTCGCGCGTCGTCGAGGAGGTCTCGAGCGCGGCGGCGCGCCTCGCGAAGCTCAAGGTCGGCGCGCTCATCGCGCTCGAGCGGCAGCAGAGCCTCAAGGTCTTCACGGAGAACGCGAGCCGCCTCGACGCGGAGGTGAAGGCCGAGCTCCTCTCCATCATCTTCTTCCCGGGCTCGCCCCTCCACGACGGCGCCGTCGTCATCCAGAACGGCCGCGTCGCCGCCGCGGGCTGCCTCTTCCCGCTCACGGACAACCCCGAGGTCGCGAAGTCGCTCGGCACGCGGCATAGAGCCGGCATCGGTCTCTCCGAGGAGACGGACGCGCTCGTCGTCATCTGCTCCGAGGAGACGGGCACGATCTCCCTCGCGGAGGGCGGCCGCCTCCACCGCGACCTCGACAAGGAGCAGCTCTCCCAGCTCCTCCAGAAGTTCTACCTCCAGGACGAGGCCACGGCGCCGCAGCTCTCGCTCGATGACACGGCGGTCCCCTCCACGCAGACGACGACGGTCGCGCGGGAGAAGTCCGCATGAGACTCCTCATCGGACGGGACCCGCGCTTCGGACAGACGGCGTTGAACGCTCTCTTCTCGCTCGGCTTCGCGGTCCTCATCTGGGCCGCGGTCGGCGCGCGCATCACGGACACCAAGCCCTACCGCGTGCCCTTCGAGCTCCGCGTGCCGCCGGACGTGGCCGTCGAGTACCGCGACCCCTACGCGCAGCCCGGTGAGCGGCCCTACGTCGAGGTCCAGGTCCGCGGACCGCACGAGGTCCTCGCCAAGCTGAACCCGACGGAGATCCAGGGCATCCGCGAGCTGACGAACCTCGACGAGGCCGCGCTCGACCGCGCCGAGGAGCGCGAGTTCGACAGGATCGTGAGCGACTTCCGCGTCGCGACGAAGGGCGTCGAGGTCGTCTCCGCGTCGCCCGACCGCTTGAAGGTCATCCTCTCCCGCGTCGGCAAGAAGGCGTTCCGCGTGAAGGAGGAGATCACCGGCGCCCCCGCGCCCGGCTTCAGGCGCACGGCCGTCCTCCTCGATCCGGACGAGATCGACGTGACGGGCCCGCGCGCCCTCCTCGCGAAGCAGCAGCCGCCCTTCAAGACGGAGCCCGTGGACATCACGGGCCGCCGCGAGACCTTCACGAGCTACCGCAAGGTCCACTCGCCCGACGGCCTCACGCCCGAGGACCGCGTCCGCGTCACGGTCGTCATCGAGCCCGAGCCCCAGGAGCGCGAGTTCGACTTCCCGGTCCGCGTCCTCACCGCGAGCGACACGCTCAAGCCCAACTACACGTTCGACCCGCCGCTCAAGGACTGGCACGCGCGCGTCCTCGTGAAGGGGCCGCTCGAGGCGCTCAACTCGCTCGAGGCACGGCTCGCCGCCTTCAAGGAGCTGCCCGGAGAGCCGTTCGCCTTCGTGCGCATCACGGAGCGGTTGAACCCGGGCCAGACCGACGCCTACGTCGAGATCGTGAACCTGCCGCGCGAGCTCACGTACACCAAGACGAAGTTCGCGTTCGCCGTCAAAGAGGTCCAGAAGTGAGCCCGATCACCGCCGCTCCGCGCCTCTTCGGAACCGACGGGATCCGCGGCAAGGCGCTCGAGGGCACGCTCTCTGCGCGCGCGGTCGCGCGGATCGGCCGCGCGCTCGGCGAGCTCGCGCGCGAGCGCTCGGGCGATGCGCACCCGCGGATCGTCCTCGCGCGCGACCCTCGCTCGAGCGGCCCCGTCCTCGCGGAGGCCATGACGGCGGGTCTGGTCAAGGCGGGCGCGCGTGTCCTCGACGCGGGCGTCATGCCGACGCCCGCCGCGGCGTGGACCGGCGAGCGCCGCGACGCGACCCTCACCGTCATGATCTCGGCGTCGCACAATCCGCCC
>CAZYLP010000029.1:0-23090 GCA_964648345.1 uncultured Planctomycetota bacterium
CCCGACCTCATGCCGTCCGACATCACCGGCACCGAGGTCATCCAGGAGGACAAGGCGACCGGCGAGCGGCGCTTCCAGTTCCTCAAGGGCCCGATCTTCGCGAACATCATCCTCGCCGACGAGGTGAACCGCACGCCCCCCAAGACACAGGCCGCGCTCCTCGAGGCCATGCAGGAGCACCAGGTCACCGCGGGCGGGAAGAAGCACACCCTCGAGGAGCCGTTCTTCGTCCTCGCGACCCAGAACCCGATCGAGCAGGAGGGCACCTACCCGCTCCCCGAGGCCCAGCTCGACCGCTTCATGTTCAACGTCTACGTCGACTACCCGGACGAGACGGAAGAGTTCGAGATCATGAAGCGGACGACGACGGTGAGCGACGCCAAGCCCGACGCCGTCCTCAACCGGGAAGAGATCCTGAAGCTCCAGGAGACGGTCAGGAAGGTCCCGATCGCGGACCACGTGATCCAGTACGCGATGCGCCTCGCGCGCGCGACGCGCGTGCGCACGCCCGAGGCGCCCGACTTCTGCAAGGAGTGGCTCTCGTGGGGCGCCGGTCCGCGCGCGAGCCAGTTCCTGATCCGCGGCGCGAAGGCGCGCGCCGTCCTCAAGGGCCGCCATCACGTCGCGACGGAGGACGTGGCCGCCGTGGCGAAGCCGGTCCTCCGCCACCGCATCATCACGAACTTCAACGCCGAGGCCGAGGGCGTCACGACGGACAAGATCGTCGAGAAGCTCCTCGAGCACGTGAAGGCCGCCGAGGCCGCCGCCGCGGCGGGCAAGAAGTAAGGCCAGCCCTTGGCGAACCCGAGAGCAGAAGCGGCCCGCCGCTTCCTCGACCCGAAGACCCTCCAGAAGATCTCGCGGCTCGACATCATCGCCCGCCTGGTCGTCGAGGGCTCCGTGACGGGACTCCACAAGAGCCCCTTCCACGGGTTCTCCGTCGAGTTCGCCGAGCACCGCGAGTACGCGCCGGGCGACGATCCGAAGCACATCGACTGGAAGGTCTACGGCCGGAGCGACCGCTTCTACATCAAGGAGTACGAGGAGGAGACGAACCTCACCGCGACGATCCTCCTCGACGCGTCGGAGTCGATGAAGTTCAAGGGCGAGGAGGGCCGCATCTCCAAGCTCGAGTACGGGTCGATGGTGGCCGCTTCACTCGCTTACCTCGTCCTCCGGCAGCGCGACACCGTCGGTCTCTGCACCTTCGACGAGAAGATCCGCAGCTTCATCCCGCCCTCCTCGCACCCGAGCCACCGGAACGTGATCCTCCACGCGCTCAACACGCTCGAGCCGCGGTCCCGGACCACGATCGGCCCCGTCTTTCACGAGATGGCCGAGAGAATCAAGAAGAAGGGCCTCGTCATCATCATCTCGGACCTCTTCGACGAGCCGGCGACGATCCTCTCGGGCCTGCGCCACTTCAGGCACCGCCGCCACGAGGTGATCCTGTTCCACATCATGGACGAGTGGGAGAAGACCTTCCCCTTCGAGGCCATGACGAAGTTCAAGGGCCTCGAGGGGCTGGAAGAGGTCACCGCCGACCCGCGCGCGATCCGCCGCGCCTACCTCGATGAGCTCGAGCGGTTCCGCTGGGAGATCAAGCGCGGCTGCCGCCAGGACCGGATCGACTACTTCGACATCGACACGTCCATGCCGCTCGATGTCGCGCTGACGAGCTACCTCGCCACGCGCGCGGAGATGAAGCTCTCGTGAGCCGAGCGACCGAGCGCAGGGAGCGCAGCGACCGAGCGAGGGCTCGCGAGGCCTTCAGCAGTGACCGAGGCGCGAGCGAGCGCAGCGAGCGACGCGCCGAGGGAGCGCTCTGTTGAGCTGGATCATCACGCACTTCGTCAATCCGGGGATGCTCGCGGGCCTCGCGCTCGTCGCGGCTCCGATCATCATCTGGCTGTTCAACCGCGTCCGCGTCCGCCAGATCGAGTGGGCCGCGCAGGTCTTCCTCCTCCGTGCGATGAAGCGCTCGCAGCGCCGGCGCCGCATCGAGAACCTCCTCTTGCTCCTCCTCCGCTGCCTCGTCCTCGCGTGCTTCGTGCTCGCGATCGCGCGGCCGCGCGGCACGCCGATCGTCCCGGTCAACGAGACCGAGGCGCGGCGGAACGTCGTCCTCCTCATCGACACGAGCTGGTCGACCGGCTACCAGACGGGCTCGGACGCCAAGCAGACCGTCCACGAGAAGCAGAAGCGCGCCGCGAAGGAGATCGTCAGGATCCTCCGTCCGGTCGACCGCCTCTCGATCGTCGCCTTCGACGAGCAGGCCCGTAAGGTCTACGCGACGCCGCGCTCGGTCGACGCGCGCGCGCAACGCGAGATCCTGGACGAGATCGACTCGCTCGCCGAGATGCAGGTCTCGGCGCGCGGCACCGACTACGGCGCCGCGTTCTCGCTCCTCCCCGAGGTCCTCGCGCGCTTCGATGCGGGTCCCGACGGTTCGCCCCGTCCCGCGGAGATGAAGCCGAACCCGAAGACGGTCTTCATCCTCACCGACAACCAGCGCTCCGGCCTCGCGTCGGCGAAGGGCCTCAAGGCGCGGCTCGCGGACGACATCAAGAACGAGGCGGCCACGGTCTTCATCGTGGACTGCGGCGCGGAGGAGCCGAAGAACGCGGGCATCGTGACCCTCGAGACGCGCGAGCCGATCGTCGGCACGAACATGCCCTGCTACATCGAGTGCACCGTCCGCAACTTCGGGATGGTGGCGCCCGGCAAGGGTGCCAAGGGCGAGGCGCTCTCGGGGCTCACGCTCCAGTACTTCGTGGACGGCGCCGACTCGCCGGTGAAGGAGGTCACGCTCGACCTCGCACCGGAGGAGACGCGGCAGCTCGAGCCGCTGCGCTACGTCTTCCACGAGAAGGGCGCGCACCGCGTGCGCGTCGCGCTCCGCTCGGACGCGCTCCAGCTGGACAACGAGCGCACGCTCGTCGTCGACGTGCGCGACGCGGTGCCGGTCCTCCTCGTGGACGGCGACCCGCGCCCCGGAAAGTGGGACAGCGAGACCGACTTCCTCGCCCGCGCGCTCGACCCCGAGGGCCTCGGGAAGGAGCTCATCCAGCCCGAGGTGATCCAGGAGGCCGCGCTCCCGGTGGGCGCGCTCCGCAAGTACGGCCTCATCGTCCTCGCGAACGTCGCGTCGATCCCGGACGAGCACGTGGCCGCGCTCTCTCAGTACGCGCGCGAAGGCGGCGCGGTCCTCTTCACGATGGGCGCGCTCATCGACCGCGACCATTACAACGCGAAGCTCTGGCAGGGAGGGCAGGGCCTGTTCCCTTGCCAGCTCGGCGACGTGAAGGGCCCGGCCATGTCCGAGCGTCCGGGCAGCCGCGACCCGAACGCGCCCGAGTGGGTCTTCGCGCTCGCGAACGCCGACCACCCGATCGTCGGGATCTTCGCCGAGGAGGACATGAAGCCCGTCCTCCGCGACCCCAACATGGCGGTCTTCCACTACATCGAGGCGAAGGACCTCACGATGGGGAAGGACAAGGACGGGAAGCCCCTCCTCGCGAAGGCTCCCCTGCGTCTCGTCCCGCGCCCCAAGGAAGACCGCGGCGGCAGCGAGCCCAAGGCGCCCGAGCTCCGCCCCGAGGAGATCCTCGAAGGCGCGCCCGCGCTCGTCGAGAAGCCCTACGGCCGCGGCCGCTCGCTCGCTTACATGACGAGCGTCGGCTTCCATCGCGAGGCCGAGTGGACGAACACGATCATGTATCCGATGTACCTCGCTCTCTGGCGCCGGACGGCGCTCGAGATGGCGCGCTCGGCGCAGCCCAAGAGGAACCTCGGGATCGGCGACCGCTTCGAGCGGATCATCGACGAGTACGCGAAGACGGTCGAGGTGATCGACCCCTTCGGGAACAAGGAAGCGTTCCGCCCCGAGAACCTCGAGGGCCGCGACCAGTACCGGATCGCCTATCCGCCGACCGCCGAGACGCGCGTGGAGAAGGATCCGTCGCGCAAGGAGGAGGCGGCGGGCGTGGACAAGCCCGGCCTCTACGAGGTGAAGCTCGTGGGCGGCGCGGGCGACTCGGTGCCGCAGCCCTCCGACTGGTTCTCGGTCAGGATCGAGGCCGGCGAGGGCGACGTCGCCAAGCTCGACATCGAGGAGTGGAAGGAGATCCTGAAGGGCATCGACGTGCGGCGCGGTCATCCCGACACGCCGGCCGAGGCCTTCCAGGGGAGAGGCCCCAGCGTCCAGGCCGATGAGCTCTGGCCGTGGGCCCTCTCGCTCTGCGTCGCGTTCCTCGCGATCGAGTCCCTCCTCGCCGCGCTCATCGGGAGAGGCAGGCAATGAGACGAGCGGTAGCAAGGCGCGGTGACCGATGAACGCACTCGCTCTCCTCCTCGCCAAGGAAGACCTCGAGGTCCGCTTCGACGGCGCGCCCGCGCCGTACGTCGTCTTCGCGGTCGCGGTCGGCATCGTCGCCTTCGTCGCGATCACGTACATCCTCGAGCCGCGCGGCGACGGCCGGACGAAGACCGGCCGGGTCTTCCTCGCCGTGCTCCGCATCGCCGCGATCCTCCTCGCCGTCGCGATCCTCTTCCGCCCCGTCGAGCGGAAGGAGACCAGGGAGGTGAAGGACGGCTACGTCGTCATCGCGATCGACAAGTCGCGCTCGATGTCGCTCAAGGACCGCGAGGGCGACGAGAGCTTCAAGACGAAGCTCGCGCAGGAGATCGGCGCCGGCGTGCGCGAGATCCGCGACATGGACCGGCTCACGCGGGTCAAGAAGGCGCTCACGTTCGAGAAGAAGAAGTTCCTCGAGCGCCTCTGCGAGAAGAACCGGCTCAAGCTCTACTCGTTCGACGCGGCGCGGAACCGGATCGCCGACGTGGCGAAGATCGAGCGCGACGCCAAGAAGGACGACGAGAAGAGCCCGGACGACAAGGACAAGCCGGCCACCGAGACGACGCTCGCGCGCGCCCGCATCGAGATCAACGGCATCGAGGCGGACGGCCCGGCGACGGCGCTCGGCGAGTCGCTCCAGAAGATCCTGACGGACCTGCGCTCGGAGAAGGTCGCGGCGCTCGTCCTCCTCACGGACGGCCGCTCGAACGCGGGCGCGCTCCAGGCGCGCGACGTCGCGGTCCGCTTCCAGAAGAAGTCGATCCCGATCTACGCGATCGGCGTCGGCGACCCGAACCCGCCCAAGGACCTCTCGGTCGAGAACCTCGAGGCCCCCGAGGTCTCGATCGCCGGCGACAAGGTCCGCTTCACGTTCCTCGCCCGCGCCCAGGGCTACGAGCAGGCCCGCGAGACGGACATCGACCTCGTCATCGACGGCAACCAGGCGAAGCGCGAGCGCGTGACCCTCGGCGCCGACAAGCTCGAGGTCTCGAAGACGATCGAGTGGAAGTTCGACAAGGAGGGCGAGTTCAACGTCGAGATCCGGATCCCGCCCGACGAGGCCGAGATCACGACGGAGAACAACAAGGTCCTCCACCGGATCCGGATCATCAACCAGAAGATCAAGGTCCTCTACATCGAGGGCCAGCCGCGCTGGGAGTACCGGTTCCTCAAGAACGCGCTCATCCGCGACTCGAAGGTGGAGGTCCAGTGCCTCCTCCTCTCGGCCGAGCCCGGCTTCAACCAGGAGACGACGAAGGGCGTCCCGCCGCTCCGGGGCTTCCCGACGCGCGAAGAGCTCATGCAGTACCACGTCGTCATCCTGGGCGACGTGAACCCCGCCGCGAAGGCGTGGGACCGGACGGACGTCTTCCCGGATGGGACCTGGGAGAACCTGAAGGAGTTCGTCGGCGACCAGGGCGGCGGGCTCCTCATCATCTCGGGCGAGTTCGAGATGCCCCGCCGCTACGGGACGACGGCGCTCGCGCCGCTCCTCCCCGTCGTCATCGACGAGGACGACGGCCGCGAGGCGCGCGACTTCTCCGAGGCGTTCCATCCGCGGCTCACCCGCGAAGGCATGCGCTCCGACATCCTCCGCCTCGAGAGCGAGGAGGAGCGCTGGAAGTCGCTCTGGGAAGGCCCGAACGCGCTCCCCGGCCTCCGCTTCTACGTCCGCGTCCAGAAGGTGAAGCCGCTCGCGCACGTCCTCGCCGAGCACCCGACCGACCGGAACCAGAACGGCAACTACCCGATCTGGGCGTGGCACTACTACAAGTCGGGGAAGGTCTTCTGGTCCGCGAACGACGAGACCTGGCTCTGGCACCCGGGCGTCGGCGACCGCTACTCGTACGGCTTCTACCAGCGCGTCCTCCGCGACCTCGCGACGGGCCGCCTCCAGCGGAGCAAGCGCTTCCTCGTCACGACCGACAAGACGAAGTACGTCGTGGGCGACGAGGCGAGGATCAGCGCGCGCGTCCTCGACCGGAGCTTCAAGCCCGGCACCGAGAAGGTGCAAGAGGTGATCGTCGAGCGGCCCGACGCCCAGACGGAGAAGCTCGAGCTCAAGCTCATCGAGGGGCGGCCCGGCAATTACGAGGGCCGCTACAAGCCCGGCAAGATGGGCCACTACAAGGTCTCGATCGACCCCGGCTCCGCGGGCAGCGAGGCGGACGTGGTCTCGAAGGACTTCGAGGTCAAGTTCCCCTCGATCGAGCTCGAGGAGCCGCGCATGGACCAGGAGGGCCTCAAGGCGATCGCCGAGGCCTCGGGTGGTCAGTACCTGAAGCTCGATGCGATCAACGAGATCCCCGAGCGCATCCCGCCGCTCACCGAGACGGTCGCCGCGAGCGCGAACGAGCGCGAGCTCTGGGACAACGGGTGGATGCTCGCGGTCTTCGCGGGCCTCCTCATCGTGGAGTGGGTCGGTCGGAAGGTCGCGCGGCTCCTCTGAGGGTTCTCACGCGCCCTTGAAACTCCTCCCGGGCGCGGCCACCATTCGAGACCCGGAGGCCGTTACTCCATGAAGCTCCTCGACTTTCGTCCGCAGTTCTTCAAGAGCATCCTGCCGCTCGGGATGTTCTCGACGCAGGACCGCTCCCACGAGGAGGCCGCGCGCGCGCGGCGGCTCGAGGGGCTCTACCACGTCGGACAGGAGAAGGCGTGGGACGGCCGGAAGGTCCTCGCCGAGCTCGTCGAGAAGCACGGGCCCATCAAGATCGGCGACGCGGAGCGGCGGGCTCTCGCCAAGGTCTTCTCGATCATCATGTGGGGCGAGCTCGCGGCGTGGAAGGTCTCGGCGCAGCTCGCGGAGCAGATCGTCCCGCTCGAGGCGAAGATGGCCGCGACCTCGCAGGCGCACGACGAGGCCCGCCACTTCTACGTGATGCACGACTACCTCACGCTCCTCGCGCTCGAGCCGCCGCCCCTCGAGTTCTGGTCGCGCGCGGTCGTCGAGACGACGATCGAGACGACCGACCTCGCGCAGAAGCTCGCGGGCATGCAGCTCCAGGTCGAGGTCATCGCGCTCACGATCTTCCAGAAGGTGCGCGAGCTCCGCGTCGAGCCCGTGCTCTCGGAGCTCCTCCTCTACTTCGAGAAGGACGAGGCGCGGCACGTGGGCCTCGGCGTCCAGTTCCTGCCGGAGCTCATCCGGAAGATGAACTCCGTCGAGCAGGCGCGCTTCACCGCCTTCCAGCTGAAGCTCCTCCTCTACTCCCTCGCGGGGCTGAAGAAGCTCGAGCCGCACCTCGCGGTGCTCGGGATCGACGCGCGCGAGCTCATCGCGTGCGGGAGCCAGAAGCAGCTCACCTTCATGAACGACCTCGCGCGCGAGGCCGGTCAGTCGAGCATGCAGTCGTGGGCCGGGACCGTCTTCGACGCGGGCGTCGAGGCCATGTTCCCGGGCCGCGCCGAGGCGCTCGACTGGACGCTCCGCGGCGCGTTCGAGCGCATGAAGGGCGCCATGGACGTCTGCACGGGCCGGCTCGAGGGGCTGTCGGCGCCGATGCGGGCGCGGATCAACGAGAGCGTCGAGCGGGTCCGCGCCGAGCGCCGCGCGTCCGAGCGGCTGCCGATCGCGAGTTAGCGGCGGCCAGCGGAGCGGCGCGCGAGCTAGTTCGGCCCGGGGACCTTCTTGATGAAGCCCGCGCTCACGGGCGGCACCGTCGTCGTCAGGCGCTGGACGATCGCCTCGAAGGCGGCCATGAGAGGCGCGAGCGCCTCGCGGTGCTTCTTCATGTAGTCCTGGTTCCCGAGGACCTCGCGCGCCGCCTCCGAGTTGTCGCGGAAGAAGAGGTGCATGAAGGGCGCGTTCGCGGCGACCGTGCTCTCCTCGTTCGTCGGGCGCGGCAGGTCCACGAACCGGCTGCGCGCGGCGAGGATCTTCTCGCGCTCGGCCTGCGTGAGCGAGCTGAGGAACGCGACGCCGTTCGCCCCCTCGCCGAGCTCGACCTTGACCGTCCCATCCCGCTCGATCCAGAGCTTGGCGGGACCGTTCGGAGTCTGGAGCTTGAACGTCATCTCGCCCTTCTTGGGCGGCGCCACGCGGTCGAGGATCTTCATGAACTTGAGGAGGGGCTTCATCTCGGGGCGGATGATGAACTTCGTGCTCACGTCGAGCGTCCGCGCCTGTCCGTTCGCACCCGGGAACTCGAGGAGCGTCCGCGACGCGCCCGGCGTCGGCACGTCCGCGGCGCCCGGGTTCGGGAGCTGCTTGAGCGCCGCCTGGAGCTGCACCAGGTCCGCTCGCTCGGCGTCCGTGAGTCGCCCGGCGTAGGTCCCCTTGGCCCGGCTCCCGGTCCCGTCCGACACGACGGTGAACGTCCCGTCGCCGAGGACGCGGATGGACTCGCCGTCGATCTTGAGGAACAGCGCCTGGTTCGCCGCCGGATCCGCCCTCAGCGCGCATACGCCGCCGAAGAGCCACGGAGCCGCCACGAGGATCGCCACGGACAGTCTCATGAGCCCTTCCCTCGCCCCTGACTCTGCAACCTCCGCACCGCCGCAAAGCCTTGAATCTTCGCGGCCTGGTGGAAGCGCGCTTTCCATCCGCCTCTTTGCGCGGGACGGTCCCAATGGCCATCGTGCGGCCACATGCTTTCGCGCTATCCGTGCGTACGTAACCAGCACGACCACAACGACTGCGGACCCGCGGCGCTGGCGACGGTGGCGAAGGCGCACGGTCTCGACCTGAGCCTCGGGCGCATCCGCGAGGTCTGCAAGACCGACGCGATGGGCACGAACATGTTCGGGCTCAACGTCGCGGCGGAGGCGCTCGGGTTCGACTCGAAGGCGGCGAAGCTCCAGGCGGGCGTCGATCCGTGGCCCGTCCTCCAGAAGTGCCCGGCCCCGTACATCGTGCACGTCATGGTGCCGTTGCCCGGGCTCGCGACGACGAACGAGCTCATGGGGCACTTCTGGGTCGTCTTCAAGGTCGGCGACAAGTGGGTCGACATCGCGGACCCGGCCCAGGGCGCGAGGCGCGTCACGCGCGAGGAGTTCGCGAAGGCCTGGACGGGGAACCTCCTCCTCCTCGTCCCGACGCCGAAGCTCGCGGGCGTCAAGTCGTCCGCGCCTTCCTGGCGGCGCTTCATCGGCCTCCTCGGCGGCCGCTGGTCGCTCTTCGTCGAGAGCGTCGTCGCCGCGATCCTCTTCGCGGCCCTCGGTCTCGGCACGAGCTTCTACGTCCAGCACCTCGTGGACTCGGTGCTCCTCCACGGACGCCTGCGGCTCCTCCACATGGCGAGCGCGGGCGTGCTCGTCCTCGCGGTCTTCCGCGTCGGCTTCCACATCGTGGAGCGGTACCTCCTCGTCCACCTCTCGCAGAAGATCGACGTCTCGCTGACCATGGAGTACTACCAGCACGTACTCCGGCTGCCGCTCAACTTCTTCGAGTCGCGGCGCACGGGCGAGATCCTCGCGAGGCTCAACGACGCTCACAAGATCCGCCAGGCGATCTCGGGCACGATCCTCGCGTCCACCGTGGACCTCTTCTTCGTCGTCGTCGCGGGCAGCGTCATGTTCGTCTACGACTGGCGGCTCGCGATCTTCACGCTCGCGGCGGTCCCGCTGTTCCTCATCGTCGTCCTCGGCCACCGCGAGGCGATCCGCAAGCAGCAGCGGAAGGCCATGGAGGAGGCGGCCGACCTCCAGGCGCACCTCGTCGAGGTCGTCGCCGGCAACGCGGCGGTGAAGGCCGCGCGCGCGGAGGACCACGTGCGGCAGGGCGCGGAGACGCGCCTCATCAAGATGGTCCGCACGACCTTCAGGCTCGCCATGCTCGGAGTGAGCACCGACTCGCTCTCGATGGCGCTCACGACGTGCTCCTCGATCGGCGTGCTCTGGTTCGGCGGCACGCTCGTCATCAAGGGCGAGCTGACCGTCGGCCAGCTCCTCTTCTTCAACTCGCTCCTCTCTCACCTCCTCGAGCCGCTCACCCGCCTCGCGAACGCGAACGTCGAGCTCGAGGACGCCATGATCGCGGCGGACCGCGTCGGCGAGATCCTGGACCTCAAGCCCGAGCAGCCGCTCGGCGCGGAGAAGCTCCGCCCGAAGGAGATCAAGGGCGAGATCGTCTTCGACAACGTGCGCTTCCGGTACGGCTTCCGCGACTGGGTGCTCGACGGCGTGACCATCGAGATCCCCGCCGGGCACACGATCGCGCTCGTCGGCCACTCGGGGTCGGGGAAGACGACGATCAGCAAGCTCGCCGCACGCTTCTACGAGCCGACGGAGGGGCGGATCCTCCTCGACGGGCACGACCTCCGCGACATCGACATCGGCTGGTACCGCGCTCACATCGGCATCGTGGACCAGGAGTGCGTCGTCTTCTCGCACTCGGTGAAGGACAACATCCGGCTCGGCAAGACGAGCGCGACGCTCGAGGAGGTGGAGCAGGCGGCCAAGGCCGCGGGCGCCCACGAGTTCATCGAGAAGATGCCCGAGCGCTACGACACCCTGGTCGGGGAGCGCGGCTCGAACCTCTCGGGCGGGCAGCGCCAGCGGCTCGCGATCGCGCGCGCGATCCTCGGCGACCCGAAGATCCTCATCCTCGACGAGGCGACGAGCCACCTCGACTCGGAGACGGAGCGCGCCGTCCAGCGCACGCTGCGCGAGGTCACGCGCGAGCGCACGACGATCATCATCGCGCACCGGCTCTCGACGGTCATGATGGCCGACACGATCTACGTGCTCGACAAGGGCAAGGTCGTCGAGGAGGGCACGCACGAGCAGCTCCTCGAGAAGCGCGGCACGTACGCGGACATGTGGCTCGAGCAGGTGCCCGCGAGCATGCTCAAGAACAAGCTCTCGGCGCGGCCCGCGGTGGACCCCGACCTCCTCGCTTCGGGCGAGTTCGTCGTCTTCGACGACTCGCAGGAGGGCTCGGTCGAGGACGCGTCCCCGAGCTCGGACGAGAGCGAGGTCCTCGAGGACAGCGAGGCGGGGCGGGACGTATGAAGGCGGACGCATGAGCGAGGCGCGCGACCCGGCCAAGAAGCCGAAGAAGCCTCAGGGCGACCGGAGGGAGCACCGCGGTGCCAAGAAGGAGGCCCTCAAGGTCTCCGGCGGGACGGCGTCGCGCCTCCAGGCGCGCGACGACTTCGGCCTCGTCGAGCTCTCCGACGTCTCCGACGCCCGCGAGTTCCTCCTCGCGGAGCGGCCGCGCCTCGTGCGCGCGACGATCTGGCTCTCGATGCTCCTCCTCATCGCCCTCGTGATCTGGAGCTGCATCGGCACGGTGGACGTGACCATCTCGGCGCCGGGCGTCGTCCGGCCGCGCGGCAACCTCGTCCCGGTCCAGTCGCCCGTCGCGGGCGCGGTCACCGAGGTCCTCGTCCGCGAGGGGATCGCCGTCAAGGAGAACGACGTCATCCTGCGGTTCGACCCCGAGCCGCTCCGCGCGGAGCGGGCGATCGTCGAGTCGAAGATCGACCAGAAGCGCGCCGAGCGCGGCAAGGCCGAGGACGCGCGCCGGCTCATCGCGAAGATCCACGAGGAGGACAAGAAGGTCGACGAGGTGGACATCTCGTCGGCGACGAAGCAGATCGAGCTCGAGAAGGTGAACCGCGACTACCAGGTGCGCGTCGCGAAGGGCCGGCTCAAGACGAGCGAGGCCGAGCTCGCGGCCATCGAGGCGCGGATCAAGCTCCAGAAGGAGACCGTCGAGACGACGAAGCGCCAGTTCGAAGGGCGGGTCAAGACGAAGGACCAGCTCGACGCCGAGGAGCGGCAGTTGAAGACTCTCGAGTCCGAGCTCGAGCCCAAGAGGCGCGACCTCGAGGTCGCGAAGATCAACTGCGAGCCCAACGAGACGCAGGTCAAGATCGCCGAGAACGCCCTCGAGAAGGCGAAGACGGCCCAGGGGACGCGGAAGGCGGCCTACGAGATGCGCGACTCGGAGGCGGCCGCGCGCCTCACGCAGATCGACGGCGAGATGGCCGCGTTCCGCAAGGAGCTCGCGCTCATCGAGCAGCGGCTGACGCGGACCGAGCTCCGCGCCCCGGCGGCGGGCCTCGTGACGCGGCTCGCGGTCACGTTCAAGGGCTCGGTCGTCCCCGAGGGCGCGACGGTCGCCGAGATCTCGCCTTCGGGCCGCGACCTCGTGCTCGAGGCGTACGTCCGGAACACGGACCGCGGCGACATCAGCGTCGGCCGCGTGGCCAAGCTCCGCTTCGCGGCCTTTCCGTACCAGGAGTACGGCGCCCTCGAGGGCGAGGTCGTCGAGGTCGCGCCGGACTCGATGAAGATGCCCGCCGACGCGCCCGCGGGGGCCGCGTCCGACGGGCCGGTCTACAAGGTCACGGTGTCGCTCTCGAAGCTCCAGCTCGAGAACAACCGCCACCAGGTGGGCGTCGTGCAGCTCGGCATGGCCGCGCAGGCGGACATCGTCGTGAAGGAGAGCCCGCTCATCTTCCTCGTCCTGAGCGAGATCAAGGACTTCTTCGACTTCCGCAAGCAGTGAGGCGCGCCCGCGCTCACTTGTAGGTGTCCACGATCGCTTGCGCCTTCGCGGTCCACGCCGACGGGCCGCCCTCCATGTAGCCGAGGGAGCCGTAGCTCTTCCCCGCCTCATCGAAGAAGAGCACCGTCGGGTAGCCGCGGATCCCCGCGTTCTTCGCCATCTGCGCGTTCTGCGCCTTGAGCTCGTCGGTCTGCGGCTTCTCCTTCGGGAAGTCCACCTCGAGGAGGACGACGTTCTCCGCGGCCCAGTCCTTGAACTCGCCCGTGGAGAAGACCTCGGCGACGAGCTTCTTGCACCACCCGCACCAGTCGCTGCCGGTGAAGAACGCGAGGACGAGCCGGTGCTCGCTCTTCGCTCGCCCGACGGCATCGGCGAGCGACTCCGTCCACTCCGAGGAGCCGCGGGCCTTCCCCGCCTTCTTGAACGGGACGGGCTTGCCTCCGGTGCCCCTGCCCTGGGACGCGTGCGCGCTCGCCTGGAGCTTCTTGATGCGCTCCTCCTCCTCCGCGGAGCGGGCCGGGGCAGGGCGGTCCTCCTTCGGCGAAGCCTTGCCTTTGATGACCACGCCACCGTCGTCGCTCGATGGACTCGAGGCGGGGACCTCCCGTGGCGAAGCCGGCGCCATGGAGCGCGCGGAGTCGTCCTTCGGCCGCGGCTGCGGCGAGTCGGAGCACGCACCGAGGATCACGAGGCAGCAGACGACCGCACGCTTCGCGTTCATGAGACGAAGTCTCCCCGCGGGAGGTTACACGACACGTACCGCTTGTTGACACCCAGGCCCGACGTGCTATCGTTTTCGCCCGATTGGAGATTGTGAAAACGTTCACAATCTCCAACCTGGCTGCCTGTCTCTGACGCGTGTTCGAGCCGCTCCCCGGGCGCTGCTCCACCGTCGTGCCCAGGGTGACCGCTCGCTCCGCGCCGCCATGCTCACAGGGAGTTGCGCGTGAAGCCCAGGTCCGTCGCACCGCTTGCCCTCGCAGCCGTGCTCTTCGGGACGGGATGTCCCACGAACCTCTATCCGGCCGGTGAGAAGGATGCCTATCCCCTCACCGACTACGAGTTCTTCAAGCGCGAAGAACACAAGAAGATGGAGGACGCGCGGAAGATCTACGCCGACCCGAAGTCCACGCCCGAGCAGCGCGCCGAGGCGCAGAAGACGTTCAACGATCCGGACAAGCTCAAGAAGGAGCGCGAGGAGACCGAGTCGCTCGACAAGGCGCGGCCGCGCATGCGCCTCGTCCTCGCGCGCCTCTTCGGCTCGCCCGAGCATCCGGTCAAACCCTCGACCCAGTCCGACCAGGTTCCGAAGGTCGGCGACATCTTCCAGGGCAACGCCGTGCTCGAGGTCGAGGAGCCGGGCTCGCCCCTCGACACCGGGCGCAAGCTCTACAAGCTCCACTGCGTCCACTGCCACGGCTACTACGGCTACGGCGATGGGCCGACCGCGAACTTCCTCTTCCCGAAGCCGCGCGACTTCCGCTTCGGCAAGGTCAAGTTCACGTCCACGGCGGGCGGCGTCCCGCCGGTGCACGACGACCTCGTGCGCATCGTCGCGCAGGGCGTCCAGGGGACCATGATGCCCGCCTTCGGCCCGGCCGAGGGTATGCCGCAGATCGGGATCTTCGCCGGCCACGCCGGCCCGCCGGGCTTCGACGTCGATGCCGTCGCGACGTACGTCGAGGTCCTCCTCATGCGCGGCGCCGTCGAGAGCCAGCTCGCGGCGAAGTGGGCCGAGGAGGGTGAGCTCACCGCCGACGCCGCGCAGGAGGCCGTGAACCAGAAGTTCGCCGAGTGGAAGACCGCGGCGGACCAGGTCGTCAAGCCGGAGGCGAAGCGTCCCGAGGACTTCGCCGCGTCGGCTCGCAAGGGCGCCATCCTCTACGGCGCGCCGGAGAAGTCGATCCCCGGACCTCCCATGACGGCCGACGAGAAGAAGAAGGAGTACTGGGGCAAGGCCGGCTGCGTGAAGTGCCACGGCCTCCGCGGCCTCGGCATCGACAGCTCGGTCGAGGACCAGGCGCTCGACCTGAAGGTCCTGAACGACTTCGGCCTCCCGGCCGCTCCGATGAACCTGACGCTCGGGAACTACCGCGGCGGCCGCCGCCCGATCGACCTCTACCGGCGCATGTCGGCCGGGATCAAGGGGACGCCGATGCCCGGCCAGAAGGGCAACCTCACCGGCGAGGAGATCTGGAACGTCGTGGACTACGTCTACCAGCTCGGGATGCCAAAGCCCGGGAAGGCGGAGTGACCAACATGCATCCCTCGACCGCCAAGCTGTTCTGGGCGTTCCTGTTCTTCGCCGTGGCCGTCGCGTCGGTCATCGCGTGCGCGATCTCCCCGGGCCACAACTGGTGGCTCCCCGAGGACTACTCGACGTTCGGCAAGGCGACCGACGACCTCTTCAACATGATCCTCTACATCACGACGGTCGCGTTCGTCGCGGTGCAGTGCGTCCTCTGCTACTTCATGTGGAAGTACGGCGAGGAAGGCGGAGCGCCCCGGAAGGGTCTCTTCGTCCACGGCCACCACTCGCTCGAGGTGGTGTGGACGATCGTCCCGGCCGCGATCCTCGTGATCATCGCCATCGTCCAGTGGGGCACGTGGCTCCAGATCAAGCGCCCCGCGAACTTCCCGGACAAGGTGAAGCTGCAGCTCGAGAAGAACGAGCCCTTCTGCGAGATCCTCGCGGGGCAGTTCGAGTGGCGCATCACCTACCCGGGCGTGGACGGCAAGATCGGGACGCGCGACGACGTGCACGTCCTCAACAACTTCCACATCTACCAGGACACGCCGATCCTGATCCGGCTCCGCTCGCGCGACGTGCTCCACAGCCTCTACTTCCGCGAGTTCCGCCTCAAGCAGGACGCCGTCCCGGGGATGAACATCCCGGTCTGGTTCCAGGCGAAGCCCGACACGGTGCCCGCCGGTCAGGAGCAGAGGAAGTTCGACCTCATGTGCGCCGAGCTCTGCGGCTGGGGGCACTACAAGATGAAGGGCGCGCTCACGGTCCACAAGGACAAGGCGTCGTTCGACAAGTGGCTCGCAGAGGCCAAGAAGGCCGAAGAGGCGACGGATTAAGCCATGAGCACCACCGACCCCAAGCACGGCCAGGAAGGCCACTCCCAGGCCGAGAGCCTCAAGCCGCCCGCCGGTCACGACCACGGGCACGGCCACGGCGACCATGGCCACGGCCACGGCGACCATGGCCACGGCGGGCACGATCACGGCCCGACGACCTTCCTCGGGAAGTACATCTTCTCGCAGGACCACAAGATCATCGGGATCCAGTTCCTCTTCTCGTCGCTCCTTTGGTTCATGGTCGGCGGCCTCCTCGCGCTCGGCGTGAGGTGGCAGCTCGCGTACCCGTGGCAGCCGCTCCCGCTCGGGCTCGGGAAGCTCCTGTTCCCCTCGACGGGCGGAGTCATCTCGCCCGAGTTCTACGCGATGCTCGTGACCATGCACGCGTCGGTCATGATCTTCCTCGTCATCATCCCGATGCTGACGGGTGCGTTCGGAAACTTCTGTATCCCGCTCATGATCGGGGCAGAAGACATGGCCTTCCCGAAGCTCAACATGCTCTCGTACTGGTTCATGTGGCCCGCCTTCATCTGCTTCGTGACGAGCTTCTTCGTCGAAGGCGGCGCGCCCAACTCGGGCTGGACGGCCTACCCACCGCTCGCGGCCGTGCACCAGGCGTCACCGGGCTCGTTGCAAGGGCAGACGTACTGGACGGCAGGCCTCCTGTTCGTCGGTCTCTCGTCGCTCATGGGGTCGGTCAACTACATCACGACGATCGTCATGATGCGCGCGCCGGGCATGACCTTCTTCCGCATGCCCATGACGGTGTGGGCGCTGTTCATCACGGCCCTCCTCCAGGCGTTCGCGCTGCCCGTCCTCACGTCGGCGCTGATCATGGCGCTGATCGAGCGCGTCTTCGACGGCAACTTCTTCATCCCCGAGGGCCTGATCGTCAACAACGTGAGCGCGGGCGCGGGCGGCGGCCAGCCGCTCCTCTGGCAGCACCTGTTCTGGTTCTACTCGCACCCGGCCGTCTACATCATGATCCTCCCCGCCATGGGGATCGTGTCCGACGTGATCGCGACCTTCGCGCGGAAGCCGCTGTTCGGCTATCGCCCCATGGTCTACTCGGTGTCCGGTATCGCCGGCCTCGGATTCATCGTCTGGGGTCACCACATGTTCCAGTCGGGCATGAACCCCGCGCTCGGCGCGACCTTCATGACCTCGACCATGCTCATCGCGCTCCCCTCGGCCGTGAAGACGTTCAACTGGCTCGGCACGCTGTGGGGCGGGAACATCCAGTACACGACACCGATGCTGAACGCGCTCGCGTTCGTCTCGATGTTCGTCGTCGGCGGTCTCTCCGGTATCTACATGGCCGCGACGCCGGTCGACATCCACATCCACGACACCTACTTCATCGTCGCGCACATCCACTACGTCCTCTTCGGCGGCAGCGCCTTCGCGATCTTCGCGGGCATCACTTACTGGTTCCCGAAGATGTTCGGGCGGAAGCTCGACGAGAACCTGGGCAAGCTCCACTTCTTCCTCACGTTCATCGCCTTCAACGTCACGTTCTTCCTCATGCACATCATCGGCGCCGCCGGCCACCCGCGCCGCTACGCCGACCCGTACATCTTCGAGTCGCTGAAGCACCTGAAGGAGCTGAACGTGATCATGACGTGGGGCGCGATCACGCTCGGGCTCTCGCAGGTCATCCTCCTGTTCAACGTGGCGAAGAGCCTGTTCGGTGGCGAGCGCGCGGACCGCAACCCGTGGCACGCGAACACGCTCGAGTGGAGCGCGCCGTCGCCGCCGGGTCACGGCAACTTCGACATCCTCCCGGTCGTCTACCGCGGGCCCTACGAGTTCGCGTCGCCCGAGGTGAGCGAGGACTACCTGCCCCAGTGGCGGAACCTCGCGGCCGAGAAGGCGCCGGTCAAGACCTGAGCGCTCGATGACGACCCCGTCGACCTTCCATTCGTGCTGGCCCCGGAGGCTCGCGCTCGCCGTCGCTGCGCTGACGCTCCCGCTCATCTTCATGGGCGGGAGGGTCACCAGCACCGGCTCGGGCATGGCCGTCCCGGACTGGCCGACGACCTTCGGGGAGAACATGTTCTTCTTCCCGTGGTCGAAGTGGGTGGGGCCCGTCGCCATCGAGCACACGCATCGGCTCGCGGGCGCCATCGTCGGGCTCGCGGCGATCGCGCTCGCGGCCGTCATGGCTCTCCGCGAGACGCGGCCGCGCGTGCGCTGGCTCGGCTGCGCGGCGCTCGGGCTGATCATCGGCCAGGGCGTCCTCGGCGGGATGCGCGTCACGCAGTTCGACCAGCGCCTCGCGCCGCTCCACGGCTGCCTCGCGCAGGCGATCTTCGCGTTCCTCGCGGTGATCGTCGCGCTGACCTCGCGCGGAGGGCACGTCTCCGTGACGATCGCGGCGCCGAAGAAACTCGCGCTCGCGACGCTCGCGGCGTCGTACGCGCAGGTCGTCCTCGGTGCGTGGTACCGGCACACGGCGGGCGCGCGACTCGAGCCGCATGCGATGGGCGCGCTGGTCGTCCTCGTCCTCGTGCTGCTTCTCGCGCGCGCCGTGAGGGGTGATGCAGTGCTCCGGCGGTGGGGAGCGGCAGCGCATGCGTTCGTGGGGACCCAGATCGTCCTGGGGCTGGCGAGCTGGCAGCTGAAGCCGCTCGCGAGCGTGGCGCCGGACCTCAAGGTGGCGCTGGTGAGCATGCACCTCGTGGTCGGGGCGCTTCTCGTGGGGACGATCGCGGGGATGACGATCCTCGCGTTCCGGGCGATGGCCGAGAACGAGAACGAGAACGAGAACGAGAACGAGGGTGCGAGCAAGACCCTCGTGGGAGCGAGCCAGTGAGCGCGCTCGTTCTCGATGCGCCGATCGATGTGACGACGCCGCGTGGGCCGAGAGGGCCCAGACCTTCGCGGTTCCAGGACTACATGACCCTCGCGAGGCCGAGGATCGCGGTCATGGTGCTGGTGACGGTCGCGGTGGGCGCCGCCCTCGCGGCCGGTGGGATGCCGCCGGCCGCGCTCCTCGTCCACGCGCTCGTCGGCACGCTCCTCGTCGCGGCGTCGTCGAGCTTCCTGAACCAGGTGCTCGAGGCGGACACGGACCGGCTCATGCGGCGCACCGCCGACCGTCCTCTCGTCGCGGGCCGGCTCGGCCGCGTCGAGGTCGTGACCGTCGCGCTCGCCGGCCTCGTCGTCGGCCTGGCCGAGCTCGCCGTCTTCACGACGACGGCGGCCGCCGTCGTCGCGTTCGCGAGCTGGGCGATCTACGTCGCGGCCTACACGCCGCTCAAGCGGCGCACGTCCCTCAACACGCTCGTCGGTGCGATCCCGGGCGCGCTCCCTCCGGTGATCGGCTGGGCCGCGGTCGAGGGCACCGTCTCCTCGGGCGGGTGGACGCTCTTCGCGATCGTCTTCACGTGGCAGTTCCCGCACTTCCTCGCGATCGCGTGGCTCAACCGCGACGACTACGCGCGTGCCGGCCTCAAGATGCTCCCCGCCGTCGAGGGCGGCGAGCGCATCACGGGCTGGCAGATGACGAACTACTGCCTCGCCCTCCTCCCCGTCTCGCTCGCGCCCGCGGCGCTCGAGCTCGCGGGGCGCGCCTACTTCGCGGGGGCGCTCTGGCTCGGGCTCGCGTTCCTCGCGGTCGCCATCGTCTTCACCCGCGAGGAGACCCGCGCGAACGCGCGGCGCCTCCTCGTCGCTTCGCTCGTCTACCTGCCGGCCCTCCTCGGGCTCCTTTGCCTGGACAGGCTGGCATGAGAGGTCCTCGTCCATGAGTCACGGCACCGAAACGGCGCACGCGCCTCCCCCGACCGGAGTCCGGTACCATCCGGTCCTCCCGATCTCGACGGGCAAGTTCGCGATGTGGCTCTTCCTCGCGACCGAGATCATGTTCTTCACGGGCCTGATCGGGAGCTACCTCGTGCTCCGCATGGGCGCGAAGCACTGGCCCACACCGTTCGGCTTCGTCGTCCTCAAGAAGGACGCCGAGGGTCGCCCCGACAAGATCCTCTCCAACGGCGAGCCGCACCTGAAAGGCGACGTCGTGTCGTTCGCCGACATGAACGGCAAGAAGCACGAGCTCAAGACCAGCGAGCTCATCCAGCAGACCGAGCGCGGTCACCCGACCTGGTTCAAGAAGGAGACGCCGCTCAGCCTCGGGCTCACGGCGTTCAACACCTTCATGCTGATCGTCTCGTCGGTGACCATGGTCCTCGCGCTGGCGTCGATCCAGCAGAACGAGCTCGACTGGGTGAGGAGAAAACCGGGCTTCCCGTGGTTCGGGTTCCGGGCCTACATGCTCCTCACGATCCTGGTCGGGGCGTTCTTCGTCTCGGTCCAGGTCTACGAGTACAACGCGCTCATCTTCCACGACGAGTTCGTCCCCGGGACGGACATCTACGCCTCCTGCTTCTACGTCATGACGGGCTGCCACGGCGCCCACGTGACGGGCGGCGTGCTCTACAACCTCGGCCTGTTCATCGCGGCCACGACGAACAAGTGGAACGCCTCGCGGGCCGGAACGATCGAGCTCGCGGGCCTCTACTGGCACTTCGTCGACCTCGTCTGGATCATCCTCTTCACCGTCGTCTACCTGATCTGAGACCGGAGCCAAGCATGACCGACACGACCACGGATCCCGTCACCCTGACGGCGGCAGCTCGGGCGAAGGCCTCGGAGTACCTCAAGCAGGACAAGGCGCGGGAGGTCTTCCGCGTCTCGTTCGACACCGCGGGCAAGCTGAGCGTCGAGCTCGACCGGCTCAGGGCGGGCGACCGTACGTTTGCCCAGGGCGACGTGAACGTCGCGCTGGCCGAGCCGCTCGTCGGGCTCCTCAAGGGGCTCGTCATCGACTTCGGCCCGAACACCGAGGGGAACGTCGGCTTCTCCTTCTCGGGTCCGCCGACCACCGACGCGGACCTCGGCAAGAAGGCCAAGACGGCCCTCGAGCAGCAGGCCGCGGGCGCGGCTCACGGTGCCGCCCACGGACACGGCGAGGGCGGCCACTCGACGGAGCTGGACTACATCAAGATCTTCTTCGCGCTCGGCTTCCTGACGGCGATCGAGCTCGGCTGCGTGTTCCTCCCGATCTCGAAGGTCGCGATCATCCTCCTGCTCGTGACCCTCGCCTTCGTGAAGGCGGCGCTCGTCGGGATGTACTTCATGCACCTCAAGTTCGAGGGCCGCTGGAAGCACATCCTCCTCGTCCCGCCCGTGATCCTCGCGGTCGTGCTGATCTTCGCGCTCTTCCCGGACGTGGGGCGCACCGGCGCGTGGCCGCACCAGAAGCCGAGCGACAGCGTCTCGGTCGATGGCGGCGAGAAGTAAGGGGGCGTTCCTCGCCCCCGCGGTCGTCGTCCTCGTCGTCGCGAACGCCTGGCTGACCCGGCCCGCGCCGGAGGCGCCGCTCGGAGAGGTCGGGGACTTCAAGCTCGTGGACCAGGCCGGCCGCCCGGTCACGCGGAGCGAGCTCATCGGGCACCCGTGGCTCGTGGACTTCGTGTTCACGCGCTGCGGCGGGCCGTGCCCGAAGCTGTCGGACGGCATGTCCCGGATCCAGGAGCACGTCGCCGGGACCGACGCGCGGCTCGTCTCGATCACGGTGGATCCGGATCACGACTCGTCCGCGCTCCTCGCCGCGTACGCGAAGGCCCACGGCGCGACCGAGCGCTGGCTCTTCCTGACCGGCGACGTCGTCGCGATCTCGAGCCTCGTCTACGACAGCTTCCACCTCCCCATGCTCAAGAACGCCGCGGCCGCGCCCGGGGAGCTCGTCACGCACTCCTCGCGGTTCGCGCTCGTGGATCGGGCGGGGAAGATCCGCCGCTATTACGACCCGCTCGGCGACGCGGCCGTCATCTCGGACGAGCAGGTCGCTGCGATCGGCCGCGACGTGAGGGCGCTCGGGAACGGCTCATCGCTCCCGCTCGTGAACGCCGCCCTCAACGCGACGAGCGCGCTCCTCCTCATCCTCGGCTGGGTGTTCATCCGGGCGGACAGGACCGGCCCGCACGCGGCGTGCATGCTCGGGGCGCTCGTCGTCTCGGCGGTCTTCCTCGGGTGCTACCTCTACTACCACGCGACCTGCGCGTCGACGCCGTTCACGGGGGAGGGCGCCGCGAAGGCGCTCTACCTGACGATCCTCATCTCGCACATCGTGCTCGCGGTCCCCCAGGTGCCGCTCTCGGTGGGCACGGCGATCCTCGGACTCCGCGGACGTTGGGACCCGCACCGCCGGTGGGCACGGGTCACCTTCCCGATCTGGATGTACGTATCGGTCACGGGCGTCGCGGTGTATGCTCTCCTCTATGAGATCTACCGGCCTTGAGGGGGGTGCGGGCCACATCATGGCCCTGCTGGTCCTGTCCTTCCTCCTCTGGGCGGCTCCGGCGTACGCATGCCCGGGCTGCCGCGAGGCGGTCAAGGAGAAGAGCGACCAGCACGCCGCCAGCCGTGAGGTGGCAGACCCGGCCGCGGGTTACAGCTGGTCGATCTACCTCATGATCTCGGTGCCCTACACGATGCTCGGCGTCGCCGGTTTCGTGTTCTTCCGGGCGATGAAGAAACACCAGCGAAGTCTGGACACGGCCGCGACTTCATGCGATTCTTCTCCGCTCAAAGTTGGAGTAGAAAAGTCATGAAGGCGGACATCCATCCCGACTACCAGACCTGCAAGGTCCACTGCGGTTGCGGGAACACGTTCCTGACGCGCTCGACGAGGCCGGAGATCCACGTCGAAATCTGCGGCGCCTGCCACCCCTTCTACACGGGCAAGCAGAAGTTCGTCGACACGGCCGGCCGCATCCAGCGGTTCCAGGAGAAGTTCAAGTGGTCGGGCGACGCCGCGCAGAAGACGGCGGCTTCGAAGCCCGGCGCCAAGAAGCCCGCTCCCGCCGCCGAGGAGTAGCTTCGCTCCTGCATCGTCTCCGCGCGCACCAGAACCACTCTGGGGCGCGCGGTCGCGTTTCCGGAGCACGCCCTCGGAGTCCAGTGAGCCATGGGATACCTCGAGAAGCTCGCCGAGATTGAGAAGCGGTTCGAGGAGATCGACCGCCTCTCGCAGGAGCCCGACTTCTTCGCGAACCCCGAGGTAGCGCGCGCCAAGATGAAGGAGCGCGCCGGCCTCTCGCGGACCGTCGAGCGCTACCGGGACTCCAAGCAGGCGATCGCCGCCCGCGACGAGGCGAAGTCCCTCGTCGACGGCGCGGACGCCGA
>CAZYLP010000030.1:0-11607 GCA_964648345.1 uncultured Planctomycetota bacterium
CCGGACCCTCGCGGGATCACGAGCGCCGCCGAGCCCGAGATCTTGAGGGCCGTCGCCTTCGCGTTCACCGGGATGTTCAGCGGGATCGCGCCACCCCGGTCCTGGATGACCGCGTCGAGCGACACGTTGTCGATCGCGGCCTGGATGAGGAGGGCGCCGTTCCCGAAGCCGATCGATGCGGTCGCGGGCGAGTGGCTCGCCGCGACGACGTTCAGGTCGACCGTGATGACGTTCCGCACGATCGAGATCGGGAGAGGGCTCAGCGACTGGAGGAGTTGCTGGAGGTCGAGCTTGCGGAGCTCGCCCTCGATGATCGCGCTCGCGGGGGCGAGGGCCGGCGTCTCGAGGACGAGCTCGGCCGCGTCGGTCACCTCCCCGGTCGCGAAGGGGCCGCGCACGTAGGAGACGTGCGTGAAGTGCTCGGCGCCCGTGCCGTCCACGGCGCGGACGGTCACGGTCGCGACCCCGGGCTCGGCGAGGTGCGCGACGCCCTGGAAGGAGCCGTCGGCCGCGAGCGTCGCGGGCCGACCCGCGACCTCGACGCGCGCGATCGACTTGCCGGGCACGCGGACGCGGCCCTCGATGCTCACGTCGGGCCCCTGGACCCACGAGCCCGGCGCCGGGGTGTTGACGACGATCGACGGCGCGGAGGCCGTCGCGGTGGTCCCCGCGACGGCGAGCCCGCCGCCGCGGGAGGAGTGGTCGAGCGACTTCGAGCATCCGGCGAGGAACGCCCCGGCCGTCGCGCTCGCCAAGGCGGCGGCCAGGACAGGGATCCGGATGCACTCCTTCAAGCGCTCACCGCCTCGAGGCTCGGGGCGAGCGCGACCCCCTGCATGCGGAGGAGGCGCGCCGCGTTCTCGTGGAGGACCTTCCGCCTCACCTCGGGGCGGCCCTCGGTCGCGATGAGGACCTTCGCGAGCGCGATGCCCTGGTGGTAGAAGGGCCAGTCCGAGCCGAAGACGATCCGGTCGATCGGCCCCTCGGCGAAGATCCGCTCGAGGTTCGAGACCGACTGGCAGGAGACCTCGAGCCAGGCGTTCTCGTTCTCCTGCGCGAGCTTCAGCGCCTCCTCCATCTGGAGCGCGCCCGAGTGGCCGAGGACGAACGTCGTCCCGCGGCACATCTCGATCGGCTCCTTGTAGCGCGCGACCTGCGTGAGCTCGCGTCCCTTCTTGAGCTCTATGCCGACGGGCCCGCAGTGGAGGAGGACGGGCGTCGCGCGCTTGCCGCAGTGCTCGTAGAGCGCCATCGAGCGCGGGTTGTCGGGCGCGACCATCTGGACCGCCGGGTGGAACTTGACGCCGCGCGCGCCGAGCTCGATCTGGGTGTCGATCTCGTGCTTCGCCTCGGGCCGGTACGGGTGCACCGAGCCGAACGAGACGATGTCCTTTCGCCCGCTCTCGCGAGCCGCCTTCGCGACCTTGAGGTAGGTGCGCGCGTTCTTCGAGAGGACCGGGTAGTCGATCGGGAGGAGGACCGACGCCGCGATCCCGAGCTCATCCATCTCGCGCTGGAGGTTCGCGCGCGTGTGCGTCGCGCGCATGCCGCCCGCGGTCATGCTCTTGAGCGTGAGGTCCTTCGTGAGCCGATTCAGGTCCTCGGGGAGGAGGTTGCAGTTCACGTAGACGTCGAGGTCGAGCGCGCGGTTCGCCGGGAGGTACGTCTCCGTCGCCGGGTGGAGCGCGTCGAGCTTCACCCGGTTCGGCAGGACGTACGAGAGCGCGAGGTGCGAGTGGCAGTCGATCGTCGGCCCGACGCTCCGGTCGGTGAGGACGAGCCGCCCCTCGCGGAGCCCGAACCACGGGAGCCGAGCGAGCTCGAAGAGGTTCGCGAAGCGGGTCGGGAACTTCATGACTTCGTCGCTCCCGCCGGTTCGGGCGTGAAGATCCCGTCGAGGAGCCCCTTCAGGAAGTCGCCGACGGAGCCCCGATCGTCGAGCGTCGCGAGCATCCCGTAGACGGCGGCGTCGCCCTCGGGGGCCGCGGAGGGGTCGAGTCCCTTCAGACACTCGAGGAGGTCGATGAGGAAGCGGTCCGCGTGCGCCTCGTGGGCGGGCGTGATCATGAGGTGGAGGCTCGGCGGCTTCTGCTGGAAGTCGAGGCGCCAGCCCTTCGCGCCCATGGCCTGCCCGAGCGCGAAGATGTCGAACCTCTCCGACGTGAACGAGAAGATGCTCGCGACGGGCGAGCCGCAGAGCCGGAGACCGGGCGTCGCCGCGATCCCGCGCTGGAGCTTCCGCGCCGTGTCGAGGACGCGCCGCGCGAGGCGGACGTAGCCCTCCTCGCCGAGGTAGTTGAGGACGGCCCACGCCGCCGCGATCGCGGCGCCCGAGCGCGTGCCCGTCATCGTCGGGGACACGTAGAGGCCGCCGGACCACTCGGTGAAGGTGTAGTACTGGTGCTTCCTGAGGTCCGAGTCCCGGTAGATGACCACGGAGGCGCCCTTCGCCGTGTAGCCGTACTTGTGGAGGTCGGCGGAGATCGAGGTCACGCCCGGTACGCGGAAGTCCCAGAGCGGGACGGGCTCGCCGAGTTTCTCGACGAACGGGAGCAGGAAGCCCCCCACGCACGCGTCGACGTGGCAGAGGATCCCGCGCTCCTGCGCGAGCGCGCCGAGCTCCTCGATCGGGTCCACGACGCCCTGTGGATAGGACGGCGCGGAGCCGACGATGATGACGGTGTCCTCGTCGCAGAGAGCGCGCGCGGCGGCCACGTCGGCGCGATAGTCCGCCGTGAGCGGCACGGGGACGATCTCGATGCCGAGGTAGTGAGCGCCCTTCGGGAACGCCGGGTGCGCGCTCACCGGCACGAGTGCCTTCGGCTTCTCGATGCCCTTCGCGCGACCCCACTCGCGTGCCGTCTTGAGGGCCATGAGGATCGACTCGGTGCCGCCCGTGGTGAGGCTCCCCTTCGCGGTCTCGCCCCCCACCGTCACGCCATGGAAGAGCTCCGCGGCGATCGCGAGGATCTCGTTCTCGAGCTTCTTCAGGCTCGGGAACGCGAGGGGCGAGAGCGCGTTCTCCATGGGGAACTGCGCCGTGGCGTCGCGGATCACGTCGATCACGTCGTCCCCCGCGAAGTAGACGAGGCTGAACGTCCGGCCGGAGCGCCAGTCGGCGTCTCCGCTCCGGAGCGAGACGAGCTCGTCGTGGACGGTGTCGCGCGAGCGCCCCCGCCGCGGCAGTCGCGTCGAGTCGGGCGCGTGTGCGGCAAGATCTCGCAAAGGGCTCGCCGTCGCGCCGGTGCTCGTAAGTCCCTCGGGGGTCTCGGGGTTCGCGTTCAGTCGCATGGCCGCTCCGTCTCGTGAAAAGACTCTGAAAGGCTCGGTCTACGTAGTTTCTCGAGTTGACCGATCGGTCAAACGATGCAAGCATCCGGTTGACCGATCGGTCAAGAGGTCACCCAAGATGGCGCGTGCGGCATCGCCTCAGCGGCGCGAGAAGCCCGACACCAAGTCGTTGATTCTCCAGGCGGCGGAGGAGCTCTTCGGCGAGCGCGGGTTCTCGACGGTGAGCGCGCGTGACGTGGCGCGTCGTGCGCGCGTCAACAAGGCGCTCGTCTTCTACCACTTCGAGTCCATGGAGAAGCTGTTCGAGGCCGTGCTCGACCGCTACTACGCGGCGCAGACGGCGGCGCTCGCGGGCGCCTTCGAGGGCACGGGCGACCTCCGCGCGCGGATCGGGCGCCTCCTCGAGAGCTACGTGGACTTCATGGATGCGCACCGCGCGTTCCCGCGCCTCGTCCAGGCGGAGGTGCGCCGGGGCGGGCCCGCGCTCGCGAAGATCCAGGCGAACCTCGCGAGGCTCCTCGAGTGGGCCGAGGGCGCGCTCGGCGAGGCGCTCCCCGCGCGCGGGCCGGTCTCGCCGCGGCACTTCTACCTGACGCTCGGCGGGATGGTGATCCAGTATTACTCCTATGCGCCCGCGCTCGCGCCGGTGTGGGGCGCCGACCCTCTCGGCGAGGTGGCGCGCGCCGAGCGGCGCGCCCACCTCCGCTGGGTCATCGAGGCCATGCTCGAGAAGCTCGAGCGCGACGCGAGCCCGAGGAGTCGCCGCAGGTCGTAGGGGGGGCCGCGGGGGGCCGGTGGGCGCGGCCCCCCACGAATCATCCAGGTAACATCGCGCGCCATGGCGACCGCGCTCCCGTTCCGCTCGCGTACGCGCACCATCGACGCAGGCCCCGTGAAGCTGACGACGCCGGAGACGTGGACGCTCGTCCCGGCGGAGAAGGACAACGTCCGCGTCCTCACCGCGATCCCCTACACGAGCCCGACCGACATCGTGAAGCACACGATCGCCTACCTCCTCGTCCCGATACCGACGGCCGACCTAGGGGTCGGGCTCGCGGACCTCTGCCGGAGGAACGGGCACGAGATGGACGCTCTCTTCACCGGCTTCCAGCGGACGGGCGCGCGCATGCTCGAAGGGGCGAACGGCGCGATCGCGCGCTTCGACTACCAGGGAGCGCTGTCGACGCAGATGGGCTTCCAGCCGGCGGTCGCGTTCTGCGGCGTCACGTTGCGGAAGATCTACTCGCTCGTCGTCACGGTCGTCTCGCTGCGCGAGGTCGCGACCCAGCACGACGACGACGCCCTCGCCGTGCTCGACGCTCTCACGATCGACGTGAAGGAGAAGGACCCGGACGCCGAGCGCGCGATCGCGGGGCAGTGGGTGATCCCCTCGAAGACGGGGAGCTCGCTCGAGTACTACACCTTCAAGCCCGACGGGACGTACGTCTACCACTTCGAGTCGTCCCACACGGGGCAGCTCAGGAACTACCTCGGCGAGACGACGGCCTCGTGGGGGACCGCGAGCCAGGATGGAGACGCCGGTCGGTGGAGCGTGCGAGGAGACCTGCTCGTCCTCGCGGGGCGGAGCGGGGAGCGGATCCAGGTCTTCACGCTCGGAGACGATGGGCGGCGCCAGACGCTCCGGATCGGATCGGCCACGTTCGTTCGATGACCCGGGGCGTCCGCTGAAGTCCACTCGAGGTCGCGACCGCCCGAAGCGCGTTTTTCGTCTCAGCGTGAGAAGAAAGCTCCCGGCGCGCCAAGGGGTTGCCTCTGGACCTCGTCGTGCTTCTCGAGGGGCATGCGGACAGGTCTGACCCGCGCGCTCCTCCTGGTCGCCCTCCTCGCGACTCCGCTCGCGGCCGCCCCCGAGCCGCCGCGGCCCGGTCTCGCGGAGGACCTCCCGCGCGTCGTCTTCAACTTCCTGTCCAAGGTCGAGAACAACGTGAGGAACCTCCTCGGACTTCCGACGGGTTCGCGCGGCCCGGACTTCGTGACGCGCGACATCCTCCTCGGCGCCGAGCCGGGCTCGACGAAGGACTACGACCGGCTCCGCAGTCTCGGGGTGACCTCCGTGCTCGACATGCGCGGGGAGAAGGCCGACGACCGCGAGGCGCTCGACGCGCGCGGGATCCGCTACAAGCGCGTCGAGGTCGTCGACTACGAGGCGCCGACGCCCGAGCAGCTGCGCGAGGCCGTCGAGTGGATCCGCTCGGAGGTCGCCGCGGGCCGCCGCGTCTACGTGCATTGCCGGGCGGGCATCGGACGGAGCGCGACCGTCGTCGCCGCGTTCCTCATGAGCGAGTACGGCTGGACGCGCGAGCGCGCGTGGAGCTTCCTCGAGTCGCGCCGCCCGATCGTCAGGCAGACCGATGGGCAGCGCGAGTCGCTCGTGAGCTTCGAGCGCGAGCGCTCGTCGATCAGCCGGACGCGGGGCGCGTCAGGGCTCCTCGACCGGGCGTTCGACCGTACGCTCACCGACCGGCTTCGTGACCTCGAGACGACGCGGGTCCGTGACGCATTGCGCGAACGCGTTAGATAAGGCCTAAGTTATCGTAGGAGTTAGCGTTACGAGGTCTCTCCACCTCTGTGGAGAACGTCAGGGGACGCCCGATGTGGATAACTTTGTAAGTGCCTTTCCCCAGACTAGTTATTTTGTGAGTAACACGTGCGCAACTGGTCCGGATCGGGGTTGCCCCCCGAGATGACCACGGCGACGCGCGTCACGCCCGTCAGGACCAGAGATGCGTCGTCGCTCTGGACCCAGGCGAAGGCCGCGGCGCCGGCGGGCTCGACGGTCCAGCCACCCTCGCGGACCAGGGTTCGCTGCGCCGCGAGGATAGGCTCGTCGGCGAGCCCGATCACCTTCTCGACGCGCTCGCGCACGACCGCGAGGGTCGCTCGTCCGACGCTCGGCGGGCAGAGGCCCTGGATCTTCGTCTCGATCTTCTCCAGTCGGACGGGCTCGCCGCGCTCGAGCGCGAGCTTCATCTTCGGCGCGCCCGCGGGTTCGACTCCGAAGATGCGCCGCGGCCGGCACGCGGTCGCGACTCCCGACAGGAGGCCGCCGCCGCCCGTCGGGACGACGATCGCCTCGACCTCGGGCCACTCCTCCACGATCTCGAGGCCGACCGTGCCCTGACCCTCGATCGTCCGCTCGCTGTCGAACGGAGGGACCATGACGGCTCCGCCGCGCGCTTTCTCGGCCGCGATCTCGTCGGCCTCGAAGCGAGTCTTCGCGAGGACGACCGTCGCGCCGTGCTCACGGCAAGCGGCGATCTTGTTCGGGTAGGCATCCGCGGGCATGACGATCGTGGCGCGGAGTCCGCGCTTCTCGGCTGCCCACGCGAGCGCCTTCCCGTGGTTCCCCGAGCTGACGGTGCAGACGGCGGTGCCCGGTGCGAGCTGCGACGCGTGGTTCCACGCGCCGCGCGCCTTGAACGAACCGGTCACCTGGAGGCACTCGAGCTTCAGCCGGAGCTCGAAGCGCGGGTGGCGGAACGGAGCGAGGGGCGTCTTCTGGATGACGCCCGCGAGGCGGGTGCGCGCGGCGGCGATGTCGATCATCGCCTCGAGCGTAGCAAGTCGGGGGAGAGAGGGTCGTCAGTCCTCGTGGGGGGCGGGCTTGCCCTCGAGGGCCGCGAAGGCCTGCCCGGGGTCGGCGGTCTCGAGCTCGCGGCGGAACTTCTCGACGTCGTCCTCGCTGATGGGCTTCCAGACGCACTCCGTCTTCTCGAAGACGCCGTCGGCGACGAAGATCGGGGCGCCGCAGCGCACGGCGACGTTGAGCGCATCGGACGGCCGGGCGTCCATGCTCAGCTCCTCGCCGCGGAGGTCCACGATGACGCGGGCGTAGAACGTGTCGTCCTTCACCTCGGTGACGACGACGCGCCCGACGGTCCCGCCGAGGGCCTCGATCGTGCTCGCGAGCAGGTCGTGCGTCATCGGACGCAGCGGCTCGATGCCGGACGCCTTCATCGCGAGGGCCTGGCCCTCCGCGATCCCGCACACGATCGGGAGCAGGCGCGCGCCGTCGATCTCCTCGAGGAGGAGGATGCAACCTCCCTCGGCGACGGGGCTCAGTGAGTGGATCCGGACCGCGTGGTCCTCGTGGTCGTTCGTCGGCATGGCGGTAATTCTCTCGCCCTGCATAAGCGAGGCCGCCCGCCGAGGATTTCCACGGATCGCGCCCGAGGGCGCGGCCGGTCAGTCGTCCGTGTCCCGGACCTTCACGGTCTCCTCGCCGCTCTCGTCGATGCGACGCGCGGCCTCGAGGAGGAGCGAGCCGGTCGTGCGCTTGATCGTCGCCTTGATGTCCGCCGTGTCGCGCGCGAAGAAGCGGAAGCTCCCCTTGGTGAGAGCGAGGAGCTCGAGGGCCGCCTCGTCGCCGAGCTTGTCCTTGAACTCGGCGTGAGTCGCGCGGCCGCTCTGGAAGACGAGCTTCCCGCGCGTGTCGCCCTCGTGGAAGACGAGGATGCCCGTCTTCTGGTTGAGGTCGATGAGCTGGCAGATCTCGGGCACCGAGACCTCGACGAGCTCCCCCGAGAAGGCGCCCGGGATCGCGACGACGACGGTGCTCGTGTTCCCGTCGCTCTCGTGGTTCGCGAGACCCTGGACGAACGTGAGCTCGAAGGGGCCGATGCCGATCTTGTCGCCCGCGCGGAGCCGCCGGCGCTGGACCGGCTCGCCGTTCACGAACGTCCCGTTCGTCGACTTCCGGTCCACGACCGCGAAGCCCTCGCCGTCCCACTTCACGAGCGCGTGCTGCCGCGAGACCTGGTGGACCGGCATCACGATGTTGTTCTCCTCCGTGCGGCCGATCGTGACGGTCGAGTTCCGGCTGAGCGGGTAGGGCGCGTCGAGGACGCCCGAGGTGAGCGAGGCCTCGTTCTTCCAGTCGAGGAGGACCGTGGTCGGCGGCGGCGGCGGCGGCGGCGGACCGGCCGGCCTCGCGACCTGGGACTTCTCGGTCGGCGGCGCGGGCTTCGGCGTGAGGTCCACCTCGAGGTTCGCCGTGCGCTCGACCTCGAGCTTCGCCGCGTGCCTCATGACCTCGTCGCGGCGGATCTTCCTCGTGGAGCGGTCGATCGTGCGGATCATGTTGCCGCACGAGATGCACCGGAGCCGTTCGTCGTCGTTCTCGGTCGAGCACGCCGGGCAGATGGTCACGGGAGTCTCACCGGCCGCGCGCCACGAGGACGAGGAAGACGACGCAGAAGATCACGGCCGCGACGCCCGCCCACTCGAGCGAGCTCACGCCGCGGAGCCGTCCGAGGAGGACCGCGAGCGACGAGGGCGGCTTCTTCTTGAGCTCGGGGAGGCGGCCGCTGTCGGGTGCGGGCGGGAGAGCGCCGAGGACGCGCCCCGACTCGGCGAGGGGCGGCGCGCCCGGCGAGCGGCCCTCCGCCTTCACGAACGCCGGCTCGCCGGTGCCGAAGGTCTTGGTCCGGGGCGCCGGCCTGTTGACCTTGATGCGGGCGCGCTGGACGATCGGGCCCCGGTCACCCGTGCTCTCGCTGGCCTCATCTCCGGCACCCGGGATGTGGCCTTCCTGCTCCGCGTTCGCGTCCGTGGTCCCGCTCACGGTTATCCCGGGTCAACATACAATCGAGGACCCATGGAGCGCACGGATTTCCTCGAGCTCCCCGCGACCAAGAAACGGATCGTCGTCCTCGGCGACCCCCACGCGGACCTCATCGGCCTGATCGAGGTCCTCGACCGGGAGGACAGGCCGGAGGTGCAGATCTTCTCGGCCGGCGACAACGTCGGCTACTCGGACGGCGCGATGAGCTCGGAGATGTGCCGGATCCTCATGGAGCGGAAGATCCCGAGCGTCACCGGCAACCACGAGGCGTGGAGCCCGGAGGGCAAGCTCTTCCTCCCGTTGCCCGGGTCGGGGCCCGACCTGACGCCCGAGGCCCACGCGTGGTGCCAGGGGCTCCCGTACCGGATCAAGATCAAGGCGCTCGCGGCCCCCGACCTCTCGCTCGTCCTCGTGCACACGGTCCCGAACTGGGACTACGTGAAGCCGGAGAACGCCCGCGCGTTCGTCGATGCCGAGGCGGCCGACGTGGTCTTCTGCGGCCACACGCATCGGCCGGGGATCTACACCGTCACCGAGGGGCGCATCGACTTCGTCGTCGCGTCGCTGTCCGTGAAGTACAGCCCGATCCGCGCCGAGCTCGGACCCGGAAAGCGCTTCGTCGTGGACGCGGGCTCGCTCGCCCGCCCGAACCAGGGCTACAAGTCGCAGCTCGAGAAGGGGAGCTACGCCGCGATCGACCTCGAGAAGCGCGTGATCGAGGTCCACGGGTTCTCGAAGAAGGAGCGGCTCGCGGCCCTCATGCAGAGGATCGTCGAGGAGAACACGAAGAAGGCCCGGGAGGCCGGGCCTCCTACTGCATAGCCGCTTCGGCCTCGGCCTTGATCTTCGCCGCCTTGATGACCTCGTGCTCGAGCGGCTGGATCACGTAGAGCTTCATCGGGTCGATCTTCTTCCGGTCCTTCTCGACCACCGGGAGGCGCATCTCGTACTTGACCGGCTTCTTGTGGTCCGCGATCTGGCGCTGCGGGTTGTAGACCGAGTTGAACTTCCAGAGCATCTTCACGAAGTTCGTCTGGCCCTTCATGAGGAGCTTCGCCGAGAGGAGCGCGGTGTCCTTGAGCGCGGCCCAGCCGAGGTGCTTCATGTTGAGCACCTGCTGCGTCTTGACCAGCTCCTCGTAGAAGCGGTCGAGGGGGAGCTTCGTCGTCGGCAGCACGGCGTGCTGGATGTCGAACAGGCGGTAGTCGCGCGTCGTGAAGGCGCGCGCGTCCGTCATGAACGTCTCGGTGCCCGGGTAGGGCGTGTTGACCGAGATGTTGACGATCTCCGGGATCTCGAGCGCGAACTTGCGGATCGTCTCGAAGCGCTTCTCATCCCAGTCGCAGTCCGCGATGAGGTTGATCGCGACCATGATGCCGAGCGAGCGGGCGAACTCGAGCGCCTCGAAGTTCTTCGAGAGCGAGACGCGCTTGCGGAACGCCTTGAGGCCCTCCTCGTCGATCGCCTCGAGGCCGAGGAACATGTACTCGAGGCCGAGGGTCTTCCAGTACTTGAAGACCTCCTTGTTCTTGAGCAGCACGTCGCCGCGGGTCTCGAGGTAGAAGTTCTTCTTGATCTTGCGCTTCTCGATCTCCTTGCCGATCGCGTAGCCGTCCGCCTCCTGGATGAAGGCGACGTCGTCGACGATGAAGATCCCCGGCTCCTTGATGGAGGCCAGCTCGGCGCCGATGCGCTCGGGGTCGCGCTTGCGGTAGCTGCGGCCGTAGAACGTCCACGCCGAGCAGAACGAGCAGTCCCACGGGCAGCCGCGGGTGAACTCGATCGAGGCGCACGGGTCGAGGACGCCGATGAAGTACTTCTTGCGATGCCGGAGCAGGTCGCGCGCCGGGAGGTGCGCGTCGAGCGAGTGGATGAGCTTCCCGCGCGGCCCCTCTCCCTGCGTCGTGATGACGCTCGGGAGGAGGTGGAGGTTCTTCCGGTCGTTCTGCCAGGCCTCGAGGAGCTTGACGACGATCTCCTCGCCCTCGCCCTTCACGATGCAGTCGATCGCGCCCTGGGAGTGCTCGAGGACCTCGGCGGCCGTGAACGAGAGCGAGTGCCCGCCCGCGAAGAAGAAGCTGTTCGGGAGGAGCTGCTTCGTGTCCTTCGCGAGGTCGAGGAGCTCGGGGATGTTCGCCAGGTAGTTGATGCCGAAGCAGACCGCGTCCGGCTGGAACTCCTTCAGGAGCTTGAAGTAGTCCTTGTGCGTCTCGGCCTGGAGGTCGATGAGCCGTACCTCGTGACCGGCCGCGCGGACGGCGGCGGCGACGAGCTCGACGCCGAGCGGCTCGAGACGGAGGAAGATCTCCGTGTACATGAGCCCGCTCGGGTGACAGCAGAGGACCTTCATCGTGTTTCGCACGCCCCCAAGAGGCGTGATGTTAAGAAACGCACGGACGAAAAGTCCACGTCAATCGCCCGCCGTCAGTCGCCCGCCGTCAGTCGCCGACGTCGGCCGTCCCCTTCACGACCTTCTTGATGAAGCCGGCGGTCGCCGAGGGCTGCGAGGGCGGCGCGGGCGGACCGCTCCCGCCGCCGCCGTTCCCGTTGCCGTTGCCGGGCGGGTGGACGACCTTGTAGCCGGTGGACGCGCCGCCGTTGAGAGCCGTGCGCACGTAGGTCTCGACCTTCTCGGCCGCGGGCCCGAGCTTCGGGAGCGGGAGCCCCTCGGCCGCGTGGCCCGTGGGCGCGGTGATGCCACCCGCGGCCAGGAGACCGGCGCCGCCTGTCAG
>CAZYLP010000030.1:11617-12484 GCA_964648345.1 uncultured Planctomycetota bacterium
GGCGCGGTGATGCCGCGGACCGGGAGCGACTCGGGGACGGTCACGATGTACGAGTCGTTCAGGTTCGCGCCCACGTCCTTGTAGATGCGGCCGCCGCTCGCGAGGACGTCGTCGACGGTCGTCTCGACCATGACGAAGCCCTCGTCGGCGTACGCCGAGGGGTTGCGCGTCGAGACGTTGAGAGTCGGGCCGAGCTCGCGGGCCGCGCGTTGCGGCTGGATCATGACCGGCGCCATCTCGGGGTACTCGGCGCGGATCGCGGCCGTGAGCGGGTTCTCGATCGGAGCGGCGAACGGGTCCTCGACGATCGCCATCGAGTTCGGGTTGCCGGCGGCTCGTCCGTTCGGGATGTCCACGTACTTCGGGTCGGTCACGCGGTAGAGCTTCGTGTCGGGCTCGAGCCCGTACTTCCTCAGGACCGCGGCCGTGGCGTCGTCGACCTCGGAGCCGAAGGCGCCGCCGGCGACGGCCTCGTCGACGGTGCTCCCGGCGCCCGCGCGCACCGCATCGTCGGCCGTCCCCGCCGCGCCGCCCGTGGCGGTCGCGCCGGGGAGGTTGTCCGCCTGGTTCGCGAGCGTCCGCGTCGCGTTCGGCGTGAGGACCTTCGTCACGGCGGGGGTCGCGAGCTTGCCGAGCCCGAACGTGCCGACCGTGATGACGCCGCTGATCGCCGCGGCCTTGAGGACGTTGCCCGGAGTCACGGGCTCGCCGTTCAGGAGGGCGCGCGTCACCTCGCCGGCGGTGAATTTCTTTTGCAGATCGCACAATGAAAGCTTATGGATCGACATTACCTCATCCCCACATCCCCCGAAAGCCGCCCGCGACGATTCACGCGCGCCAGCGCACTCATCGTCGCGCGTCAGTCCG
>CAZYLP010000030.1:12494-23022 GCA_964648345.1 uncultured Planctomycetota bacterium
CCGCCCGCGGCGAGCGCCACGAGGAGCGGCGCGCCCGCGCCGCCGGTCGCGACCGTGACCACCGTGCCCACGACGATCGCGGCGCCGACGACCGCGATCTCCTTCCAGTGGTCGCCGACCCAGTTGGCGGCGGAGGACGCGGTGTCCGCGACCCAGCCCGCGCCGTCCTCGACGACGTCCACGGCGTCGGAGGCGACGTCCTCCGCGACGTCCACCGCGTCTTCCGCGACGTCGCCGACGTCGGACGCGATGTCGCCCACGCCGCTGGCGATGTCACCGATCAGACCCATTGTCCCTTCCGACTCTCTCGCGCCCGTCCGGGCGCACTCTCTCTCGGAAACCCGGCCAGCCGAGCGCGAATGAGGTTCCAGAACGAAGCGACGCCCGGTGGGTCGAGCCAAGACGTTGAGGGGTCGAGGTATCGGATCGGGCGAAGACGCTCCTCCCGCGCCAGAGCAGACGTCCGGGGATGGACGAGGGGCCGCCCGCGGAGCAGAATGCGGCCCGCATGAGGCTGCGTCGCGCTCTCACCATCGCGCTCGCACTCGCGGTCTCCGCGCGCTCTGGGTCGCGCTCCGCCGCGATGACGGGTTCCTCCGCCGCGCGGTCGAGTCGGGACGCGTGAAGAAGCTCGTCGTCATCCAGGTGAACGCGCAGAACGACCCGCTCCGCGGGCTCGGCGACCACGAGGGCGCGCCCGCGGCGTGGACGGTCGCGGAGCGCACGGCGCGCGCGACGGTCAACAACTACACGTTCGAGAGCCTGCAGCTCCTCCGCGAGGATGCGTCGATCAAGGCGCTCCTCCAGCAGGCGAAGGCGGAGCTCCACCTGATCGACGTGAGCTTCCTCGCCGTGAAGGACGACGCGCGTCGCGCGCACCTCCTCGGGATCCCGACCGAGCTCCGGATCGAGCGCGCGGACCTCGATGCGACGCTCGGTGCCGCGCGCGAGGTCCTCGACGAGTCGCCCGCCTGGCGAACGTTCCTCGAGGGTCTCAGATAGCGGGGCGAAGCCCCCGAGACGTAAGACCGCAGGCGGTCAGCGTCGTCCAGTGGTCGCGTGCGCAAGTTGAGCAACTGCGTCCTCTTCTCCGACTGACGCGTGACGTTCGGCCCGGACCCGCGTCAAGAGAGGCCGAGAGGGTCCGGGTCGCGATGACGCAGAAGCTCGCTCAGGGAGCCGCGCACGCGCTCGCGTACGCGCGCGAGGAGGCGTTCCGCCACAACCACCAGTGGCTCGGCACCGAGCACATCCTCGTCGGGCTCGCGCGCGCGCGATCCGGCGGTGCGATGAACGTGCTCGCGTGCACGGGGCTCGACGACGTGGACGTGCTCCGGGAGGCTCTCGTCGCCGTCGCCCCTCCGGGGCCGGCTCGCGGGGTGGACGGCGGCCTGTTGCCGATCACGCTGCACACGCGCACTGCTCTCGAGGAGGCGGCGCGCTGCGCGAGAGACCTCGGTCGCGCGCGCATCGGGACGGAGCACCTCCTCCTCGGGATCCTCCGCGACCCCACCGCCGCCGCGACGCGCATGGTGCAGAACCTTCGCGGCGATGTCGGCCTCGTGCGCGGGGAGGTCCTCGACGTCCTGCGCCGGGCCGTCGCCGAGACGAGCGAGGTCCTCCGCATCGTCGAGCCGAAGCGCCACGCCGAGAGGCCCGTGATCGTCCCGGCAGCCGCCGCGGCGCCGAAGCCGGCGCCCGCGGCCCCTCCGCCGGCGCGGCTGAGCGACGCGCCGCTCTTCGCCTGTCCGCGGGGTCACGGACCGATGGAGAAGCTCCGCGACGCGCGGGACGTCATCATCGCGGTTTGCCCCGAGTGCCTCGGGACGTTCGTGCCCGG
Source organism: uncultured Planctomycetota bacterium (assembly GCA_964648345.1). Classification (GTDB taxonomy): domain Bacteria; phylum Planctomycetota; class J058; order J058; family JACQDU01; genus CAZYLP01. The sequence continues at coordinate 14,335 of CAZYLP010000030.1, forward strand.
AGGCAAGCTCGGCTGTGTCCTCGAACGACTCGCCGCGGACGGTCCCCTCGACGGTACCTTCACCAGGACGATCAGGTAAGATCCGCCGCCGGGGGCACTTCGAAGGCTCCGGCGAGATTCGTGCCCCCAGCAGAGCCCGAGCGGCGTGTCCGTTCCTCTGCCGGAGGGTCCAGAGATGAAGAGCGTCCGTCGTCCCCTGAGAATCGCCGCCGCCGTCGTGCTCCCGATCGTCGCGCTCCTCGCCGTCGCTCCGCGGATCATGGCCGAGGAGAGCGCGGAGGAGGTCGTCCAGCGCGCCTACCGCGAGCAGCAGAAGGGAAAGGCGGGTCTCGACGACGCGATCGAGATCCTCGAGAAGTACCTCGACGATCACAAGAAGGCGGGCCGCGTCCGCTACGTGCTCGGCAGCTTCTACGAGCAGGCGAACCGGAAGTCGGACGCGAAGAAGGCCTACCGCCAGATCATCGACTCGGACGAGGACGCGGCCGGCGAGGCGGGCTACCGCCTCATGAACCTCCTCGAGTTCGGGTTCTACATGTGGTCGGACCGCACCTGGGGCCCGAGCGACACGCCGCAGGTCTCGATCAACCTCCACGCGTGGGGCCAGAACCAGAAGAAGCACCCGACGACGTTCGAGTGCGATCTCTACAAGCTCGACGCCGAGAAGCTCCGGGCCGACTGGCAGGCGAAGCCGCGTCCCCTCGAGCAGCTCCTCAACACGCCGCCCAAGGGGAGCGCGACCAAGATCGCGACCTGGGATCAGGACTGGCCCAAGCAGGGCTACGGGGAGCCTCTCAAGCTCGAGAAGGCGAAGGGCACCGGCATCTACGTGATCGTGGCGAAGCCCCACGGGATCCCGTTCCGCATGCCGATCGTCGTCGCGCCGCACGCGCTCGTCGTGAAGCGCTCGCCGGACCAGCTCCTCGTGTTCGCCGCGGACCGCACGACCGGCACGCCGCTCCAGGGCGTCAAGCTCCAGACGTTCACCGGCAAGCTCGAGGACGTGGGCACGACCGGCAAGGACGGCACCTGGTCCGGCAAATCGGCGACGAACGACGTGATCGGCGCCTGGTACGAGGGCTCGCTCGCGGCCTCGCACGGCTGGGTCCACGGCTACTACGGCGTCGGTCAGATGACCGCGCACTTCTCGACGGACCGGCCGATCTACCGTCCGGGCCACAAGGTCCAGTGGAAGGCGATCCTCCGCGGCCGCGGCGACGGCGGCGACTACACGCTCCCCGAGAAGGGGACGAAGACGCACGTCGTCGTCAACGACCCGAACGGCGCCGAGGTCTGGAAGGGCGACCTCGAGGCCAGCTCGTACGGCACGTTCGGCGGGACGATCGAGCTCAAGGAGGGCTGCCCGCTCGGCCACTACTCGGTGAACCTCGGCGGCTTCGGCTACTACCAGTTCCGCGTCGAGGAGTACCGGAAGCCCGAGTACCAGGTGAAGGTCCAGGCGCCGGGCTTCGCGGTCCAGGGCGACACCTTCACGGCGAAGGTCCAGGCGAAGTACTACTACGGGGCTCCGGTCACGAAGGCCGAGGTCCACTGGGAGGTCTACCGCCGGCCGCACTGGCGCCCGTGGTGGACGCTCTTCCCGTGCCGCGACTCGTGGTTCTTCGACGAGGAGGCGTCGCCGTGGGGCTACTACTACGGCCACGGCAACCTCGTGAAGCAGGGCAACGGCTCGCTCGACAAGGACGGCACCCTGTCCATCGAGGTGAAGGTCGACCGCTCCGAGGAGGTCCACGACCGCTACTACGACGAGGCGCTCACCGTCGTCGCGCGCGTCGTCGACGCGAGCCGCCGCGAGGAGTCCGGCTCGGCCGAGGTCATGGCACCGCGCGCGAGCATCTCCGTCTACGCGCAGCCCGAGCGCTGGGTCTACCGTCCGGGCGACGAGGTCCAGCTCCAGGTCCGCGCCATGGACCCGGACAACAAGCCCGTCGCGAACGTCGCGGTCTCGACGACCGCCGAGATCCGCGAGTACCACAAGGAGGGCGGCTGGAAGGCGACGAAGAAGGTCGCGAGCGTCGAGGGCACGACGGACGCCGCGGGCTACGCGACGCTCAAGCTCTCGGCGGACGCGCGCGGCTCACTCGAGATCACCGTCGCGGCCAAGGACGACAAGGGCCGCGAGGTGAAGGCCCAGGCGTGGGTCTGGCTCTGCGACGAGATGTGGGCGAGCCCGACGCACGCGGGGCTCCAGTGCATCGCGGACAAGCGGAGCTACTCGGTCGGCGACACGGCGACGATCCTCTGCACGATGCCCCAGGAGAAGGGGAGCGCTCTCGTGACCCGCGAGCGCGAGGGGATCTCGAGCTACGCCGTCGAGAGCTGGGAGAAGGGCGTGCTCCTCCTCAAGGCGAAGGTCGAGGAGAAGGACGTCCCCAACTTCTACATGACGGTCACGTTCATCTCGAACGCGCTCCACGCGGGGCAGGCCGAGGTGATCGTGATCCCCGAGAAGAAGCTGCTCGACGTCACCGTCTCCTTCGACAAGCCGACGTACCAGCCGAAGGAGAAGGCGACCGTCAAGGTGAAGGCGGTCGAGCGCCACTCGAAGAAGGGCGTGAAGTGCGAGGTCGCGCTCGGCGTCTGCGACGCGTCGCTCTACGCGCTCGCGACGGACACGGCGATCGACCTCAGGAAGTTCTACTGGAAGAAGCGGCCGCACACGGTCACGACGAACTCGAGCTTCCAGTGGTGGGTCTCGGGTCAGGCGGGCGGCAACGCGGCCATGCAGGAGGCGTCGGCCGACAAGGCCGGCGCGCCGGCGCCGCTCGCCGCTCCGGGCCGCGCCATGGCGCGCGAGCGCGGCGAGGCCAAGAAGGCGAAGGACGACTCGGGCGGCGGCGACCTCGTCGAGGCGGAGGTCCGCAAGGACTTCCCCGACACGTGGGTCTGGAAGGGCCAGCTCGAGACGGACGAGAACGGCGAGGCGAGCATCGAGCTCACGACGCCGGACAGCCTCACGACGTGGCGGGCGACGGCGCGCGCGATCACGCGCGAGACGCAGGTCGGCAGCTCGACCGCGGAGGCGAACGTCTTCCTCCCGGTGCTCGTCCGCACGGAGCAGCCGCGGTTCCTCGTCCAGGGGGACCGGCCTGTCGCGCGCAGGCAAGACGGTGTTCATCTCGGCGCTCGTCCACAACTACCTCGAGAAGGGGAAGAAGACGAAGATCTCGTGGAAGACCGAGGGCCCCGTGCTCCTCGGGAAGCCCACGATCACGGGCGGCGAGGTCATCGACCTCCAGGAGACGTTCGCCTGGGTGGCGATCCCGAGCCTCGGCGAGGTGCGCGTCGACTGGTTCGACTCGCGCGCCGGGAAGCCCGGCAAGGTGATCCTCGAGGTGACCGCGCAGACCGACGAGGCGTCGGACGCGATGCGGACGCCGCCCTTCCCGATCCTCGCGCACGGCGCGCCGCGCTTCGCGTCGTGGGCGGGGGCGCTCGACGAGAAGGAGTCCGAGACGATCAAGCTCGAGCTGCCCGAGGGGTCGATCCCCGAGGCGGTCGCGCTCGACCTCTCGATCACGCCGTCGGTCGCGGCGACGATGCTCGACTCGCTCCAGGAGCTCGCGGGTTATCCCTACGGCTGCGTCGAGCAGACCATGTCCCGCTTCTTGCCCGACGTGGTCGCGCTCGATGCGCTCCGCAAGCTCTCGGTGGACGACCCGAAGCTCCGCGCCGAGCTCCCGAAGATGATCGTCGCGGGCCTCGACCGCCTCCGCGCCTTCCAGCACGGAGACGGTGGTTGGGGCTGGTGGGAGCACGACCAGACGCACCCCTACATGACGGCCTACGTCGTCTACGGGCTCTCGCTCGCGCGGCAGTCGGACGTGCGCGTCGACGACTCGATGTACCACCGCGGCGTCTCGGCGCTCGAGTCGCTCCTCGAGGGCAAGGCGACGGCGAAGCACGGCGGCGACGAGGATCCGAACGCGCGCGCCTACATGGTCTTCTGCCTCTCGCAGGCGAAGAAGCTCGAGGCGAAGGCCGTGAAGAAGGTCCTCAAGAACCGGGACAAGCTCTCCTCCTACGGCAAGGCCGTCCTCGCGCGCACGCTCTGGCGCCAGGACATGAAGGACGAGGCGAAGGAGGTCTGCGCCGAGCTCGTCAAGAACGCCTCGGTGACCGGCTCGACGTGCTTCTGGGACGTCGAGGCGGGCTGCCACGGCTGGATGAGCCTCAACACGGAGACGACCGCGCAGGCGCTCCACGCCCTCGAGGAGTGCGGCGAGGGCAAGGAGCTCTGGTCGAAGACCATCAAGTGGCTCGTGTCGAAGCGCCGCGGCCGGTGGTGGTACTCGACGAAGGACACGGCCATGGCCGTCTACGCGCTCTCGGAGCACCTCGTCCGGACGAACGAGCTCGACGCCGACGAGGACATCTCGATCTCCATCGGCGACAAGGAGATCGTCAAGGAGCACGTCGACAAGTCGAACGTCCTCTGCACGCGCGTGGGCCTCAGGCTCGGCGCCGCGGAGCTCGGCTCGGCGCGGACGGTCACCTTCACCAGGAAGGGGAAGGGGAACGCCTACTTCCAGGCGAACCTCCGCACGACGAGCTTCGAGGAGGACCTCAAGGCCTCGCCCGGCGCCGTGTCGTGCGAGCGCAAGGTCGTCGTCAAGCACCGCGAGAAGGACGGCACCGAGAAGACGTTCGACCTCGGCAAGGAGCCGGTCGCGGTCGGCGACGAGCTGCACGTCACGCTGACGGTCCAGGCGGGCGAGGTGCGCGAGTACCTCCTCGTCGAGGACCCGATCCCCGCGGGCTGCGAGTTCGTCCGCGAGGACCTCGCGGGCGAGCAGCACGGCGGCCGCATCGGCGCGGGTGGCCGCGGCGGACGCGGACGCGGCCGTCACATGGACTGGCGCTGGTCCTACTGGTACTCGCACCGCGAGTATCGCGACGACCGCCTCGCCGTGTGCGCCTCGTGGCTCGATGCGCGGCACGAGTACAAGATCGAGTACGTCCTCCGCTGCGAGCGGCCAGGCGACTTCCACGTGATGCCGACGCGCGCGGTGGACATGTACAACCCCGACGTGGGCGGCACCGGCTCGGAGCTCCGGCTGTCCATTCGCTGACGGTCCTCAGGTTTCAGCAAAGGGCGACGTCCGCCGGAGGACGTCGCCCTCTCCATGTACGGCGAGGAGTTGGGCGCGGAGAGCGGGCCGGACGTTGCTCTCCGACGTCTGGGGGCCTACGCCCCCGAGGACGTTCATGGACCGGCCCCGCGCGCTCGCTCTCGTCGCCTGCCTCCTCGCCGTCTCGGCCGCCGCCGTCGCGGAGGAGCCCTGGACGGCTCCCTTCGCCGGTGTCCGTTACCGGCACCGCCTGAGGAAGGACCCGCGCCTCGGCCTCCACGTGGCGACGGTGGACCTGACCGAGCCCGGCGTCCGTCTCGTCGTCTCGGCGCCCGCGCAGAGACGCGCCACGGTCTCCGGCTTCGCGAAGAAGGCGGGTGTCCAGCTCGCGGTGAACGGCGACTTCGTGACCGAGAAGGCGAAGGACGCGCCGCGCGGTCTCACGATCTCGGGCGGGGAGCGCTGGCCGGGGAGCGAGGACGACCGCCACGACAGCACGATCGCGTGGGGCGCGGGGCGTCTCGAGATCTTCCCGGGCCGCGTCGTCGTGAAGCCCGAGCCGTGGATGACGGACGTGCTCGGCGGGCACCCGGACCTCATCGTGGACGGCGAGCCCGTCGAGCACATGCGCGCCGAGAAGCTCATGGAGCAGCGTCACCCGCGCACGGCCGTCGGCCTCACGAAGGACCGGAAGACCCTCCTCCTCGTCGTCGTGGACGGGCGCCAGCCTCACAGCGTCGGGATGACCGGCGACGACCTCGTGAAGGTGTTCCAGGAGCTCCGCGCCTGGTGGGCCGTGAACCTCGACGGGGGCGGTTCGTCGGCCATGTTCGTCGAGGGGCTGGGGGTCGTGAACAAGCCCTCGGACGGCCGCGAGCGGCCGGTCGTCAACTACCTCGGGGTCCACGCGCCCCGTGGGCCGTCGAAGCCCAAGGGCCAGGTCGAGGGCCGCGTGACGGCGAAGGGCTCGAAGGCATCGCTCGCCCGGGCGAAGGTCGCCGTGACCGCGAGCTACCACGACGTCACGGATGCGAAGGGAGGGTTCCACCTGAGCCAGGTGCCCGCGGGCGAGGCGACGCTCACCGTCACGGCCGAGGGTCACTCGACCGCCAGGGTCTCCGTGACCGTGAAGGCGGACGAGCTCGCGACGGCCTCGGTCGAGCTCGAGCCGGAGAAGCCTGCGAACCCGCCGCGTTGATGTCGGTGGTCGTTGCTAGAACGCCGGCATGCCCAACCGAGCGCGAACGTGGACGGCCGACCTCCTCCCTCGCCTTCGCGAGGCTCTCCTCGAGCTTGCGGGCCCCGAGGGCGAGGATCGCGCGCCGGACGACGTGCTCGAGCGTCTCACCGGCCTGTTCCCCGCGGTCGGGCGCGGCCTGGTCGAGCTCATGGCGCGCGACCCCTCTCTCAGGGTGAGCGAGCAGGCGGCCCTCCTCCTCTTCTACTCGGCGCGCTTCGCGCCGGGGCGTCTCCGCACTCGCGCGCTCGGCTCGGCCGCGGCGGACCTCCTCGAGGCGATGCGCGACCCGACGGTTCCGGACGAGCGGAAGTACTCGATGGGGCCGCTCCTCGCGTCGCTCGGGACGCAGCTCCCGGACCCCGAGTACGCCGCGTGCTTCAAGGACTTCGAGGGCACGGTCGAGCGTCTCTCGCGCGACGGCATGACGAGCCTCCTCGACTCGCCCGAGCAGCTCGAGGCGCTCCTCGCGTTCCACTGCCTCATCGGTCCGGACGCCGAGGGCGTGACGGAGCCCGCGCTCATCGAGGCGCTCGAGCGCGCGATCGAGACGCTCCTCCACAACGCCCAGGTCGGGATCGCGCTCGTGACCGTCAGCGCGGCGATCTGCCGCGAGAAGGGGCTCGCGCTCGAGCCCGCGCTCTCCGCGCTCGAGGTCGTCGCGCGGACCAAGACGCCGCGCGCGGCCTGGTATCTCGCCGAGCTCTCCCGGTGGCCGGCCATGGGCGACCTGGGAGAGAAGGCGAAGCAGCTCCTCGAGGGCGGGCGGGATGTCGTGGGAGGTCGCGAGCCCCTCGGCCTCGGGCGCGCCCAGCCGGTGGGCGTCTTCTCGCACGGGCTCGTCTCCGCGCTCGACGGAGAGGGTTCGCGCGACGTGGTCCTGTTCTTCAGGACATCCGAGGGGACCTTCGACGGGCTCGCGCTGCTCCTGAACGAGCGGCTCGGAGTGCTCGATGTGTTCGCGAGCTTCGGCGACGGCGACGACCTCGAGAGGCAGGCGCGCGAGCGGTTCGGCGCGTGGGCGCCCTGCGACCTCGCCTTCGCGCGCGAGCTCGTCGCCGACGCGCTCGGCACGCACGAGCGCACCGGCCGCCCGGTGCCGGGGCGGTTCCTCCTCTACCGGCCGTTCCTAGGCGAGGCGCCGCTCCTCCCGGTCTCGCGGAAGGCCGAGCTCGGCGCGTACGCGCTCGAGACCATCGTGCCCGACCCCGCGATCGTCGAGGGCTCGGACGCCCTCGCCGAGCACGAGGTCTACGGCGACCTCGGCTCGACCTCGGACGCGGCCTACGCCTTCACGCGCTCGCGGCGCCGGCGCACGCTCGACGGCTTCCTTCGCGAGGTCGCCGTCCCCGAGCGCGCGATCTTGCTCGTCCGGCTCGCCGCGGCGCTCGAGGTGGAGGCGCGTGCCGGCCGTGCGCGCCGCCCGGTCAACCGGATGGCGGCCAAGGTCTACCTCGCGCTCGAGAGCGAGCTGGTCCCGTTCGACGAGGTGCCCTACGTCCGCGCCGTCTCCCGCCGCTCACTCCTCGCCGTCGAGAAGAACGTGCGGAAGGGCTTCAGGAGTCAGGCCGAGGCGAGCGCGGCCGTCGCCTCTTAGTCCTGGTCCAGGTCGACGCCCTGATCCTTGCCCGGCGCCGGCGAGCCCGGAGGCGGGAGGGGCGTGCTCGGCTTCTTCGAGCCCTCGACGCCCTCGGGCGACGTGGGCTCCTCGCCCTCCTTGCCGCCGGGGGTGCAGGTCTTCGGCGCGAGCTCGTTGACCGTGCCCTTGAGCTCCTCGCGGAGCTCCTTGGCGATCTCGGGCGAGCGCGTGACGAGACCCTTGATCGTGACCTGGCTGCCGGGCTTGAGCTTGGCGAGCTCCTTGAGCTCCTTCTCCACGTCGGTCGCCTTCACGCGGTAGCGACGCGGGACCTCGCCCTTCCAGTCCTTGATGAGCCAGACCTCGCAGCGCGAGAGGTCGAGCGTGCCGTCGGGCTGCTTGACGCTGGCGAGCTCTTCCTCGCCGGCCTGCTTCTCGAAGCCCTGGACCTCGCCCTTGCCCTCCTTGGCCGCCTGCTTCCAGCTCGCGATGATCGACTCGACCTTCACGAGGGAGAGCGCGAGGGCGTCGTCCTTCTTGACGCGCGACTTGATCCGCTCGAAGCGCGCCGCGTCGCCCGCGGGCACCTGGCCCTGGACCACCGCTTCGGCGCCCGCCGTGGGGTCGAGCTTCACGAAGACGAGGAAGCGTCCCTTGACGGTGTCCTCGAACGGCTTGTCCTCGCCGTTCGCGCCGCTCCCGTTCGGACCGCCGCCGGGGCCGCCAGCCGCGCCGCCCCCCGCACGCGGGCCGCCCGCCGCGCCGCCGCCCGAGCCGCC
>CAZYLP010000031.1:0-13156 GCA_964648345.1 uncultured Planctomycetota bacterium
GTGGCCGCCGCCGCAGGAGGCGTGGAGGATGAGGATCCGCGCCATGTCTCTCCCTTTCCAGGAGGACTTGTAGGCGCGCCCCGTGAACGCGATGTGAAGTTGCGACGAGAAGTCAGCGCGGCTTCGAGAGCGCCCAGCCTTCGCGCTCGACGAGAGCGCGCACGCGATCGCGGACTTCGTCCCGGATCACGCGGACGACCTCGGGCGGCTTCCCCTTCGGGTCCGTCAGCGGCCAGTCTTCTCGGCGCGCGCCGGGCACCACCGGGCACGCCTCGCCGCAGCCCATGGTCACGAGGACCTTCGCGCCCGCGGCCAGCTCGGTCGTGAGGCGGCGCGGCTTCGCCTCCGAGATGTCGATCCCGACCTCCTTCAAGGTCGCGACGACCTCCGGGTGGACGCGCTCCCCGGGCTCGGTCCCGGCCGCGAGGGCATGAGCCTTGGCCGGGTCGGCGAGGCTGTTGAAGAACGCCGTCGCCATCTGCGAGCGCCCCGCCGAGTGGACGCACGCGAAGATCACCTTGGCGCTCATGCGGGCTTCTCCTCGACGGTCTCCGGGAGGGCGGGCACCAGCCACCGGAAGACGACGGTCGCGGCGGCCGCGCCGACGACCTGCGCGACCACGAACCCCGGCACGTCTTCCGGTCTGATCCCTGCGAAGGTATCCGTGACGGAACGTGCGAGCGTCACGGCGGGGTTCGCGAAGGACGTCGATGGAGTGAACCAGTAGGCGCCGACGATCCATGCGGCGACCGCGAACGGCGTCGCCGAGGAGCGAACGCGGGAGCATCCGGTGATGACCCCGAGGAGCCCGAAGGTCGCCACGAATTCGCCGAGGAGCTGGGGGAGCCCGGCACGAGCGTGCCTCGATGCCGCGAAGACCGGCTCGCCGAACATCGCGTCCGCCAGGGCGACGCCCGCGAACGCCCCCAGGACCTGAGCGAACACGTAGAGGGAGACGTCGCGCCACGGCAAGCGGCCCTGCGAGGCGTCGGCGAGCGTGACGACCGGGTTGAAGTGGGCTCCCGAGATCGGTCCGAGCGTCAGGATGAGCGCGACGAGCGCGGCGCCCGTCGCGATCGTGTTCGCGAGGAGAGCGAGCCCCACGTTGCCACCCGAGAGCCGGTCGCCCATGATCCCCGAGCCCACGACCGCGGCGAGGAGCAGCGCCGTGCCGATGCCCTCGGCGACGAGACGACGATCGAGCGACGGCCGGATCCTATCGTTCATGGCCGATTGCTCAGAGAGCGCCCACGAGCGCCTTGAGCCGCCGCACGCCCTTCGGGTCCACGCAGTAACACGTCCGCGGGCCGTCGATCTCCCCCTGGATCAGCCCGGCCTCCTTGAGGATCTTGAGGTGCTGGCTGACCGTGGACTGCGCGAGAGGCAGCTCATCCACGATCTCGCCGCACACGCACGTGCCGCGGCGGACGAGGAGACGGAGGATCTGGATGCGCGCGGGATGGGCCAGCGCCTTCGCGAGCCCCGCGAGCTCCTCGTCGGTGCCCGGGCCCTCGACCGGCCGCAGATCGGGCCGCTCGACGTCGGTCGGACAACAGTCCTCGGAGACTTGTGGAATACGCCGTCCTGTCATATCGTTGATCAACGATAGAGCGGGACGGGCCTCGAGTCAAGTCGCGCTCCGAGGAGGAACCATGGCGGAGTCTGCCGACGCGAAGAACGACTGCTGCGCCCCCGAGTGCTGCTCGGCTCCGGCGCAGGTCACGACGCAGATCAGGACCAAGGACGCACGTGAGACCGTCAGGGCCGCCTACGCGAAGGTCGCGACCGGCACCGACCGGTGCTGCGGCTCGGCCGGCGACGTGGACGCGACCGCGCTCAGGATCGGCTACTCGAACGAGGACCTGGCCGCCGCTCCCGACGGAGCGAACCTGGGCCTCGGCTGCGGGAACCCGACCGCGGTCGCCGAGCTCCGCCCGGGCGAGGTCGTCGTGGACCTCGGCTCGGGCGCCGGCTTCGACGCGTTCCTCTGCTCGCGGAAGGTGGGACCGGCGGGCCGCGTGATCGGCATCGACATGACGGTCGAGATGATCCAGAAGGCGAGAGCCAACGCCGAGAAGATCGGGGCGAAGAACGTCGAGTTCCGCCTCGGCTTCATCGAGGAGCCCCCGGTCGCGGACGCCACCGCCGACGTCGTCATCTCGAACTGCGTCGTGAACCTCTCGCCCGACAAGCCGAAGGTGCTCCGCGAGGCGTTCCGGGTCCTCAAGCCGGGAGGCCGCCTCCGGATCTCGGACATCGCGACGAAGCGCCCGCTCGACGCCGCCGTGCGCGAGGACGCGCGCGCCTACGTGGCATGCCTCGCGGGCGCGATCACGCTCGACGACTACCGGGCGAGCCTCCACGCCGCGGGCTTCGTCGACGTCGAGTTCCGCGAGACGGTCATGCGCACGATCGACGATCTCCTCGCGAGCGACGACCCCCTCGTGCGCGACGCGATGACGAAGGCGCCCGGGCTCGTGGCGCAGGCCGACAACTTCGTCAGCGTGAAGATCCTCGCTCGCAAGCCCGGGTAGAGCTCGATCTTCACGGCTTCTCGGCGAGGAGCTCCTCGATCTTCGACTCGATCGCCTCGGGCTTGGTCGTGGGCGCGAAGCGGGCGACCACGTCCCCGTGCCGATCGACGAGGAACTTCGTGAAGTTCCATTTGATGTTCTCGGTCCAGAGGAAACCATTCTGCTTCGTCTTCAAGTGCGCGAAGAGCGGGTGCGTCGCCGGGCCGTTCACGTCGATCTTGTCGTGGAGCGGGAAGCTCACGCCGAAGTTCTTCTGACAGAACGCGCCGATCTCCTCGGCCGCGCCCGGCTCCTGGGCGCCGAACTGGTTGCACGGGAAGCCGAGGACGACGAGGCCCTTCTCCCGGTGCTTCTTCCAGAGCTCCTCGAGGCCCTTGTACTGGGGCGTGAAGCCGCACTGGCTCGCCGTGTTCACGACGAGGAGGACCTTCCCCTTGTGCTCGGAGAGGTCCTTCTTCTCGCCCTTCAAGGTGGTGACCGGGATCGACCAGATCTCGTCGCTCATGGGAGCGAGAGTTTACTCGACGCGGGGTTGTTAAACTCCCTCCCCTGATGCGGCGCCTCCTCGGCTGGATCTTCGCCGTCGCCCTCCTCCTCGGGCCCTCGCTCCAGGAAGCGCATGCCCTCGCCTGCGCGCACGCCGAGGCCATCGAGGCGAGCCGCCTGGCCGCGTGCTCGCCCGACGCGCCTCACCTCCACGACTCGATCGCCCCGGAGCGGACGCACGACGCCGCCTGGTGCGTCCTCTGCCACTCCGCGCCGCTGCTCGATGCGGGCGTGGGCGTGCGAGTCGAGACTCCGCGCGACGTCCACGCGACCGTCCAGTCGGGTCGCGTCGCTCCTCGACGAAGCGACTCTCGTGGGACTCGGCGCTCGCGAGCTCCTCCTCTCCACCCGGGTCGTTGAACCGTCGTCCTCGTTTCCAGACCAACGAAACCCGAGCCATGGAGAGATCACCATGCGGCCCAGCCGCTTCGTCGTGACGTCGTCGTTGCCGATCCTCGTCATCATCGCGGCCTGCTCCTCGAAGCACGGCCAGGGGTCCCGCCCGAACGACGGGACCGGGATCCTCGGGCCCCCGGGCGGGCTCGTCTTCATCGAGGGAGGCGCCCTCGACGGCGTCTCGATCCACGTCGAGCCGGACGCGCTCTCCGTGGACACCTCCTTCGCGATCGCTCCGGCCGCGAGCGACGTGGCGACGGGCGCCTTCACGGGCGTCGGCGCCGCGATCACCTTCTCGCCCGGCGACATCGCCGTCGAGACGTCCTTCACGCTCCGCCTCCCGTTCGCGAGCGCGCTCCTCCCCTCGGGCAAGACCGAGGAGGACGTCGTCGTGATCCGGCGCGCGACGACGGGCGAGCTCGAGGTGCTCGAGGTGAAGGCGTTCACGCCCACGGGGCTCCTCGTCTACGTGGACACGACCGCCCTCGGCACCTTCCAGGCGGCCGTCGCCACGGGGGCCGCGCCCGAGATCCTCTCGACGACGAGCTCGCGCGGCGGCGGCCTCGTCGGGACGGACGGCGGCCAGGTGCTCACGGTGATAGGACGCAACTTCTTCGCGGGCGTCGTCGTCCTCGTGGACGACATCGAGCTCGCGCAGAGCGACGTCCAGATCAGCGCCGACGGCTCGACGCTCACCTTCGCGGCGCCGCCGCACGCGGACGGGTCCGTCCCCGTGACCGTGATCAACCTCGACGGGCAGGAAGCGACCCTCGCCGACGCGTTCCTCTACGACGCGGCGGCGAACTAGCGCGGCTCGAGCGAGTCCACGATCCGCAACGCGTCGAGGAGCTGATCGAGCGGCTCGCCGCGGCCCGCGATGTCCACGAGGACCTTCTTCGTGAGGCCGAGGAGCGCCGTGCGGCGCTTCTTGCCCGCGTCGGTCCCCGGGGTCAGGAACATCTTCTCGACGCGGAGGGCGTCGAGGTCGCCCGCGAGGATCAGCTCGCGGAGCGCGGCCTCGACGTCCGCGCGCTCGCCGAGCGTCCGGTCGTCGAGGAGCTCGGCGACGCTCACGATCGACTCACGCTTGTCGCCACAGCGAGCGCGGACGCGCTCGAGGATCTTCATCGTCATGGAGCCCCCGTCCGTCACGAGCGTCGAGGGTAGAGCGGCCGTTCGCGCGCCCGGTTAGACATTCGTGAACTCTTCGTGATGTCGTGAGTCGAGGGGAACTCGTGGCCACTTCACGAGTTCTTCGAGCGGGCCAGCTACAACTCCGGCCATGAACGACACCTTTGCGATCGTCCTCGCCGCCGGAGAGGGCCGGCGGATCCGCGAGCTGACCCTCGACGCATCGGGCGCCTCGGTGCCGAAGCAGTTCTGCACCTTCGGCCGGCCGACGTGCATGCTCGAGTGGGCTCACCGCCGCGCGCATCGCGTGGTGCCCACGACGCGCACGCTCACGGTCGTCGCGGCCGAGCACCGCGCTCACTGGGAGCCGCTCCTCGCGGACACGGGGCTCGAAGCGGTCGTGCAGCCGCGGAACCGAGGGACGGCGGCCGGGATCCTGCTGCCGCTCCTCCACGTCCTCGCGAAGCAGCCCGACGCGGTCGTCCTCCTGCTCCCGTCCGATCACTACGTCCGCCACGAGGGGATCCTCCAGAGCTCGCTCGAGCAGGCGCTCGAAGTGGCTCGCGGACCCGAGGAGCACCTCGTCCTCCTCGGAGTCACGCCCGAGGGCGCGGACACCGAGTACGGTTGGATCGCGAAGGGAGAGGCGGGGAGGGTGGAGCGCTTCGCCGAGAAGCCGAGCGCTCTCGACGCCGCGCAGCTCCTCGCGCAGGGAGCGCTCTGGAACAGCTTCATGATGGCCGGACGCGCGCGCGCGATCGTGCGGCTCATCGCGCGCTCGCTGCCCGGGCTCGTCCGCGACCTCCGCGCGGGCTTCGAGCGGGGGGAGCGCGGCCTCGAGCGCGTCTACGAGACGCTCGTCTCGCGCGACTTCTCGCGAGACGTCTTGCAGGGCTCGACGGACCGCCTCCGCGTCCTCGAGGTGCCTCCGTGCGGATGGACCGACCTCGGGACCCCCGCGCGGCTCCGGAAGTTCCTGGGCCCCCTCTCGCTGTCCGCGTGAACGGGACTCCGTCCGCAGACGAGACTTCCGGCGACCTTCACGTGGAATTCAACGATGCCTTGCGGACGCTTCATTCAGCGCGTCTACATTTCGTCTCCGGTGCACCCTTGCAGCGGACGGGCGTGAAGCGGAAGCGAGTCGGCGCCGTCTCCGAGGGGCGGATCCCCGCGATCACCGACAGCGGCGCGATGCCGATCCCGCGTCCGGGCGGCGACCTCCCCGCGGACCGCTTCGTGAACCGGGAGCTCGCGTGGCTCGCGTTCAACGAGCGCGTGCTCGACGAGGCGTGCGACCTGAGCGTCCCGCTCCTCGAGCGGCTCAAGTTCTTCGCGATCGTGAGCTCCAACCTCGACGAGTTCTTCATGGTCCGCGTCGCGGGCGTGAAGCGGCTCATCGACGCCGGGATCGCGGCGCCCTTCCCCGACGGGCTCACGCCGCGCGACACGCTCCGCGCGATCGGTGAGCGCTGCCAGGAGCTCGTGAAGCGCCAGCACCGGGCCTTCCTCTCCGACTTCCAGCCGGCCCTCGACCGCGAGGGCGTGAGGATCCTCGGCCCCGAGCAGCTCTCGGCGGTCCAGCGGACGTTCCTCGCCGACTACTTCCGGCGCACGATCCTCCCCGTCGTGACGCCGCTCGCGCTCGACCCCGGGCACCCGTTCCCGTACCTCGCGAACAGGACGATCTGCCTCGTCGTGACGCTCCGCAGCGCCGACAAGTCGCCGCAGACGAAGCTCGCGTTCGTCCACATCCCCTCGACGGTCCTGCCGCGGTTCATCCGGCTCCCCTCCGAGGGCCAGCACGACTTCGTGCTCCTCGAGGACGCGATCCGCTGCCACCTCGACCAGCTGTTCTTCGGCTACGAGGTCCGCTCCTGCTCGACGATCCGCGTGACGCGCGACTGGGACCTCGTGATCGACGAGGAGAGCGCGGGCGACCTCCTGAAGTCCATCGAGGAGAGCATCCGCGCCCGCCGCCAGGGAGCGGCCGTCCGCCTCCAGTACGACACGACGCTCCCGCGCGAGACGCTCGAGATCCTCGTCCGCGAGCTCGAGCTCGAGCCCGAGGACCTCTACCTCGTCGAGGGGTTCGTCGCGTTCTCGGACCTCCTCCAGGTCTACTCGGCCGTCGATCTGCCCCGCCTCAAGGACCCGCCTCTCCCGGCCCAGCGCGTCGCGGCCCTCGAGCGTGCGGGCTCCGTCTTCGAGGCGCTGCGAAAGGGCGACGTCCTCGTCCACCACCCCTACCAGAGCTTCGACCACGTCGTCCGGTTCGTGCGCGAAGCGGCCGACGACCCGAACGTGCTCGCGATCAAGATCACGCTCTACCGGACGGGCGGCGGCGCCTCGCCGATCGTCGAGGCGCTCGCGCGCGCGGCGCGGAACGGAAAGCAGGTCGCCGCGCTCATGGAGCTCAAGGCCCGCTTCGACGAGCAGGCGAACATCGAGAGCGCCCGCCGCCTCGAGCAGGCGGGCGCGCACGTGATCTACGGGCTCGTCGGCTTGAAGACGCACGCGAAGGCGTGCCTCGTCGTCCGCCGCGACGAGGACCAGATCCGCCGCTACGCGCACCTCGGGACCGGCAACTACAACACGCGGACC
Organism: uncultured Planctomycetota bacterium; assembly: GCA_964648345.1. Classification (GTDB taxonomy): domain Bacteria; phylum Planctomycetota; class J058; order J058; family JACQDU01; genus CAZYLP01. The sequence goes on from CAZYLP010000031.1 coordinate 7,209, forward strand.
GCCGGCACCTACACGGACTACGGCCTCTTCTCCGCGAACGAGGCGCTCTGCGAGGACCTGACGCAGCTCTTCAACGTCGTCACCGGCTACTCGCGCCCGCTCCACCTGAACCACGTCGTCATCGCGCCGTTCGGGCTCCGCGAGAAGCTCGTCGCCCTCATCCGGCGCGAGCGCGACCTCGCTGCCGCGGGCGCCTCCGCGCGGATCGTGGCGCAGGTGAACGGCCTCGTGGACCCCGAGCTCGTGGACGAGCTCTACCTCGCCGCGAAGGCGGGCGCGAAGATCGACCTCATCGTCCGCGGGATCTGCTGCCTCCGCCCCGGCGTCCCCGGGCTCTCGGAGAGGGTCCGCGTCGTCCGGATCGTGGACCGCTTCCTCGAGCACGCGCGCGCGTTCGTCTTCGAGAACGGCGGGCGGCCCGAGGTCTTCCTCGCCTCCGGCGACTGGATGCCGCGCAACCTCGACCGGCGCGTCGAGCTCCTCGCGCCGGTGCTGGACCCGGCGCTCCAGGCGGAGGTCCGCCAGCGGCTCGAGGTGCAGCTCAAGGACGACGTGAAGGCGAGCGTGCTCGACCGGGACTGCCGCGGCGTACGGCCGCCCCCGTCGAGCACGCCCGTGAGGAGCCAGCTCGAGCTCTACGCGCTCGCGTGCCGGTCGTCGCCGCCGCCGTTGCCGCCGCTGCACTCGGGGCCCTGATCGGCTGCGCAGTCCGTCTTGTGGAGATGGGTCGCGAACATCCACGAGTGACCCTCGGGGTCGATGATCGGGACGCAGCGGTCGCCCCAGAACTCGTCGCGCGGCTGGTTCACGAGCTTGGCCCCGGCCGCCGTCGCGCGGAGGGCGAGGTCGTCCACGCAGGCGACGTAGACGTAGGTCGTCGCCGTCGTCTTGCCCGAGGGCGCGGCGTGGGCGGCGTCGCGCGCCTTGCCGAGCATGATCGTCGCGCGGCGGTGGCGGAGCATCGCGTGCTGGGCCGTCCCGTCGGGGCCGTCCATCACGTCCTCGATCTCGAAGCCGAACGCGCGCTCGAGCCACTGCGCGTGGGCCCGCACGTCGTTCACCCACAGGATCGTCGATGCCCAGGGCTGCTTCTTCGGGCGGGCCTTCTTCCAGGCCTTCCTCCGCGCCTTCTCCTGCTTCTTCTCGAGCTTCGCCGCGGCCTTGGCGGCCTTGCGGAGAGCCTTCTTCGACGGCGCCTTCTCGTGCTCCTCGAGCATGACGTGCGCCGCGTCTTCGACTTCGGTGATGATGGCCATCGAGCCCCTCCTGAATGATGGTGACCAGGATACGAAGCGAATGTGAATTTGGCGTCAGGGAGGGTGCGAAGACGCCAAGGTCTACGCCGAGACGAGGATCTTCTCGTCCCGCCCGAGCCGCTCGACGCCGTGGCGGACGACCTTGTCCTCGACGATCCAGATCACGTCGGCCGCGATGTTCCGCGCGTGGTCGCCGGCCCGCTCGAGGTGCCGCGAGCACGAGAGGAGGAGCACGGCCCGCTCGACGGACGCCGGGTCCGCGCGCATGAGCGACTCGTAGTGCCTGAAGGCTCCCGCGTGGAGCTCGTCCACGAGCTCATCCATCCCGAGCACTCGCTGGGCGAGCTTCGCGTCGCGTTGAGCGAGAGCCGCGAGGGCGAGCTTGACCATGCTCTGGACGCGCGACGCCATCGTCTGCAGGTCCTCGAACGCCGCGAGCGGCGGCAGCGCGGCGAGCGAGCCCGCGCGCTCCGCGACGTTGACGGCGAGGTCGCCGAGGCGCTCGAGCTGGGTCACGATCCGCACGAGCGCCACGACGAGCCGCACGCGCTCCGCGGAGAGAGAGTGGGCCGTGAGCACCCCGAGACCGGCACGCTCGATCCGCGCGTCGAGAGCGTCCACGGCGTCGTCTCCCCGCACGACCTCGTCCGCGATCACCGCGTCGCGCCGGAGGAGCGCCGCGATCGCCGAGTCGAGCTGGGTCTCGACGAGCTCCCCCATGCCGAGCACGTCCCGCTCGATGGCCTCGAGCGCGCCGTCGATCCTCTTCGCCATCCGCTTCACCTCACGGGGAGAGTTGTAGGTCTCCTCCGTGAAGGCGATGCGAACCTCATCAGAATTCGCCGCGGATCGCGAACTCGATGCCCTTCATGTCGGGGTTGTATCCGACCGACGCCATCTGCAACCAGCTCGAGCCCTGCTCGTCGCGGAGGAAGCTCCACGAGTAGAGCATGTGCATCGTGAACGCCCCGATCGCCGCCCCGAGGAGCGTGTCCGTGAGGTAGTGCTTGTTCATCTGGACGCGCGCGAGGCACATGTAGCCGACGGCGAGGTACGGCGCGGCGCAGACGGCCTCCTTCCAGACGCGGTGGAGGAAGATCGGCTCGTCCTGCGGCCGGATCCAGTCGCGGAGGCAGTCGGCCGCGAAGCTCATGGCCGCAGCCGTCGCGCTCGAGTGGCCGCTCGGCCGCGACCTGTTGTCGCTCCCGTCGGGGCGCGTCCGGCGGATCACCCGCTTCAGGATGTTCGTCTCGAGCTCGGTGAACAGCATGCCCATCGCGAAGACGGCCATGCGGTCCGCGCGGAGCTGCCAGCTGTAGTCCTCGCCGTCCTCGGGCGACGGGAGGAACAAGCTCGCGGCGCCGAGCGCCATGAGGCCGAACAGCATGGGCTCGTTGTCGGAGTTGCGATCGACCCCGATCCACTTCCAGCGATGGACCTCGCGCGCGATGTGGCGGTCCTGCGAGCGGAACGCGAAGGCCGACGCGGCGAGCGTGTAGGGCACCGCCGTGTTCCAGAGGACGCGGCCCCAGTCGCCGCGCTCGGTCGCGACGAACGGCACCGCCGGCTCGAGGAGGTCGAGCCCGCGGAACAGGCGGAGCGGGAAGATCTCGCCGCCCTTGTATTCGAGGACGATCTTCCGCGCGGCCGCGGCCTGTGCGGCCGTCGAGACGGGAGCCGTCCCCTCCCGGTCCTGCGCGCGAGCCTCCGGCGCGCCGGTGAAGCACGCCGTCACGACGATGACCGCGCCGAGCGCGATCCGAGCAACCTTCAAGTGAGTAACCTCTGCACCAGAACCGAAGGGACTGAGCTTCGTCGGGAACGCGACCGACTCAAGAGACGACTCCGTTAGAATTGGTTCATGCGTCTCCTCGTCGTCATGAATCCGAGCGCGCACGACTTCGAGGCACGGCGTCGCTGGCCGAAGCTCGCGCCCGTCCTCCAGGCATCGGCCGACGTGACGCTCCTCGAGACGGACCCCGACGACGCGAAGACCCTCGCCGCGATCCGCGAGAAGCTCGCGACGGACGAGTTCACCCGCGTCTGCGCGATCGGCGGCGACGGGACGATCCACCTCGTCGTGAACGCGATCGCCACGGCCGAGGTCGCGAAGCAGCCCGAGTTCGCCGTGATCCCTTTCGGGACGGCGAACAACGTGTCGAAGAGCCTCGAGCTCCCCGCGGAGGACCTCCACGCGCTCGCGAGGATCGCCGTCTCCTCGAGGCTCGTCGGCCTCGACTTCGCGACGGTGGACGCGACGATCGCCGGCAAGCGCGAGCGGAAGATCTGGGTCAACTGTCTCGGGGTCGGCATGGACGCCGACGTCGTCTCCGCGCGACGGAACTACCGGGATCTGGGCGGCTACCTCGGCTACGCGGCGGCGCTCGCCGAGCGCTCCGTCGAGCAGCGGAGCATGGACGTGACCGCGCACGTGGACGGCGTCGCGGTCTCGGACCACGCGTTCAACCTCATCATCACGAACACGCCGGTCTACGCGGGCACGCTCTCGCTGCCCGGAGCGCGGCACGACGACGGCCTGCTCGACCTCTACTTCTTCGACCGGCTCGAGTACGGGTCGAAGGTCCTCTCCTTCGCGATCAAGCAGGCCGACTTCTTGAAGCTCGGCGTCAGCGAGCTCCTCGAGGGCGTGACCGAGAACCAGCGCGCCTTCCACGCGCGCCACATCGCCGTCGAGCTCTCGGACGAGCGCCGGCTCCAGATCGACGGCGAGGCGCTCGGGGCGACGCGGAAGTTCGAGTGCAAGATCATCGGCCGCCTCCAGGTCGCGCGGGGCGTCTGAGCCTCCGGTCTCGCAGCCGCTCCCAGGCCGAGCGGAGCGCGAGCTGCTCCTCGCGCGAGAAGCCGTCCGCGAGGAGCCGCGCGTCCTGCCGGTCGAGCGGCAGGCGGCCGCGTCTCACTTCACGATCCACGGCGTCGAGGTCGCGCTTGCTGGTCGGCTTCACCGCGACGAGGAGCCGTTCGATCTCGCTCGGCACGAGCTCGAGGACTCCGCCTCCGTAGTGACGGCCCTCGAGCTCGGCGGTGAGGAGAGTCAGCGAGGAGAGGAAGGAGCCCACGAGGTCGCGCGCCGCCACGCCCGGCTCCGGCACGATCCGGTACGCCGTGTCCGTGGAGTAGGCCCGGGCGTCGTTGAGCACGAGGCGCGGGTAGCCGTGGCAGCGCTTGAGGAGCGAGACCGGCGCGCGCCAGACGTAGGGCACGGCCCACCAGGGCTCGCGGATCCGGCACTTGTAGCGCGCGGGGAGCGCCTGCTCCTCCCCGAGGGCGAGGTAGCTCTTGAGCCCCGGCGTGAGCACCGTCTTCGTACCGAGACTGACGAACGACACGCGCTTGCCCGCGCGCGCGTTCGCCTCGTGATCGGCGCGCGTGTACCGGACGCCGGACACGTGCTCGCTCTTCCCGAGCATGGGGAGCACCCAGCGCTCGAGGCCGTACTCCGCGACGGTCTCGCGGTCCGTCACGAAGAACTCGTTGCAGCCCGTGACGATGCCTATGTCCACCGACGCCAGGTCCGCGAAGCTCGGCGTGTGCTCGCTCGCCCGCGCGAGGAGCGCGGCCTCGGCGTCGTCGAGGAGCGACCACATCCAGCGGCCCGGCCGGCGGAGCGGCCGCCGCTCCATGTCGAGCGCCGCCGGCAGCGAGATGACGCTCTCCGCCTCGACGATCGCGGGCGCGCACGGCGGCTCGCCCTTCGCGGCCTTCTCGAACAGGAGGAGCACGACGCCCTGGAGCGCGCCCTCGAAGACCATGGCGCGGATGTGGACGACGGTCAGCGCGCGCGCGTTCCGCTCGAGGAAGCGGCGGAGGCCCTCCGCGTGGTGGACGTGCATGACCTCGGCCGGGATCACCATGGCGAGACGGCCGCCCGGGACGAGGCGCTCGACGGACTGGACGACGAAGGGGACCCACGCGTTCGTGAGCTTGGAGATCGGGACGCCCGAGCGCTCGCAGAGCCGCTCGGCGATCGCGCGGGGCTCGGGCTCGAGGTACTGGTAGCGGATGTAAGGCGGGTTCCCGACGACGGCCTCGAAGGTGTCGTCGTGCGCGTCGAGCCACGCGAAGAAGTCGCCCTGGTGGACGGACGCGTGCTTGCGGCGGGCCTTCGAGGCTTCGAGGACGTCGAGCTCGATGGCGGTGACGTGGAGCTGGCGCCGCGGCCGAGCCTTCGCGAGGGCATCGAGGAAGGCGCCGTCGCCGCAACCCGGCTCGAGCACGGAGCGGGCGCCGGCGTCGAGGGCCCAGCGGGTGAGCCAGCGAGCGAGAGCGGGCGGGGTGTAGTAGCCGCCGCGGAGCTTGGTGGCGGACTCTTGGGACTTGAAGTTCACGCGGTCTCGAGCTTAACGGCTGGCACCGACCACGGCCCGCCTTGCGCTCTCCCACGGCCATGTAATCCAATGGCGACGACGACGGAGGGATCGAACCCATGGACCACGATCACAAGAAGCACGGCAAGCACGGCCACACTCACGGCCCCGGCTGCGGTCACACCTCGATCGAGCACGAGGGGCACAAGGACTACCTCCACGACGGCCACATGCATCACGCCCACGAGGGTCACGTGGACGAGCACGTGATCCCGTCGAGCGGCTCGAACCCCGCGGACTGCACGCCCAGCCACTCGTGCGACGGGCACGAGGAGGCTCACCGGCACGGCCCTTCGTGCGGCCACGA
>CAZYLP010000031.1:13166-22886 GCA_964648345.1 uncultured Planctomycetota bacterium
GAGAAGGTGCCGCACTCGGACCACACGGACTACCTCGTGAAGGGGCACCTCCACAGCCCGCACGATGGGCACTGCGACGACCACGGCGCGGTCAAGGCGAGGTCCGCCTCGAAGGCCAAGTCCGCGAAGAAGCCCAAGGCGAAGGCGAAGGCCAGGGCCTCCGCGAAGAAGCCGAAGGTCAAGAAGAAGAAGTAGCGTCGCGAGACCGGATCGCCCTCGTCGCGGGAGCCGCCGTCGATCCGGAGCACGACCGGCCGACACTCAACTTGTCGTTCATGATCTGTTAAGTGTTGTCTTACGACTCAATGGATCATTATTGACTTTTAGTGCGCGATGGGGGAGGATCGGACATGCCCACTCGATCCTTCCCCACCCTCGTGCCGACGCCGGACGAGGTCGCGCGAGCTCTGGCGTCGCGCGTCAGGGCGCTCCGCCTCGGACGCAACTGGAAGCGGGACACGCTGGCCTCCAGATCCGGAGTCAGCGTCCCCACGATCGGCCGGTTCGAGCGCACGGGCACGATCGGGCTCGACGGCTTCCTCAGGATCTGCGAGGCGCTCGACCGTCTCGGAGAGATCGAGCGCCTGCTCGTGCCGCCGCCGGCGGCTTCGATCTCCGAGCTCGAGCGCAAGGAGAAGCCACTCCCGAAGCGAGGGCGGGATTGAAGAAGCTCGAGGTCCGGCTGCGCTTCGGGCCCGGCGACGAGCGCGCGGTCGGGACGCTCGCCGAGCAGGAGCATCGGACGTACTTCGAGTATTCGGACGGCTTCCTGGCGACCGGCCGGGAGCTCTCGCCGATCCACTTGAAGGCCAGGAAGGGCTTGATCGAGCACGAGCCCCTCGACTTCGGCCCGCTGCCGGGTCTCTTCGACGACTCGCTCCCTGACGGCTGGGGCCTTCTCCTCATGGATCGCTACCTCAGGCAAAAGGGCGTGAACCCGGACACTCTCTCCGCGATCGACCGCCTCCGGTTCCTCGGGACACGCACCATGGGCGCGCTCACCTATCACCCGCCCGAGAACCCGGACGCGGACGACACGAGCCCGGTCGACCTCGCGGTCCTCGCGGCGGGCGCGGCCTCCGTGCTCCGAGGCGGCGCTCCGAAGATCCTCCCCGAGCTCGTCAAGGTCGGCGGCTCGCCCCAGGGCGCGCGGCCCAAGGCCCTCGTGGGTGTCCGCGGCGAGGAGGTGATTCACGGCCAGGACGACCTCCCCGAGGGCTTCGAGCACTGGCTGGTCAAGTTCCAGGCCCGGGAGGACAAGCCCGACTTCGGTCGCGTCGAGCTCGCCTACAACCGCATGGCCGCCGCGGCAGGGATCGCGGTCCCGCAGGCGCGCGTCTTCGAGGTTCGCGAGGGGCGGAGGAAGCTCGCCTTCTTCGGCACGAAGCGGTTCGACCGGCGCCCGGGCAACAGGCGCGTGCACGTCCACAGCCTCGCGAACCTGATCCATACGAACTTCAGGATCCCGAGCCGCGACTACGACGACCTCTTCCGCGCGACACGACTCCTCACGAGCGGCGACCACGCAGCGCAGCTCGAGTGCTTCCGTCGCATGGTCTTCAACGTCGCCGCGCACGCGCGCGACGACCACGCGAAGAACTTCGCGTTCCTCATGAACGAGAAGGGCGAGTGGTCCCTCTCGCCGGCGTTCGACCTCGCGTACGCGGCGGGACCGGGCGGCGAGCACCAGATGACGATCGCGGGCGAAGGACGCGCCCCCTCGCGCGAGCAGTGCCTCGAGCTCGGCGAGCGCCATGGCGTGAGAGACCGCGAGGCCGGCGCGATCTTCGACGGGGTGAACGCCGCGGTCGCTCGCTGGCGCCGGTTCGCGAGCGATGCGGGGTGCGGCAAGCTGACGATCGGGACGATCGCCAAGGCTCTCCGGAGGCTCTGACGACGAGGCGCGGCGTGGTCACGCACCGGCCTCGGGGCCGTCGAGGACCTCGCGCACCTTCCGCGCGAGGGCCTGGGGCGTGAACGGCTTCTGGATGAACGCCTTGCCCGAGCCGAGCGCCTCGGCGTGCTGGATCGCGCCGCTCGTGTAGCCCGAGCAGAAGAGCACGCGCAGCTTCGGCCGCGCCTTCTCGAGCCGGGCCGCGAGCTCGGGCCCGGACATCATGGGCATGACGACGTCCGTGACGACGAGGTCGATCTGGCCCCCGTGCTGCTCGCAGATGAGGAGTGCCTCGCCCCCGTTCTTCGCGACGAGGACCCGGTACCCGCTCATCTCGAGGACGCGCAGCGAGAGGTTGCGGACCATCTCGTCGTCCTCGACGAGGAGGATCGTCTCGGCGCCGCGCGGGATCGGACCGGCGCTCGCCCCGACCGGCGACGACACGTCCCCGGCGACGGTCGGGAGGAGGACGATGAACGACGAGCCGCGGCCGACCTCGCTCTCGACGGCGATCTCTCCGCCCGCGCCCCGCACGATCCCGTAGACGGTCGAGAGACCGAGGCCCGTGCCCTTCCCGAGCTCCTTCGTCGTGAAGAAGGGCTCGAAGAGGTGCACGAGGACGTCGTCTCCCATCCCGCAGCCCGTGTCGGTTACCGAGAGGCGGACGTGGGGGGCGCCGTTCCGCTCGACGTTCGACGTCTCGACGGAGAGCTTCCCGCCGCGCGGCATCGCGTCGCGCGCGTTGACGCAGAGGTTGAGGACGACCTGCTCGAGGTAGCCCTTGTCGATCTTCGCGCGCCCCAGGCTCCGGTCGAGCTGGACGCGGAGCTCGATGTCCTCCCCGATGAGGCGCCGCACCATCTTCTCCATGTCGGCGATGACGGCGTTCGGGTCCAGGACCTGCGGCGCGACCGTCTCGCGGCGGCTGAAGACGAGGAGCTGCCGCGTCAGGGACGAGGCGCGCTCACCGGCCTTGCGGATCTCCTCGAGGTCGCGACGGAGAGGGTCGCGGGGGTCGAGCCGGTGGAGGATGAGCTCGCTGTAGCCCATGATCGCGGTGAGCAGGTTGTTGAAGTCGTGGCTCACTCCGCCGGCCAGGCGGCCGACGGCCTCCATCTTCTGCGCACTCCGGAGCTGCTCCTCCGTCTTCCGGAGAGACTCCTCGGCGACCCTGAGATCGGTGATGTCGACGACCGTGCCGACGTAGCGGGAGACACCCCCCGTCGCGTCCTTCACCGGGAAGCCCCGATCGTTCACCCACCGGACCGTCCCGTCGGGCCTCACGACGCGGTACGTGTGGTCGAACGTCTCGCCGTCGCGCTGCCGGGCCAGGATCTCGGAGTAGACACGGTCGCGGTCCGCCTCGTGGATCGCGTCCGCCCACGAGCGAGGGTCGGCATAGAGGCTCTCGCGCGTGCGGCCCCAGACGACCTCGTAGGCGGGGCTTATGTAGAAGATCTGAGAGACCGCCGAGTCGGCCATCCAGAAGACCTCCTGGATGTTGTCCGTGATCTGGCGGAGGGTCTCCTCGCTGTTCCGTAGCCTCTCCTCGAAGCGCTTCCGGTCGTCGATGTCCGTCGCCGTCCCGTACCAGCGGACGATCGCTCCGGACGCGTCGCGGATCGGGACCGCGCGGCCAAGGTGCCAGCGATAGGCCACCTGGTCCTTCCCGCGGAGCCGGTACTCGAGCTCGTAGGGCTCGCCGGTCTCGAGGCTCCGGCGCCACCGCTCGAGCATGCCCGCGAGGTCCTCGGGGTGGATCACCGAGTGCCACGCTTCCGACCCCTCGGTGCCGCGCGGGAGACCCGAGAACGTGTACCAACGCCCGTTGTAGTAGTCATGCGTCCCGTCCGCGCGGTTCGACCAGACGATCTGCGGCATCGAGTCCGCGAGCTGCCGGAACCGCTCCTCCTCCCGCGCGATCTGCCTCACGGCGCGGGCGAGCGCGACCGAGTGCGCGATCTGGACTCCGATCGCCTCCGCGAACGGCAACCAGTCGCCGCCGAGGCGGCGTCGCGCCGCGGCGAGGACGAGCGCTCCGAGCCTCTGCTGACCGAGCCGGAGCGGCACGAGGAGGAGCGCGCGCGCGCCCGCCTTCTCGAGGAGGACGCGCTCCCAGTCGTTCTCCTCCGAGTTGGCGGGGACGCCGAGCGGTTCGTCCCCGGCCGTCGCGCGCGCGAGGAGGTCGGCGCGGCCGAAGAAGTCCGCGAGCCCGGCTTGGGCCTGGGCGAAGCCGTGGTGCGCGGCGAGGGTGAAGCGGCCGTCGGGCTCGAGGAGGTAGACCGCGCCGATCGAGATCCCCGCCGCGTCGAGCGCGTAGTGGAGGAGGTCGGGGAGGAGCTTCTCGAGCGACTCGACCCCCTTCGCGGTCTCGCCCAGCCGGCCGAGGACACCCATGGCCGCCTCGTGGAGCGCGAGACGGCCGGCGAGCTCGGCGTTCTGTCCGACCTGCCGCTCCAGCTGCCGGACCATGCGGTGCGTGTAGTCGTCGCCCGGGAGCTTCACGTTCGGATCCACGGGCGGCGCCGTGCCCTGGAGGCTCTCGAGGAGCGCATCGATCACGCTCGCGTGCTCGGGCGAGCGGACGACGAGGGCGTTCGCTCCGACCCGGCGCGCGAGGTCCCGGTCGGCCTCCTCGGTGAAGGCGACGGACACGAGCACGACGGGGACGTCGGCGAGGACCGGATCGTGGCGCACGGCGAGGCAGAGCGCGAACCCGTCCATGCCGGGCATGAGGACGTCGCAGACGATCGCGGCCGGCTTCATGGCCCGCGCCTTCGCGAGGACCTCGGCTCCCGACGCCGCCACGACGGGCACGAAGCCCGCGTGCTCGAGCTGGAGGCGGAGGAGCCGCGCCTGGACGGGGTCGTCGTCCGCGACGAGGACCATGCGGCCGCGCCCGGCCGTCTCCGACTTCGGAGGCTTCACGTGGGCGCGGACGACCTCGATGAGCCGGTACGGGTCGACGGGCTTGAACAGGTGCTCGACGAACCCCACCGAGAGGCTCCGCGCCTGCTCGAGCTTCGAGAGGAAACCCGACGTGGCGATGATGGGGACCGACGCGGCCCCCGGCAGGTCGAGGAGCCTCTTGAGGAGGTCGAGCCCGTCCATGTCGGGCAGCGTGAGGTCCTGGACGACGACGTCGGGCTTCTCGGCGGTGAAGCTCTCGATCGCCGAGCGGCCGTCCGCCGCCTCGACGACCGTCCAGCCCTGCGATTCGAGGGCGACGCGGAACATGCGCCGCGTGATCTTGTTGTCCTCGACGACGAGGATCGTCGTCCGTCTCATCCGCCCGCCGCCCGTCTACGCTCGATCCACGAGGCGATGAGCGTGGGGAGCTCATCCACGTTGATCGGCTTCGTCACGTAGTCGTCGCACCCGGCGGCCCGGGCCTTCTGGTCGTCGCCCTTCATGGCGTACGCCGTGAGGGCTATGACGACGATGTCCCGGGTCGCCGGGTCGGCCTTGAGGCGGCGGGTGAGCTCGAGCCCGTCCATGCCGGGGAGCTGGAGGTCCATGAGGATGAGCGCCGGACGCGCGGCGGCGATCGCTGCGATGGCCTCGTCGGCGTCGGTCGCCGTGCGCACGTCGTGACCCTTGGAGCGGAGGAGGACGCGGACGAGTTTCAGGTTCGTCGGGTTGTCGTCCACGACGAGGATCGGCGCCGCGCTCATCGACCCTTCTCCTCGCCCGCGGGGACGAGCGCCTCGAGCTCGCGGAGGAGCCCGCCGACGTCGCCGCTCTTCGCGAGCACGGCCTGCGCCGCGGAGCGGAGGCGCACCCTGTCGGCGTCGGTCAGGTCCTTCGCCGTCCACACGATCACGGGCGCCTCGCGGCCGGCCGGCGTCTTCCTGTAGCGTGCGAGGAACTCGAAGCCGTCGGTCCGGGGCATGAGCAGGTCGAGGACGACGGCGGACACGGGCTCGGCGGCCACGTCCCGCAGGGCCTCGTCGGCGTCGGAGCGGCAGAAGGGCGCGTACCCGGCGCTCTGGAGCGCGATCGAGGCGAGCCTGAGGTTCGCGGGCTCGTCGTCGAGGACGAGCACGCGGCTCGAGGCCTTCACGCCCGCGCGCGCGAGCGAGGCGACCAGGTCCTCCGCGCGGAGCGGCTTCTGGAGGTAGTCGTGCACGGGGAACCCCGCGCTCGCCTCGCCGGCGACCGTCGTGACGATCACGGGCGTCTCGCGGTTCGGCGCGCTCACGCGGATGTGCTGGAGGACGTCCCACCCGAGCATGTCGGGGAGGAGGACGTCGAGGGTGATCGCCGCGAAGGGCCCGGCCCGGCAGAGCTCGACGGCCTCCCGGCCCGTCCTGGCGGTCGCGACCTCGTAGCCCGCCGCGCGGAGCATCCCGACGAGCCACTCGCGGTCGCGGGCGTCGTCCTCGACGACGAGAACCGTCGCCGTCCCCGGAGCCCCTCGCCGGGCCGCGGGCCGCTCCACCGTCGTGGGAGCCCCGGCGCGGGGGAGGACGGCGTGAAAGATGCTGCCCCGTCCCACGGTGCTCTCGACGCCGACCGACCCGCCTTGCGCCGTCACGAGGCGCCTCGTCAGCGCGAGGCCGAGCCCGGTGCCCTGGTGCTTCTTCGCGGCGCTCGCGTCGAGCTGCTGGAACTCGACGAAGAGACGGCCGAGGTCTCGCTCGGCGATGCCCACGCCCGTGTCCTCGACGGAGAGGCGGAAGCGTTCGTCGCCCTCGGGCTTCACGCGGATCCGCACCTGCCCGCCCTCGGGCGTGAACTTGATCGCGTTCGAGAGGTAGTTGTAGAGGATCTGCTTCAGGCGCGACGGATCACCCGTGACGCTCGCCACCGCGGGGTCGATCTCGGTCTCGAGCCGGATCTGCTTCTGGGCCGCGATCGTGCGGAGCGTCTCGCGCACGGCGCGGACGAGCGTAGCCGTGTCCACGAGCTCGTGGCTGAACTCCATCTTCCCCGCCTCGACCTTCGAGAGGTCGAGGACGTCGTTGATGAGCTGGAGGAGGTGCCCCGCGCTCGCGAGGATGTCACCCAGGTACTCGCGGTGATCGTCCGAGACGGGACCGACCGTCCCTCCGTGCATGAGCTTCGCGAAGCCGATGATCGCGTTGAGCGGGGTCCTCAGCTCGTGGGACATGTTCGCGAGGAACTCGCTCTTCATGCGGCTCGCTTCCTGGATCCGCCGGTGCTGCTCCTCGAGCTCCTCGGCCTTGCGCTGCTCGTGACGCTTGCGCTCCGTCACGTCGCGGATCGCGGCGGCGACGAGGAGCGAGCCATCGTCCGCGCGGAGGGGGCTCAGACTGATCTCGGCGGGGAACTCGGTCCCGTCCTTCCGCAGGCCCGCGAGGTCGAGGCTCGCGCCCATGGGGCGCGGCCGCGGCTCCGCGAAGTACTGGTTCCGGTGACCGGGGTGGGCGGCGCGGAAGCGCGGCGGGACGAGGACCTCGATCGGCTCGCCGACGAGCTCGTGGCGCTCGTAGCCGAAGATGCGGAGCGTGCCGTGGTTCGCGAGGACGATCCGCCCGTCCTTGTTGACGATGACCATCGCGTCGGGCGCGGCGTCGAGGAGACCCTTGTAGCGCGCGTCGAGTACCTCGGCCTCGCGGAGGTACTTGAGGCGCGTCACGTCCTTCTTGCTGATGGCGAGGCGGTCGATCGCGCCGCTCGGGCCGCGCAGGCCCCGCACGGTCGCGTCCACGACGACCGTGGAGCCGTCCTTGCGGCGGCGCGTCGTCTCGTAGATCGTCACCGAGTCTCGCCTGGCGGCCTCGCGCCACGCGGCGGTCTCGACCTCGCGACCCGTCGGGACAATGACCTCGTCGAGGAGCCGGCCGACGCACTCGGCGCGGCCGTACCCGAAGATGCGCTCCGCGCCGCCGCTCCACGAGAGGATCCGGCCGTCGAGAGTGACGACGATGAGCGCATCCGGGAACTCGTCCATGAGCGAGGCGTCGTCGTGTGGAAATGCACCGGCCAAGCCGCACCCCCGTCGGGGAGCTCTCCCGTACGTACGCCGACAGCACTCCCCTCGGGGGGCGCCGGCGCACCTCTTCGAGTGGAGGAGGGGTTCCCGCGCCCCTCTTCTTCACGCGTACGGTCGAGTAACTCTGATCCCCAACGACGGTGCAAGTTACCTTCCGCGCCCCGTTCGCGAAAGTGCCTCAAAGGGCCAGAAGCAGCCGGGTACTAACACGGCATCGCTTCCTCAATTACAAATATGCGTAACCGACGCGTGACCGCAGCTTTTGGTCGATGGAGCCGCTCTAACCCCGGACGCGGTCGACGATCGCTCGGAGGTCCGAGCTCACGGCGCCTCGCTCGAGCGCCGAGACCGCGGCGACCTCGTAGCCGGGCGTCTCCTCGCGCGAGAGCAGGTGCACGTGCGCGCCGAGCGCGGACGGCATCGCGAGGTCGAGCTCGAAGATGTCGCCGGCCACGAGCGTGCGCGACGGCGCGTCGAGGTCGTCCTCCCACACCTCGTCGCGGAGCGCGCGGAAGTAGCCGCCGCGGCGGAGGAGGATCGGACGCGGGAGCGAGGGCGCGGCGAGCTCGGACGGGAGGTCCTGGAAGCGCTCGCTCCACGAGCCGAGCGCGCGCTGCTGCCGGTCGGGCAGGACGCGGAGCGGCGGCGGCGCCTCCGCGGTGAGGCCGAACTTGTAGGCGTCGCCCACGACGACGGGGCGGCCCTCCTTGCGGTTCTTGAGCCCGAGGCGGTCGAGCTTCTCGAGGACGACGCTCGCCGTCGCGTTCGTGACGATCGCGACCTTCACGCCCTCGAGCGCGAGGAGCTCGTCGAGGACGGCCGCGGCGTCCTCGCGGAAGCAGGTCGCGGTGTTCCGGTAGGCGAGACGGAAGACGCCCTGGAGCGTCTCCGTCCGCACGACCGGGTTCCTGAGCACGTTGAACCGGTGGCAGAGGATCCGCGCCACGGCGTTCGCGCGGAGGTACGGGTCCGAGGGCGGCGCGACGATCCGGCCGTTGTCCTCGAAGCCGCCGTAGCGCTGCGGCTCCGAACGGACGCGCTGCTCGGCGATCTTCCAGAGGTCCAGGACGAGGTCCGCATCCTTGCCGAGGACGTCGGCGAGGTACTCCTGGTAGGCGCGGAGGAACGGCTCCGCCTCCCGCTCGACCTGCGTGAAGGTGCCGTCGAAGTCGAGCACGACGTGCGTGAAGGTCGCGCGCATGAGCCCCCCGAACGGCGAAGCATGACATCGCTTCTCGAAGGACACATGAAGGACTCCCTCATTTTTCAAACTGGGGAGATGTGGAGAACGCGTGGAGCCGTGCGCGTTCGTCGAGAACTCACATGGCTTTGAGGGGCCTCTCACGTCGCGCGTCTACAAGAGCGCCAGGAGAGGAACGAAGGCCATGAACGACCGGACTCCGGCTCCCCACGAGACGACGCAGCCCCGGTGCGGTACCTGCCAGCGGACGATCGCGCCGGGCGCCTCGTCCGTCGTCTTCCCGATGCACCACTCGAAGTGCGTGGACCGCGCCGTCGCCCGGGCGCGCGCGCACGTCGGCGCGTGGGACGAGGAGTAGCCCTCACTTCCTCTCGCCGAGGAGACGCATGACCTCGCCCGCCGTCTGCGGCCGCTCGTCGGGGTTCTTGCGGAGGCACCGCGAGACCATGCCCGAGAGCGAAGGCGGCACCTCCCGCCGCGCGAGGACGAGCACGGGCGCGGGCTCGCGGAGGATCTTCCTGAAGTACTCGACGTTCGTCCGCGCCGAGAACGGCGGCGAGCCCGCGAGCATGTGGAAGATCGTCGCGCCGAGCGAGTAGACGTCGGCCCGGTGGTCGGCCGTGACCGCCGACGCGAGCTGCTCGGGCGCCAGGGACGCGATCGTCC
>CAZYLP010000032.1:0-3752 GCA_964648345.1 uncultured Planctomycetota bacterium
CCCGAGACCGGTCCTCGCGGCACCGCAAACGGCGCGGTGCCGCTGCGGTGTGGGGAGCGGTCCCCCCACGCCCCCCCTTGCTACTTCTTGGCGCCCCCCGGACCCGTCGCGGTGCGCGTCGGGATGCGGACCATGGGCGTCGTCCCGCGGGAGAGGAACAGGAGCGCGAAGCACGTGTCGCACACCGGCCCGACGGTCCCCTCGTTGCCCGCGTCCCAGCTCCCGTCCGACGCCTGCTTCTTCAGGAGGTACGTCGTCCCCTCCTCGAACCAGTCGTGCTCGCCGAACTTGGGCGTCAGGAGGAGCACGCCCGCGCGCTCGAGGCCGTAGAGGTAGTAGAGGACGTGCATGCTCCGCTCCCCGTTGGGACCGGGGTTCGTCGTCACGGAGAAGTTCTTCGCCATCCACGCGGCCCCGTCGCGGAGCGCGGCGTCCACGCGCGGCTTCAGCTTCTCGCCGACCTTCGTGCCGTCGAGGTGCGCCTTGCAGATGTAGAGGCTCGCGAGGCCCGCCGTCGTCATGGCACCCGTCACGCGCGTCATCCACGAGTCGCGCGCCGCGCCGCCGCGCCCGCCCTTCGCGGCCTCGCCGGTCCCCTCGCGGTTGAAGGGATAGGAGTAGGCCCACGCGCGCGCCTTCATGGCGCCCTTCTTCTCGGTCGTCCCGAGGATCTTCCGCGCGGCGTCCTCCTCGATCGCGCGGCGCTCGTCGGCGCTCTTCGCGCCCTTGAGCTTGTCGCGCATCTCCTTCTCGACCTTCTTCAGCTCCTTGTAGGACATGTCGGCGCCGGGCACCGGGAACGCGGGGACCTCGGGGCCGTCCTGCTGCTGGTTGATCAGGAAGAACTCGAGGACGCGCTCGTAGACGCCCTTCGGCACCGAGACGCCGAGCCGCTCCGCGGCGTCGAACCCGAGGAGGGCGTACTGCGTGTTGGAGACGTCCGTCTTCGCCGCGTCGATGGGCTTCGGGTAGCTCCAGGTCCCGTCCTCGGCCTGGTGGCCGACCATGTACTCCACGCATCGCTTCGCGAGGTCCACGTCGCGGCCCGACGGCTTGATCTTCTTCGGGCCGCCCTTCTTCTCCGCGGTCTTCTCCTCCTCGATCGACTCGTCCTCGCGCGGGAGCTCCCAGTTGTAGCGCGCCTCGAGGGCGAGGAGGACCGTCGCGGCCGAGTAGATGTGCTCGAGGTTGCACGAGTGGATGAACTCGAAGGCCTTGTTGATCGACGCGTCGTCGGGCGCGACGCCCGACTTGAGGAGCGCGAGCGCGCAGAACGCGGTCGTGCCCTGCTTCATGTGGATGCCGATCTTGAACGGACCGTCGGCGTAGTCCCAGCTCCCGTCGGCGCCCTGGCCCTTCTTGAGCCAGGCGACGCCCTTCTCGATCGCCTCCTTGCGCTTCTTCGAGGTCTCGGCCTCGTCATCGGCGCGGGCGACTCCGGGGAACGAGAAGGCGAGGATGGCGACGAGCGAGGTGAGGACGAGACGGCGCATCGAGGACGACCTCCAGCGCCCTTATCTTACGGCGTACCCTTGCTCCGTGTCTTCTTCGAGAACCACCAGAGGACGAGCAAGAGGCCTAATCCCGCGCCGACCTTCTTCGCGCCCTCGGAGACCTTCTCGTGCGGCCACAGAGGAGGGGGCGCGAGGAGGCGGAACGACCGCGCGAAGGCGCTGAACTGCAGGGGTTCGTTCGGATCAGTGGCGATGCACATGAGGGTGAACGCTCGGTCGGGGACGTTCGTCGCGTACCCAAAGACATGAGCGAAGCCGTCCGCAGACTTCATGTCGTAACTGAAACGCACGCTCTCGCCCGCACGAGGGACGTCGGAGGCCTCGACGGTCACGTTCGAGAGGGTTGCGCCGCCGTGTCGATCGACCAAATTCTTCGCGAAAGCGTCCTTCTTGTCGGAACCGAGCCTAGCGAACCTGCCAGGCTCGACCCCGAGCATGAAGATCGGGCCCGCGCCCTGCAGGCGACAGGAGTAGGCCACGCCCGCTCCCCGCGGGAGTGACGACTGGAGCCAGCGACAACCGTCCGGCCCGTCAATTGCGGCGTTCGCTTCCGCGACGGTGAGCGTCCTCCCCGAGAGCATGTGATCCGGCACCGGGTCCAGCGCCGATGCCGCGTTGCAAGCGAGTAGCACCGCGACGAGGACGGGTCTGTGCGCCCTCAAGCCCTAAGTCCCCTCGTCCGACTCGGGCTCCTCGACGTCCTCCGAGTCGAGGAGGCTGTCGATCACGGTCTCGGACGTCTCGTCGCTCTCGCTCTCGATCTTGTAGCGCTCGAGCTTCTTCAGGAGCCCGCGCCGCGAGAGGCCCAGGATCTTCGCCGCCTGGGTCTTGTTGCCGCCGGCATCGGAGAGGGCGCGCTCGATCGCGAGCCGCTCGACCTGGCGGAGGTTGAGCGTCGGGAGCTCGCCCGCCTGCGACGACGAGAGCTCGCTCTTCTGCGGCGAGCCCGGCGCCGGCGAGGGCGAGAGGATCCGCGCCGCGAGGTCGGACATCTTGATCTTCCGGACGCCGAGCGCGACGAGGCGCTTGAGCTCGTTCTCGAGCTCGCGGACGTTGCCGGGCCAGTTGTATTTGAGGAGGCAGCCGAGCGCCTCCTTGTCCACCTCGAGCGGCGGACCGCTCGTCCCGATCCCGCCGTCGAGCCGCGACAGGATGTCGCCGATCAGGTGCGGGATGTCCTCGCGCCGCTCGCGGAGCGGCGGGATCACGATCGGGATGACGTTGAGCCGGTAGTAGAGGTCGCGGCGGAACTCGCCGCGCTCGACCATGCCGCGGATGTCGCGGTTGGTCGCCGCGAGGACGCGCACGTCCACGCGCCGCGTGACCTTCGCGCCGACGCGCCGGACCTCGCCCTCCTGGAGGACGCGGAGGAGCTTCCCCTGCATGCCGGGGCTCATCTCCTCGATCTCGTCGAGGAAGAGCGTGCCCTGGTCGGCCTGCTCGAAGAGGCCCTTGCGGTCCCGCACCGCGCCGGTGAAGGCGCCCGCGACGTAGCCGAAGAGCTCGGAGTCGAGGAGGGTCTCGGGCACCGCCGCGCAGTTCGTCGCGACGAACGCCGAGTCCTTGCGCGGCCCGGAGTAGTGGATCGCCTTCGCGACGAGCTCCTTCCCCGTGCCGGACTCGCCCTGGATCACGATCGGTAAGCTCGACTCGGCGACGCGGTTCAGGAGCTCGAAGACCTTCCGCATCGCCGGGCTCGCGCCGACGAGGTTGCCGAAGCGCCGGACCTCCTCCTGGTCCTTCTTCCGCACCTCGTGCTCGATGCGCTTCAGGCGGAAGCGCTGCGACTCGAGCCGCTGGTTCGCCTCCTCCATCTTGTAGGCGTTCGCGAGCGCGATCGCGGCCTGGTCGCAGAACGCCTCGACGGTGCGCACGTCCTCCTGCTGGAAGACGCCCACCTGCTCGGGGTCGTCGAGGTAGATCGCCCCGATCACGCGCCCGCGCGAGAGGAGCGGCGAGACCATGACCGACTTCAAGTCGAGGCCGGTCGTCGAGGCGTAGCCGCCGCGCTCGATCGCCGCCTCGGCCGTGACGACGGTCTCGCGGCGGTCCACGGCCTCGCGGATGAGGTGGCGGCTGATCGCCGCCTCGGGCGAGTCGATCGCGACCTTCTCGATGTTCCGCGCGCGGACGATCTTCGCCTCGCCCTTGTCCCAGAGGACGAGGAAGCCGCGGCGCGCGTTCGAGAGCGCGATCGCCGCGTCCATGATCATGTCGAGGAGGGCCTTGAGGTCGAGC
>CAZYLP010000032.1:3762-22344 GCA_964648345.1 uncultured Planctomycetota bacterium
GATCGCCTTGTTGATCTCGAGGAGGCGGAGGAGACGCGCGCGGTCGCTCGGCGGAGCGGCCCCGCGCGGCGCGGAGCGGACGCGCCGGGCGATCTCGCCGCGGAGGTCGTCGGGCTCCTCGGGCTTGGTGAGCCCCTTCACGCTCGGCCGCGAGCGTCCGGGAGGGCCGCCGCCCGACACCTTCGGCGCGGCGACATCGGGGACGCGAAGGGTCTGCGTCTCCTCGTTGGCGCCGTCGCCGTCCGTCCTCAGGTCCTCGGTCTCGGCGAGGGCGCGCGGGATCTCGTCGTCCGCGTTGCCTCGCGACGGCCGCGCCGGCAGCACCGAGCTCCCGCGGAGCGCGCGCACGCGCTGTCCGTCCGCACCGCGCTCGCGCTTCGCGTCGCGCATCTCGGCCTCGACCGACTCGCGGTCCATGCGACTCGTGACGGCGCGCGACCGGTCGCTCGACTTGCCCGAGCCAGGCGGGCGCGGGACCGACGGGAGGTCGGCGGTCGAGTCAGGCTCATCGCCGACCGGCTCGTCGTCGTCGTCTCGACGCTTCGGGGGTTTCGGACCCGCCATGGGTGGCTCCAACATACCGGCGCCGCTCCCGCCGGGCCAACCGCCGCGGCCGCGCTTTCAGCTCGGCCATCGCGTGATTTTTGACATGCCCGACGATGGCCGCTAGAATCGCGCGCCGTGGCGGGGGGATGCATGACGAAGTCGGAGCTCGTCGAGCTCATCTTCGACGACGGTCAGGTGAGCGAGACCCGCGTCGGCGTCGAGCGCGCCGTGGACACCATCCTCCGGACTCTCGGCCGCGGCCTGAAGAGCTGGAAGAAGGTCGGGATTTCGGGCTTCGGCTCCTTCGAGGTCCGCAAGCGCAAGGCGCGCCTCGGGAGAAACCCGCAGACCGGCGAGCGGATCCAGATCGCCGCGTCGAAGACGGTCCACTTCAAGCCCGGTGAGGGATTGATGTCTCTCTTCTGTGTTCTGTCCTCCGTGTGCCCGAGCGAGGGATGGTCGGCGTGGAACGAGCCGACCTTCCCGAGTCGAGGGCCCGCTGCGCCACGTCCTCGGCGCCAAGCTCGTCCCGACATGCTGAACCACCGGCACTTCGAGCGCCTTCCCCGTCTAACCCGTGCCGTCTCCCCATAGGGACCGTCCCTTGCTCACTCGATGAGGTCGCGGCCGAAAGCGACTCGTGTTGCTCGTCCGTGGAATGACCCCCTCGAGGAGCGGACATGCGCAAGCACCTCGTTGCAGCGGCGGCGCTGGTTGGCACCGTCGTGCTTGGAGTTCTCGTTGTTCGCGGGGCGCAACCGCGAAGGACCATCATCCAGGGCTGCGCGGGCGGGGAGCTGAGCTCGTCGGGCTCTCGTGACTGGACGTATACGAACGGCAGGTGCGATTTCGTTCTCGACGCCGGGACTCGCTATTCGGGTTTCACTGCTCTGGGGAGGCCAGGGCTCTCTTGGACGTACTCGACCGAGATCGATCGCCCCGGCCTCCAAGCATCGCGCCGGCTCGCGATGTCCACAGACACTCGACCTCGAGCGCCCGCGCTCCTGGCGCGCATCGAGAAGCCCGACCTCGAGGAACTGCCCCTCGAGAGCCTCCGGATCGCGACCGTGCTCACTCCGACTCGCACGCGGACTCTGATCGACTGCACGTTCTCGAACACGAGCGCGCGCCAGCTCGAGGGCACCTTCATGGTGCGGCTGCCCGACGGTGCGTCGCCCTGCTACCTCGGCGTCTTCCAGGGAGCGGGCGTGACCTCCGCGAAGCTCGACGACCCGGCCGCGCTGCTGCCGCCGCCGCTCGCGGACCCGGCGCTTCTCCTCGAGAGACAGCCGAGTCTCCCCACGAAGTGGAGCGACGAGAAGAGCGGCGCCGTCGATTGGGGCACCCTCCGTCCGGCGCACGTCGTCGCCTCCGAGCAAGGAGCGGTCGTCTACGAGAACGTGACCCGCGCCCGGATCGACCCCGCGCTCATGGAGTGGAGCGGCGGAAACTCGTTCAGCACGCGGATCTTCCCGATCCCGGCGAACGGCCGGAAGCGCGTCGCGCTCATCTACGACCAGCCCCCGCTCGCAGCCGACGGTCAGACGCTCGTGACGCTCGCGGTCCCGGAGAAGCTCCCGCGCTCTTTCCGGCTCGAGGTCGCCGCATCGACGCGCGCCTTCGAGCGAGCGACGCTCGTGACGACCGACGGCGAAGCACCCCTCGAAGCGAAGGACGCCTACGCGCGCCTCGCGCGGAGCACGGCGCCCGGCACGGGAGCGCTCGTCCTCGCCGCGACGCCCAGGAACCGCGCGCTCAGCGCGGCCTTCGGCGAAGCGGACGGCGTCCCCGGCTCGCTCGTCCACGCGCGGCTTCTCCCTGCGGTGAAGCCGCGCGGCGCGGAGCGACCGACCGGCTCCGCGGTCTTCCTCCTCGACACGAGCCTGAGCCAGCGGACGGCGCTCGCGCCTCTCTGCGGGAAGCTCCTCCGCGCGATCCTCGAGCGCGACGCGACGATCGAACGCTTCAAGGTGATCGCGTTCGACGTGACGGCGCGTCCTCTCTGCGCGGAGTGGCGCTCGAACACGAAGGAGAGCCGCGAGAAGACGGCGAGCGAGGTCGAGGCCGTGTGGCTCGAAGGAGCGACGAGCATCGACGCCGCGCTCGGTGCCGCGGAGAGCGCACTCGGAGAGGGCGAGCACGCGACGTGCTTTCTCCTCTCCGATGCGATCGCTTCCTGGGGCATCGAGGACCCGCGCGAGCTCGAACGCCTCCACCCGCGCGCCTTCGCGGAGCGGTGGGTCGCGTACGCGTTCGGCGATCGGCCCATCGGTCGCGACCTCGCGACCGCGCTCACCCGCCGCGGTGGCCGCGTCGTCACGGTCCTCGGAAGCGACGCACTCGACGCGGCAGCGACCGCTCACCGCACCGCTCCGACGACCCTCTCTGGCGTCCACATCGCGGGCGTCTCCGCGAACCACGCGATCGTCGCGGGCTCGCCCTCCCAGCTCTACCCGGGCGAGGTGCTCGAGGTCGCCTTCCGCACGAGCGACGACCCGAGGAAGGCGACGATCGCCATCGAGACCGACGAGGGCACGCAGGAGCTCGCCCTCGCCGACACCGCGAGCAGCGAGCCGACGGCGGCACGCGCGTGGGCCGAGCTCACCGCGAGCGCGCTCCTCGACCGGAACGACCGCGACGCCGACCGTGTCGCCCTCGCGCTCAGCCAGCGCTTCGCGCTCGCGAACCGCGTCGCGTCGTTCCTCATGCTCGAGACGGACGCGGAGTACAAGACGCACGAGCTCCGCACGGAGGACCTCGACCTCGACGCTCTCGTCGCCGCGATCGCGAAGCGCGAGGCCACGAGGCCGGCGGGCGCGCCGCGGATAGACGCGCTCGACGCGAAGGCGCTCGCGTTCCTCGCGCGCGTGAAGGGCGCGTCCTGCGCTCCGTGGCCGCGGCGTGCCTCGGTCTCCACGCGCACGGAGAGCTTCGGCAAGACGAGCTGGCCCGAGCGTCTCGAGCCGACCGCCGTGCACGCCGAGGCCACGCGACGCTTCGAGGGCGGCCGCGCCGACGAGGCCCTCCGCGTCCTCTCCTCCATCGTCGAGGAGAATCCGCGCGACGGGGCGGCGCTCCGCTTCGCGGCGTTCACGCTCATGGGCTGGGACCGCTTCGCGGACGCGGAGCGGCTCTTCGCTCGCGCGCGCGAGGTCCGGCCCTTCGAGCCGCAGGCGTACCTCGGCGAGGCGCTCGCGCTCGAAGCGCAGGGACGACTCGGCGAGGCGGCGCTCCGCTACGAGGTCGTGCTCGCGGGCTCGTTCGACCGGCGCTTCGGGCAGTACGCGAAGGCGGCCGCGAAGCGCCTCTACGGACGCCTCCTCGCTCGCTCGACGGACACGGCCGGTGCGACGGAGCGGGCCTCCGCGCTCGCTCTCGATGCACCCTCGACGTTCGAGCTCGTCCTCCTCTGGACGATCGACGACTCGGACCTCGACCTCCACGTCGTCGAGGAGGACGGGGCCGCCGTCGACTACCGGCACAAACAGTCCGCGTCGGGCGGCGCGCTCCTCTGGGACAACACGGCCGGTCTCGGGCCCGAGATCTACCGCCACCCGAAGCAGAAGCCCGCGCGCGCGTGGGTGCACTACTACGGGACGCGGGCCGTCGCGGGCCGGGTCCCGGCCGCGACGCTCGCGGTCAGCTTCGATCGAGCCGAGATCCGCTGCGTCTCGAGCGTCCTGCCGGACGCGCGCGCGGAGACCACGGTCTTCGGACGGTAGAGCGTCTCGGACAGGACCTGGGCGTCAGGTGACGTTCAGCCCCGAGCAGCCGCGGCGCTTCGCCGCCGCCGGGTCCACGTAGGCATCGGGGCGCGAGGTGAACTTCTTCTCCTCGAGCTTGAAGTCGTCCGGGCTCTCGAGCCTCTCGCCCTTCTCGACGAACAGCCGGAGCGGGACACGGTACTGCACGGACTTCTTGCCCGTCGGGAGCGGCTGGTACTTCCCCACGTAGTCGTTGAAGAGCACGTGCCCATCGCCATCCGGGTCGTAGCCGGTCCCGAGGATGACCTCGGCCGCCATCATGAGGTTCTCGAACTTGGGGAGGTAGTGGCCGCTCTCGTTCGAGATGTCGATGAGGCGCCCCTCGACCGTCCTCAGCTCGCCCGCGCAGAGCGCCGGGGCGCCGGCCAGGAACGACGAGTGGTGCATGATCTTCTGCTCGGCGACCTTGTCGTGCATCGAGGCGGTGTAGAAGTAACCATCGGGGTCGATCGCGTAGAGGAAGCTCGAGGCGGTCTTGCCGGCGATCTTCGTCGTCAGGCGGTCGCCGTTGGCCTTGACGACCGCCCCCTTGGCGCCGTCCTCCACGAACAGGAGCAGGTACTCGTCCCGCTCCTCGGCGTTCATGTAGGTGAGGTTCAGCTTCTGCACGACGTCCGAGTCCTTCGAGGTCGTCATCGCCTTGAGGACCTTCTTCATCGCGTAGTAGTCCTTCTCATCGTCTCCCGTGAGCTCGACGCCGAACTTCTCCTTCGCGAACTGGACGAGGACCTCGCCCGTGACCGCGGGACCGCCCGCCTTGTTGAGCACCTCGAACTTGTTGTTGCTGACGTGCCCGCCGTCGAGGGTGGCCTGGCCCTTCCCCTTGGCCGTCGTGAGCTTCGCCCTCTCCTGCTCCGCGACCTCCTTCGCGCGAGCGACCTCGAGGAGGACGAGCGTGGTCGCCTGGAGCTCGAGCGCGCGGACAGTGACGACCTTCTTGGAGTTCTGCTTCTTGTCGGGCTTGCCGCCCGCGTAGTCCTGGCAGAGCTCGACGATCTCGGCGAGGGCGGCGTGGCGCTCGTCGATCTTCGGTCGCGCGATGAGGTGATAGGCCTTGAGCTTCCCCTCGATGACCTTGAGCGGGTGCTTCTCCGCCTTGAAGAGCTTCGAGATCGACGGCTTCTTGAGCTTGACTCCGTCGGCGAAGTCCTTCTCGGTCATGATGGTGCAGACGTTCTTCGGCATGAGCGCTCCGGATCCCGCGCGCCCATTGGACAGCGCGGGAGTGCCGAAGGTCAATGCCCGGAAGGTCGCGCTCGCGGGGCGTCGAGCTAGCGCCCGCGACCCCCCCGGCCGCCGCGAGACTGCACGATGACCGTCGGGTTGCCGCCGCGGACGATCGTGTTCGTGCGCACCTGCGGCTGCACGTACCTGTTCTGGTGCGGGAAGACGCCCGAGGGCACGCCCGGCCGGTACGTCAGCGAGGAGCGGTTGTAGTTGTAGACGTAGCTCGTGCGCGGGCGAACGTAGCTGCGGCCGTAGTTGACGCTGCCGCCGACGTAGACCGTGGCGCCGATGCCGGTGCGGCCGTAGTAGCTCGGCGCGTAGTAGGTCGGCGCGTAGCCCGACGAGTAGTAGGTCGAACCGTACGTGTAGGTCGGACCGCACGTCGAGTAGCAGGGGTCGTTGTTGTAGACCACCGTCGTCCGGGGCTGCGGGCTCGAGACGTAGTAGACGGTCGAGGGCTCCTGCGCGGGCGCGGGCGCCTGCTCCCAGGTCGCGTAGCGCTCGGGCTCGGGCTGCTGCGGCGCCGGCCGGTTGAGCGCCTCCCAGTCCACGGCCGCGCGCTTCCTCAAGTAATCGACGAGCTCGGGCGGGACGACCCGGTCCTCGAACCACGCGACGTTCTCGTTCGTGAGCGGGAAGGCGAGCGGGTGGCGGTCGATCTCGGCGATCGCGTCCTGCGGGTCCTTCGCGTTCGCGAGGGTGAGGACCTGCTCCTTCGAGAGGGCGTTCACGCTCGGAGCAGGCCGGACCGGATCGCGATGGGGGGCCGGGGAGACGGGCTCGAGCGTGCGAGGCGAGTCGGCGTTCGCGCGCCACGCGTAGGAGGGGACGGTCGCGACGCGAGGCCTCGAGTTGACGCAGCCGACGAACGCGAGCGGCACCACGATCAGGGCGAGTGTGCGCACGTTCCAACCTCCGGACACCGTAAGGGCAGAGATTCTCATTATGGCCAGTCCTACGCGATGGTTGAAGGGTGGGCGCGGAGCTTTCTCCTACAGATCGTTCCGTCCGCTCGCATTCCTTGACGGCTTCGAGCGTAAGTCGTTGAGCCGCCACGCGCCCTCCTGGTCCGAACGAACCATCCGCGCAAAGGAGAACCGCGATTCCGTCCGATAAGCACGGTGAGGCGGTGGCCTGTGACCGAGCAAGAGCTCCTCGAGTTGGTCCGTCGTGATGTGGCCCCCCGCACGCACCTCCACCCCGTGGCCCGCAAGCGCACCGCGAAGCGGTGCCGCGACTGCTTCGCCGAGAACGACTCCGCGGCGGAGAGCTGCGCGAGCTGCGGTCGCGACCTCGCGCCCCGCTCGCAGCCCGGGAAGGCCGTCACGTGCCCCGAGGCGGGCGAGCTCGACGGCGAGGCGTGCTTCGTCGTGAAGGTCGGCACCGAGCGCCGCGCCCTCCTCGGGCCCGGCGGCCGCCTCGTCGTCGGCCGCGGCGAGGCCGCGGACATCTGGCTCGATGGCACGACCGTCTCCCGCAACCACGTCGAGATCGCGTGGGACGAGGGCGCCGCTCACCCGCGCTTCCGCGACCTCGGGAGCGCGAACGGGACGCGGCACCGCGGCCTCCTCCGTGCCGAGGGGCTCCTCGGCGACGGGGATGTCCTCGAGGTCGGGCCGATCCGCCTCCTCCTCGAGCGCGAGATGAAGCCGGCCGTCGTCTTCGAGGCCGACGAGGACACCTTCGACGCCTACTTCGACCAGGGCCCCGAGCTGAACGGCGAGCTCGGCCCCGGGACCGCGAGCACGATCCTCCGCGCCCTCGCGGCCGCGGGCCGCACGGGGACCTTCGAGGTCGCCCTCGTCCGTGGGACCGGCTCCGTCGTCCTCGCGGGAGGGAAGATCGTCTCCGCTCGCTGCGGCAAGACGGTCGGTCTCGCCGCGCTCCACCTCGTGCTCTGCTCGGAGCGCGGCGCCTACCGCTTCGTGCGCACCTTCGAGATCGACGACCAGGACCCCGTCAACCTCAGCGTCGAGGAGGTCCTCGCCGTCGTCCCGGTCTGATCTCGGGGCTTCGCTCGCCTATTTCCAGAGCGTCGCGATCCAGATCGTGCCCTTCGTGTCGGCGAACATCCCGATCGCGACCGTCGTGAAGGCCGGGTTCGTGATCACGTTGAAGCCCTTGTTGCCCGGCCCCTGGTTCACGTAGTAGTCGCGCCACACGAGGAAGCTCTTGTCGTTCGTGGCCTCGGCGCCCACGCCCGCGAGGTGCTTGCGCGTCCCGCACGTCACGCCCGCGTTGTGCGGGGCGTCGCCGCAGTTCCCGGAGGCGTAGCCCAGGAGCGTCCCGCCCGCGCAGGCCCAGATGTCCTGCGCGTAACCGAGCGCGCACTTGCCCTGCGCCGTGTCGAGCTGGATCGGAGGCGCGCCGTACAGCTTGCGCGTCTCGTTCAGGACCCCGAGCGCGTACTGCATGTGGGGGTCGTTCGGCATGCTCGAGTCCGCGGTCGCGCGGCCGGGCCCCTGCGTCGTGGTCCCGCCGTAGACCGCGGGTGCCGCGGGCTGCGTCGGCGTCGTCGTCGCCGTCTGCGTCGGGGTCGTCGGGGTCGTCGCGGTGCCGGGGGTCGTCCCCGCGCCGGGATTGCCGGTCGTCGTGGTCGGTCCGGCGGTCGGCGTGGTGACCGTCGTCGTCCGCGGCCCCACGCCGCCGAAGGTGATGAGCCCGCCGGCACCCCCCGCGGCCGTTCCGCCCGCGCCGGGCGTGCTGTTGCCCGGTACGGACCCTGCATTCGCCGGCGAATAGGGGACCTGCGGTACCCACGAGGTCGTGGCCGCGGTCGTCGAGCCCGCGGCGGCCGCCGCGGGGTTCCAGTCGTGCAGGTCGTCGGCCATCGGGCCGGCGCCGTTGCAGCCCAGGAGTGCGAGTACAGCGAGAACCGCCGCCCCTCCCGGGGCGTTCACCCAGTGCGTCATACGCTCTCTCCCTATCCGTTGCGTCTCCAGCCCGGGACGTGGGAGCGAGCCGTGGAGCAGACCGACCATCGCGGCGCACTTTTGCACGGGCCTGACAGAAGGCGACGCAAGTGTCGGCGGACCGGTCCCGCGGACGAGGGACGCGATGCGATGCGCGGAAGCCTCGGTGGAAAGAGCACTACCACCTTCGTGGTGGGTACGGTCCACGTGATCGAGAAGTGAGACTCAGGACTTCGTCGCCCTCGCCTCGCGGAGGAGCTTCGGGACCTCCTCGAGCGAACCGAGCACCCGGTCGGCTCCGGGTGGGGCCTTCCTCGGGTCACGCGCGATGACCCAGGCGTGAGCACCCGCGGCCTTGGCGGTCGCGACGTCCACGGCCGCGTCGCCCACGAAGGCGAGGGCGCGCGGCGGGACTCCGAGCGCGCGCGCGGCCTCGACGACGAGCCAGGGGTGGGGCTTCGCGGGCATGCGCTCCCCGGCGCCGAGGACCGCGCGGAACCGCCGCGCGAGCCCGAAGCGTCCGAGGAGCTCGAGCGCCGTCGGCGCCGGCTTGTTCGTCGCCACGGCGAGCGGGGTCTGCTCCTTGGCGAGCTCGTCGAGGGCGGGCACGACGTCGTCGTACGGCCGCACGACGCGCGCGGCGACCTCGGGGAAGATCGCGCGGAACCGCTTCACGACGAGCGGCCCGAGGTCGCCGCCCGCGGCGAGACGGGCGACCTCCTCGAAGGCGCGCCCCTCGTGGAGGCGCGCGTCCTCGAGGCGCCAGCTCTTCGCGCGGTCGGGGCCCACCACGTCGCGGAGGGCGAGCACCGTCGCCTCGTACATCGCATCGAGCGAGTCGAGGAGCGTCCCGTCCATGTCGAACGCCACGGCGACCGGCGTTGAGCGCGTGGTCATGCTCGGGATCCTAGCTCGCAGGCGATCGTTCGTCCCGCGCCGGGACTCGTGTTACGGGCGGAACGTGGTATCACCGCGAAGGATGAGAGAGACCATCCCGCTCCTGCTCACGCTCCTCCTCGCAGGCTGCGCCGGCCCCGAGGAGAAGGCGCGGAAGCACTAC
Organism: uncultured Planctomycetota bacterium; assembly: GCA_964648345.1. GTDB lineage: Bacteria > Planctomycetota > J058 > J058 > JACQDU01 > CAZYLP01. Next base: position 13,272 of record CAZYLP010000032.1, read on the forward strand.
GACGTGGACCCGGACACGAAGGCGCGCTTCGCCAAGGGCTTGAAGCTCTTCGCCGACGCCGAGACCGCGCCCGTTTACTCGGACGCGCTCGTCGAGGCGCGGGCCGAGCTCGCGATCGCGGCGAGGACCGTCCCCTCCCCCGAGCACCGGTTCGCCCACGCGCGCGTCGCGCTCCTCCTCGCGCCCGACGACGAGAAGGCGCGCGCCGAGCTCGACTCGTGCCTCGAGGAGGACCCCGAGGACCCGCGCTTCCGCGCGCTCGCCGCCTCCGTGCGCTCGTCGCTCGAGGACGCGGAGAAGGCGCTCGACCTCGCCGCGGTCGCCTCGCTGACGAACGCCCAGCGCTGCTTCGTGGGCGACGAGGTCCAGCGCGCGGTCTCGAGCCGCCCCGCGCGGACCCGCGACGAGATGGACCGGCGCGCGCACCTCAGCCTCCGCGCGGCCGAGCTCGGGAGCCCGCTCGCGCTCGTCTTCGCGGCGCGACTCCACTGGCAGGCGCGCAAGGCGCCGCTCATGGACTGGCCGAAGGCGCGCGCGGAGGCGCAGCGTGCCGCGGAGACGGCCTTCCCGTCCGACGAGGCGGCGCGCGCGCTCCTCGTCCACCCGGGCCTCGGCCCGCGCATGGGGGCGCGCGAGCTCGGCCACATGCTCGTCGAGGACGGCGACTTCGCGAAGGCGCGCCCTTGGCTCGAGAAGGGGCTCGCGGTCAAGGAGGACCTCGTGGACGGGCACGCGGTCGTCGCGCTCGCGGAGCTCTCCTCGATCGAGGCCGCCGGGCTCGACGGCGCGGCCCCTCGCAAGGAGCGCGCGCTCGCGGGTCTCAAGCTCGCGGGCGAGCTCGGCTTCACGCCGGCGCTCGTCCGCCGCGCGTGGCTCGACGCCGAGGCGCGCGACGAGCTCCTCGCCGAAGCGCGACGGCGAGCCTCTCCGGGCGGCTTCGCGGCCTCGGGCGACTGGGAGAAGCTCCTCTCGCTCCTCGAGGTCCAGCGCGACTCCGCGCGCACGCTCCTCGACCGCCTCCCCCACCAGCGCCTCGTCTTCTTCGTCCGCGCTCTCATGAAGCGCGCCGCCACCCGCATCGAGACGGAGAAGGAGGCGCGCGAGCTCGTCGAGGTCGCGCCCGAGAACACGACCGTCCCCCTCGCCCGCCAGTTCCGCCACATCGCGGGCGACCTCGCCGCCGACGAGCTCCAGAAGACGATGCGCAAGTCCGACCACGTCCCGCGCTGGCGCGCCGAGACCGAGCTCGCGCTCGCCACTCGCTGCCTCATCGTCGGTGACGACGACGGCGCGAAGAACCACCTCCGGATCCTCCTCGACGCCGGCGCTCTCTTCACGCAAGAGGACGAAGTCGCCTGGGGCGCTCTCCGGCACCTGGAGAAGAAGTGACGGAGGGAAAGGGCAAGGGTCCGGAAAGGGAAGGGGCGGCACCTATACAGGTGCCGCCCCTGGGAGAACCGGTGCCTAGTTAGGAAGGAGGGAGAAAATCGAGGAATAGGAAGGAAGAAAGAAGTTGGAAGGATTGGGATTTGTCGGCGCGCTGCGCGCGCCATTTGGATTGGGAAGATTGGGAGAACCGGTGTGTTTCGTTACGGCAGGGCGCCGTCCATGATCCACTGCCGGAGCGTCGTGCGCTCGGCCGCGGTCAGGTAGGTGGCCATCGTCGCGTTGCCGTTGCCCACCGCGGGGTCGGTCTTCACGATCAGGTGGCTCCCCGTCGGGTTGCCCGGGATCACGTACTTCTGATTCGCCGAGCTCATGCCGTTGAAGACCTCGGTGTAGCTCGTCAGAGGCTTCGAGGCCTGAACGCCGCCCGGGCCGTGGCAGACGACGCACTTCGCCGTGAAGATCGGCCGCGCGTTCGTCGCGTAGCTGAGGCCCGTCGGAGTCGCCGCCGCGTAGGTGAAGGCCCGCGGAGCGGTCGTCGTGCCCTTCGAGGGCGACGTGATCACGACATCCTGGGCGCCCGCCGTGCCGGCCGGCGTCGTGCCGGTGATCTGCACGTCGCTCACGACGCGGAGGTTGGTCAGCGGGACGCCGCCGATCCGCACCACCGTCACGTCGGCGAACTTGTCGCCCCGGATCGTGACCGCCGTGCCGCCCGCGACGGGGCCCGTCGCCGGGGTGATGCTCGTGAACACGGGGCCGTTGCCGGTCGGCGGCGGCGGCGGGACGGTGCCGGTCGCCTTGCGGACGATCAGCTGCGCGCCCTGCTGCGAGCGGACGCCGAGCATGAGGTCGCGGCCGTTGAACACGAGGGCCGTGACGCCGAGGTTCGTCGGGAGGCCCGTCTCGGCGTTCCACTTGCCCGTCTCGTCGAGCCAGAGGAGCTTGCCCGCGCGGGTGCCGCCGTAGACCGTGCCGTCCGAGGCGGCGAGAGCGATCACCGCGTCGTTCTGGATCTGGTTGATGCTGACGAGACCCTTCGTCGCGTCCAGGTAGAAGATCTGGCCGCCGATCGTGGAGCCCGAGTTCGCGTCGCGAACCTCGACCGCCACGAAGAGGACGCCGAACGCCTCCTGGAGGGCCTGCACCGACGCGATCTGACCGAGGAAGGTCGAGACCGGAACCTTCTGCTCCGTGAACGTCGAGCCCGTGCCGCGGAACAGCTTCGCGCCGCCGCCCATGGAGTTGTTCGAGCGGCCGCCGACCCACGCCTCACCCTGGTAGGAGGTCGCGCAGGCGGGGACCATGGAGCCGAGCGACGCCACTTCGCGCCACTGGTTCGACGAGCTGGTGAGGTGGCTCACCGTCGCCGCGCGGCCGTCGTTCTCGCCCTGGAACGCGAACACCTCGTTCATGAAGGCGAGCGGGACCGCTTCCTTGAGCGTGCCGTCGAGCGACAGCATCCACTGCCCGCTCGGGTCGCGCGAGTAGACCGCACCGGCGCGATTCGCGACCGGGTTCGCGGTGCCCGCGTAGACGTTGCTGCCGATCACGGCGAAGCCGAGGACGTCGAAGACGAACGACGCCTCCGCGACCGGACCGTTGCCGTCGACGTGGTCGACTCGCCCGAGGGGCGAGATCCCGACCCACACGTCGGTGGTCGTGGGCGCCACGGCGATGGCCGTGATCGAGCCGCCCGCGGCCTGGTTCGGCGTGTAGAGCGTCTGGAAGGTGTATCCCGTCGAACGAGTCACCTGCGGAGGCAGGTAGACCGCCCCGGACTGGACGGGCGCGGAGCCGATCGGAGCGATCGAGCTCCCACCGCCACCACCACCGCCACCGAAGCCGCAGCCGGTGATACCCAGGGCCGCGAGGACGACGAGCAGATTGTTGCTCAGACGAGTCATGGCACCTCTCCCTGTCAGGCGGGACATCCGACGAGCCCCCAGTGCGTCACTCGTCAATCCCGACGACAAGCCTCCCTTACGCGCATAGTGTGCCGATGACGTAACTGCTTGCTGGAACGACCGTAGAGCCCGGGTCACGTCGATGGCGTCTCATGCCGAAGCCAAGTGGACACAAAGGCTTGCGGCGATGGAGTCGCGGCGAGAACCGCATTCTCAGTGCGGCCCAGCTGAACCGAAAAGCGAGAACTCCGTGCGCACGCCGTGTGAACTCGTGACGTCTCAGGCTTGTCGACGGGGTGCGTCAGGCCCGGGCAACTCGATGCGCCGCGAGTGCTTTACGCAGTACGATCCAAATGGAGGGTGACTTTACTAGCTGTATCCAGAGAGCGTCAGTGAACCAAGTGCTCGATGGTCGCGGCGAGGTCTTGCTCGGACGTGGGTTTGGAAAGCACGGCTGCAACGCCACGCTCTTTCGCTTGAGCGGGATCCGTCAGGACCCCGAGCCCCGAGAGGACGACGATGGGGAGGCGGGGCTTGCTCACGCGGATCTCGTCCACGAGCTCCCAACCCGACCGCCCGGGGAGCCCGAGGTCCGTGACGACGACCTGGATCGTGGAGCGAGCGGCGAGGATCGAGAGCGCCTCGTTCACGTCGCCCGCCGTCACGACCTCGTGGCCCCGGAGGCCGAGGAGCGCGGAGAGGGCGTTGCGGAGCGACGCCTCGTCCTCGACGAGGAGGACCTCGACGCCGTGACCGCGCCGCGCGGGTGACTCGACGCGGGGCAGCTCGTGGGGACCGGAGCCGATCTCGGTGAGCGGCAACCTCAGCTCGACGCGGGCTCCGCCGAGGCTCCCCTGCGTGACGCGCACGGACCCGCCGAGCTGCCGCGCGGCGCGCGCGACCTGGGCCAGACCCAGGCCCACGTGACCGGGGCCCTTCGTCGTGAAGAAGGGCTCGAAGATCCGCTCGCGGAGGGGCTCCGGCACGCCGGGCCCCGAGTCCTCGACCGCGAGGACGATGGCCTGCTCCACGACGCACGTCGCGAGAGAGACGGTCCCGCCGTGCGGCGTCGCGTCGAGGGCGTTGAGGATGATGTTGAGCACGGCTTCCTTGACCTCGCCCGCGACGCCCGGCGCCTCGGGCATGGGGAGGAGGGCGTCGAGATCGACCCTCTGCTCCGCGGCCTTCGCGCGCGGAGCGGCGAGGAGGACGGCCTCGCGCACGACGGCGTCGAGGACGTAGTGAGAGGTGGCGCCGCGGTGAGGAGTCTCGCCGCGCGCCATGTCGAGGACGTGCTTCACGGCCCGCGTCCCGTCCTCGACGGACCGAAGGCACGACGCGACCATCTCGCGCGTCTCGGCGTCGGTCGCGCGCCGGGCCATGAGCTCGGCGTGGCTCGCGACGATGGCGAGCGCGTTCCCGACGTCGTGGGCGACGCCCGCGGCGAGCTCTCCGAGGGCCCGCAGGCGCTCCGCGCGGACGAGCCGCTCCTGCGTCGCATCGAGCTCGCGGTACGCCGCGCGGATCTTCCCGACGAGCTCGGCGTTCCTCAGCGCGATCTCGAGGAACGGGACGAAGGAGCGGTAGAGCGCGACCTCCTCGTCGCCGAAGCGGTGCGGCACCTGGTGCCCGACGCAGAGGAGCGCGCGCCGCGGCTCGCCGACCGGGATGTAGAGGGCCGATGCGATCCCCGCGCCCGCGACCCTCCGCGCGCGCGGGTAAGGGCTCGTGCTGCCGTCGGGGTCCGACACGATCTGACCGGTCGTCCACGCGTCGCGCATGGGCGTCTCGCTCGCCGGGATCACGACGCCCGGCTGGATCGCGGGCGGGAGGTGCGGCCCGTAGACCGCGACGAGCTCGAAGCTCTCGCGCTCCGGGTGGTAGATGGCGACCGACGCCGCGTCGCACGGACAGAGCCTCGCGACGAGACGGATGAGGTCGGGGAAGAGCGACGAGATCTCGAGCTGGTGGAGGAGCCCGCGCGCGACCTGCGCCGTGACGTCGCCGCGCTCCTCGGCGGCGCGCGCGGCCTCGAGGCCAAGGAGCGCGAACGCGAGCGGCCCGAGGTCGCGCGCGAGCGCCGTCGCCGGCTCCGCGCGGACCTCCGCCGCGAGACGCGAGAGGAGATGGAGCTCGCCCGCCTTCACGCCCTCGACCTCGAGCGGGAAGCTGCCCCACGAGCGGTAGCCGCTCGCGGCATAGAACTCGGGGAGCGCGCGCGGCCGCGTGCTCGCGACCTCGGCCAGCTGGAGGAGCACCTTGGCGTCGAACCCGACGGGCGAGCGGACGAGGAAGCGCTCATCGACGCGCGTCCGCAGAAGCACGACCGCGGACTCGCAGTGGAGCGTGTGCGCGCTCGAGAGGAGCCGCTCCGCCAGAGTCCGGGCCAGGACCTCCTCGATGTGACGCGGGTCGAGGCCGTCCGAGCTCAATCGCCCGGCTCGCCGACCTTGTTGTTCGGGTAGGCGTCGGTCGCGGTGCAGGAGCAACCGCTCTGCTCACCCTTGCAGTGAGCGCAGTCGCAGCCGGTGCCGCCGCACGAGCACGAGAGCGTGCCCTTCTTCGAGGGCCGGATGATCCCGCAGCCGCCGGCCGCGAGCGACGTGAGGACGAGCAGGGCCAGCGCGGCTCTCCGGGTGAAACTCATGCTAGGGTTATACCCGACATGAAGGTCCTGGGCATCAGCTGCTCCTTCTGGCACGACCCGTCCGCGGCGCTGCTGGTGGACGGCGAGATCGTCGCGGCCGTCGAGCAGGAGCGGTTCTCGAGGCGGAAGCACGCGATCGGCGAGATCCCCGTCGACGCGGTGAAGTACTGCCTCGACGTGGCCGGGATCCGGCCAGATCAGATCGACGTCGTCGCCTACCCGTGGTCGATCGCGTCCATCGAGCAGAACCGCTTCAAGTACGTCGCGCGCGCTCTGGCCCGCCGGCCCGGCAAGGCGCTCAAGGCCCTCGTGAGCGCGCGCCGCCAGCAGCGCCGGCGCATGGAGAAGCTCGAGGCGACCCTCTCCGCGATCGGGGTCGCCCCGGGCAAGATCGAGGTCGAGTGCGTCGAGCACCACCTCGCCCACGCGAGCTCCGCGTACCACTTCTCCGGCTTCGAGGAGTCGGCCGTCCTCACCGTGGACGGCATGGGCGAGATCACGACGTGCCTCTTCGGCCTCGGCCAGCGCGGCCGCATCGAGAAGATCCACGAGATCCAGAAGCCGGACTCGCTCGGCCTCTTCTACGCCGCGATGACGGAGTACCTCGGCTTCGAGCACAACGACGGCGAGTACAAGGTCATGGGCATGGCGTCCTACGGCGACGCCTCGAAGATCGACCTCGACGGGATCGTCACGGTCAAGAACGGCGACCTCAGGATCGACACCGACTACGTCTGGACGCCGCGCGAGAAGCGCTGGGACCCGGCGAAGCCGTTCGGGAAGAAGCTCGTCGAGCGCTTCGGGCCGCCGCGCGACAACGAGGACATCGACGAGCCCTACATCCACATCGCGGCCGCCGTGCAGAAGAAGCTCGAGGACGCGACGCTCGAGCTCGTCGACTACCACCTGAAGCCCGTCCTCGAGAAGACGAGCCGCCTCTGCTTCGCGGGCGGCTGCGCCCTCAACGTGATCCTCAACCGGAAGCTCATGGCTCACCCGCTCGTGGACGAGCTCTGGGTGCAGCCGGGCGCCGGCGACTCGGGCCTCTCTCTCGGCGCGGCGTCGTACGTCGCGGCTCGCCGCGGCGACAGGATCAAGCCGCAGCGCCACGCGTACTGGGGGCCGCGCACGACGACCGACGAGGTCGCGAAGGAGCTCGACTCGCTCCGGATCCCGTACGAGCGGCTCGAGGACGCGCCCGCGCGCGCGGCCGAGCTCCTCGCGAAGGGGGAGGTCGTCGCCTGGTTCCAGGGCCGCATGGAGTGGGGCCCGCGCGCCCTCGGCAACCGCTCGATCCTCGGCCACCCGGGGAAGAAGGGCACCGCCGACGACATCAACGCGCGCATCAAGTACCGCGAGCGGTGGCGCCCCTTCTGCCCCTCGCTGCTCGAGGAGGCGGGGCCGGACATCCTCGGCTCTTCGCACCCATCTCCCTTCATGACCCACTCGTTCGCCGTGAACCCGGCGTGGAAGGACCGCGTCCCGGAGATCGTCCACGTGGACGGGACCGCTCGCCCGCAGCTCGTCTCCAAGGAGACGAACCCGCGCTTCCACCGCCTCATCTCCGAGTTCCAGCGCCTGACCGGCCTCCCCGTCGTCATCAGCACATCGCTCAATCGCCGCGGCGAGCCGGTCGTCATGACGCCGAAGGATGCGCTCGCGATGTTCTACGGGAGCGGCCTCGAGTTCCTCGTCATGGAGGACATCCTCGTCACGAAGCGCCGCTAGTTTGCGCAACCCGCGCACGCGTTGATCACGACGGCTGCACCCTCGAGCGCGTAACCCTCGCCGCGAGCATCGATGCGTCTCGGCCCGCGGAATGCCCTACCCCCCAACATGATAGGGAAGACAGGGCTTTTCATAATCGTCTCGATCCTGGGGGTCGCTGCGCCATGCATGGCGCAGGGCTTCGACCCGAGGCTCGACGGCGTTCCGTTCGCGAACCAGCCGAACTACGTGAACGCGGGAGGGACGTGCTTCGGCATGTCCGTCACCGCGATCGCGAACTTCCGCGCCCGACGGCGAGGCGAGCAGCGCCTCACCGGTCAGGCCGCGGAGGCGCAGGCGGTGGCCACGCACGTCTACTACGAGGACCGTCTCAAGACGAACGTCCTCTTCCGCGCTCAGTACGTCGCGGCGCGAGGCGGCGGATCGGACCTCGCGGGGACCGCGGCCCGCTTGCGTCAGGCGATCGCATCGGGCGGCCCGCAGGTCATCATCCTCGAGGGCTACGGGCTGAACCACGCGGTCGTCGCCTTCGCGGCCTCGGGCAACAGCTTCTCGATCTACGACCCCGACAAGCCGGGCGAGACGAGGACGCTCCGCCTCGACGACGGCGCATGGACCGGCTCCTGGCCCCGGCTGACGCGCGTCTTCATCGCGCCCCAGCTCGACGAGTTCCTCGCCCAGGCGAGGACCCTCAAGGCGTCGTGCCGGGACCTCGGCGACCAGTGCGCGGCGCAGTTCTGGACCGTGAACGCCACGATCGAGCGGCGCGGGGACAGCGCCGTCGTCACGGGCACGGTCCGGAGCGCTCGTCAGGACGCGGGGATCATGGCGTGGCACCCCGAGTACGTGATCGCCCAGGTGGACGGCCGCTTCGCGGGACGCATCGCGATCCCGCGCGACCGGCCGTTCGAGCTCACGCTCCCGGCCGACGCGCGCGGCCAGGTCCGGCTCCTCGCGTTCGTCGGCATGCGCGGGATCAACCTCGCGGGTTTCTCGACGGAAACCCTCACGATCCCGCCCGTTGCAACGCGCGGGATGCTGGGCGCGATCGGTTCGCGCTAGACGGGACCGTATACTGGCGCCGCCATGGCGCCCGCGGTCTCCGTCATCATCTCGACGTACGAGCGTCCGACCGAGCTCGCGCGCGTGCTCGAGGGCTACACGCTCCAGACGTTCAAGGACTTCGAGGTCGTCGTCGCCGACGACGGCTCGGGGCCCGAGACGAAGGCGGTCTGCGACGGGTACGCGAGCCGCCTCCGGCTCGTCCACGCGCGCCACGAGCACGACGGCTTCCGCGCGGCGGCGGTGAGGAACCTCGGCGTCCGCGCGAGCTCGGGCGACTGGCTCGTCTTCGCGGACGGCGACTGCGTCCCGTTCCCCGACTACCTCGAGCAGCACGCCGCCT